>NZ_JBXPIZ010000004.1:0-444516 GCF_056863265.1 Parviterribacter multiflagellatus
CTCCGCTCCCGCGCCCGCCGCGACCACGCCAGGCACGCCGCCCACCGGCGCGCCGCCCGCGGCGCCCGACGTCGCCCCGGTCGGCGGCGAGCGCAACGGCCACGCCTTCCCGCCGCCTGCGCCCGAGCCGCAGCATCCGCCGCAGCCGCCGGCGGCCCAGCCCGAGCCCCCCGGCGCCGAACCCGCGCACGCCACCGCGGTCGCGACCGCCGAGGTGCAGGAGGCGATCCAGCCGCCCGCGCCGGTCGCCCCCGCCGGAGCCGTCGACCTCGCGTGGGTCAAGCAGAACTGGCCCGCGGTCATCGACATGGTCAAGGGCGCGAACCTCATGCTCGGCGCCGCGGTCGCGAAGTCCCGGCCCGTCGAGCTGAACGGCGACGAGCTCGTGGCCGCGTTCGCCAGCGAGGACTCGTTCTACAAGCGCAAGGCCGACGACGTCGCGTGCCGGCAGCTCGTGGCCGACCAGCTGCGCAACCTCGGCGGCGGCACGCTGAAGCTCACGTTCGACCTCCGCGACGAGGTCGAGGAGGAGGTCGCGGCCACGGCCGCTCCCGCGCTCTCCGAAGACGAGATCATCGAGCGGTTCAAGCACGAGTTCGAGGCCGAGGAGATCGTGCCCGACGACGAGGAGCCCACGTCCTGATGCCCCAGCCCCCGAACCTCCAGAAGATGCTCCAGCAGGCGCAGGAGATGATGGCCGCGCAGCAGGAGGCCCAGGAGGCGCTCAAGGAGGAGCGCGTCGAGGTCTCCGCCGGCGGCGGGATGATCAAGGTCGTCGCCACCGGCGACCTGCGCCTGGAGTCGATCACGCTCGACCCCGACGCGGTCGACCCCGAGGACGTCGAGATGCTCCAGGACCTCGTCCTGGCCGCGGTCAACCAGGCGCTGTCGCAGGCGGAGGAGATCGCGGCCAAGAAGATGGAGGGCCTCGGCGGCGGGGGCGGGTTCGACCCGGCCAGCGCGCTCGAGTCCCTCGGGCTCGGCGGCGGGCTGGGTGGCCTCGGCGGCGGTCTCGGCCCGGGCGCTCCGGGCGGAGCGCCCGGCGGGATGAACCGCGCGGCGCGCCGCGCGGCGAAGAAGAACCGGTAGCGCTTGTACGCCCCCTCCGTCCAGCGCCTGATCACCGAGCTCGGCAAGCTGCCGGGCGTCGGCCAGCGCACCGCGCAGCGGCTGGCGTTCCACCTGCTGCGCGCGACGCCGGAGGAGGCCAACGCGCTCGCGGACGCCATCCGCGAGGTGAAGGAGAAGATCGGCCTCTGCGAGATCTGCTTCAACCTCGCGGACGAGCCGACCTGCCGCATCTGCCAGGACACGCGCCGCGACGGCGGGCTCATCTGCGTCGTGGAGGAGCCGGGCGACGTCATCCCGATCGAGCGCACGCACGAGTTCAACGGGCGCTACCACGTGCTCGGCGGCGCGCTGTCGCCGATCGACGGCGTGGATCCGGAGGACCTCAAGCTCGCCGAGCTGTTCCGCCGCATCACGACGGCGGACGAGCCGATCCGCGAGGTCGTCGTCGCGACCAACCCGACGACGACCGGCGAGGCGACCGCGCTCTACATCGCCGACGAGCTGCGCGAGCGCGCGCCGGCGACGAGCGTCACGCGGCTCGCGTCCGGCCTGCCGGTCGGCGGGGACCTCGAGTACGCGGACGAGGTCACGCTCGGGCGCGCGCTCGCCGGGCGCCGCACGCTGTAGCGATGGCCGCGGCGAAGGCCTGCCTCTTCTGCCGCATCGCGGCGGGCGAGGAGAAGGGGTTCGTGGTCTACGAGGACGACGCGTTCGCCGCGTTCCTCGACATCCGCCCGCTCTTCCCGGGCCACGTCCTGCTCGTGCCCAAGGCGCACGTCGAGGCGGTCTGGGACCTGCCGCCGGAGCTGGTCGGCCCGCTCGGCGAGCGCGTCCAGCGGCTGAGCGTGGCGGTGCGCGACGCGATGGGGTCCAAGGGCGTCTTCAACGCCGTCAACAACATCGTCTCGCAGTCGGTCCCGCACCTGCACGTGCACGTCGTCCCGCGCAACCCGAAGGACGGCCTGCGCGGGTTCTTCTGGCCGCGCACGAAGTACGCCGACGACGCGGAGGCCGAGGAGGCCGCCGCGGCGATCCGGGCCGCGCTGGGCTAGGGCCGCCAGCCGGTCGCGCGCAGCGCGGTGACCGGCAGGAAGAGCGTGTCGGGCAGGGCGTCCCACGCGAACCACTCCCACGCGGTCGCCTTGTCGGGCTCGCGCAGCTCGGGCTCGCGGCCGGGCGCGACCTCGACGCGGTGGTGGAGCGTCACGTAGTGCAGCCCCTCGTCGGCGAAGACGTCGTTCGTCCACGCGACCGGCGCGACGTCCACCGCGACCAGCCCCGTCTCCTCCTCGAGCTCGCGCGCGGCGGTCGCCTCGGGCGTGTCGCCCGGGTCGAGCTTGCCGCCGGGGAAGCCCCACGTGCCCTCGCCGTGTGCGCCCTGGCGGCAGCCGAGCAGCACGCGGCCGTCGCGCACGACGATCGCGCTGACGCCGACGCGGGGGATGGCGATCTCGGGCACGGTGGTCACGGCGCAGGAGGGTGCCACACTCGGACGGTGTCCCACGGCCCCGACCTCGGCGTGCTCGGCCTCGACGCCGACACCCAGCGCAGCCTCGACTTCCTCACCGTCGCGCACGGCCTGACCGGGGTCGAGCGGCTCAACCGCCTGATCGACGGCTCGCGCGGGGAGACGAGCGCCGAGCACTCCTGGCACCTCGCGCTCTACGCGCTCGTCCTGCACCCGCGCGTGGCGCCGGAGACCGACCTCGGCCGCGTCCTGTCGATGCTCCTCGTCCACGACGTCGTGGAGGTCGATGTGGGCGACACGCCCTTCCACGACACCGCGGCCCGTGCGGCGATCGCGGACGCCGAGGCCGCCGCCGCGGTCCGCCTCTTCGGCCTGCTCCCGGACGACGTCGGCACGCACGCGCACGCGCTGTGGGAGGAGTTCGAGGCAAGCGAGACCCCCGAGGCGCGCTTCGCCCGCGGCCTGGATCGCCTCCAGCCGCTCGTCCTGCACTGGTCCGGCGACGGCTCGGCGTGGCGCGCGGGCGACCGCACGGCCGACCAGCTCCGCACCCGCCTGCTGCCGGAGATCGAGCGCCACTGGCCGCCGCTCGTCCCGATCGCCGCCGCGGTGATCGACGACGCCGCGCGGCGCGGCATGGTCCGCGCCTAGCCGTCCGCCGCGGCCTTGCGCAGCGCGGCAGCGTGGCGGAGCGCCTCGTCGAACCGCGCGCGCGGCACCCGCCCGGCGGCCACCGCGCGCACAAGCGCACGGACCGCCCCGTCCTGCTCGGCGCGGCCGCCGGGGACGAAGAGGAGGTCGCATCCGGCGCGCAGCGCGGCGACGGCGGCCTCGCCGACCGTTCCGCCGGTGGCCGCGGTGGCGGCGACGAGGTCGGCGCTGATCACCGCGCCCTCGAAGCCGAGCCGCTCCCGCAGCAGGCGGACCGCGTCGGGCAGGAGCGTCGCGGGCGTCACGCCGTCCCACGCCGCGTAGACCGCCGCGCTCATCTGCATCGCCGGCGCCTTGCCCACCACGCCCGCGAACGGCCGTACGTCGCGCGCGACCAGCTCCTCCAGCGAGAGGCCGACGGTCGCCGGGCCCGCGGAGGGATCCTGCGACGCCGCGCCCTCGCCGGGGAACCGCCCGGGCGCGGGGCTGACGCCCGCGGCCTCCCAGCCGTCGACCGCCTGGAACGTGAACGCCGCGGTGCGCTGCGGGTCGTCGCCGTAGGAGCGCTGGGAGGCCGCGCTCCCCTCGACGCCGAGATCCGCGGACGGCGCGAGCACGACGTCGACGCCGAGCCGGCCGAGGCGGCGGCCGCTGCGCAGCGCGGTCGTGCGCGCGTCGCGCTGGGTGCCCTCCGCCCCGAGCGTCGGCTGGGCCGCCGGGCCCAGGCCGGGGAACTCGGAGGGGTCCACGACGATCAGCGGGAGCGGCCGCCGCTGGCGCCGGGCACGCCGCTCCTCCCGGCGGATCAGCGCGCGCAGCTGGGTGGTGGAGCGGAAGTCCGCGCCGCTCACGTACAGCGCGCCCCAGATGCGCTGCGGCCCGCGGTCGACGGGGAAGCCGACGACGAAGAGCTGCGCGGCCTGGCGCTCGAGCGCGGCGGCGTCGCGCGCGGGCGTGGTGGCGGTCTGCGTCGTGGTCGCCGTGGTGCCGAAGCGCGAGCCGCCCTCGGGCACGCTGCGCCCGCCCCCGTCCGGGTTCGAACCGCCGCTCACGAGCAGCACGACGGCCGCGGCCGCGGCCATCGCGATGCCGGCTACCACCAGCGCCCAGCGCCTCATATCCTCCACCCGCGATGCCGGAGACCGTGGTCATGAAGTTCGGCGGCACGTCGGTCGCCGACGCCGAGCGCCTCAAGCGCGCCGCCAAGCGGATCGTCGAGAAGCGCGAGCAGGGCCACGACGTCGTGGCCGTCCTCTCGGCGCGCGGCAAGGAGACCGACCGTCTCATCGCCGACGCGCAGGAGATCTCCCCCGATCCCGACCCGCGCGAGATGGACATGCTCCTCTCCACGGGCGAGCGCGTCTCCTGCGCGCTGTGCGCGATGGCGATCAACGACCTCGGGCACCGGGCCATCTCCCTGACCGGCTCACAGGCGGGGATCGTGACAGACACGTCGCACACGAAGGCCCGCATCCTCGACGTGCGCGCGGATCGCATCCGCGAGGCGCTCGACTCCGGCTCGATCGTGCTGGTCGCCGGCTTCCAGGGCGTGTCGACCGCGAAGGACGTCACGACGCTCGGCCGCGGCGGCTCCGACACGACCGCCGTCGCGCTCGCCGCCGCCGTCGGCGCCGAGGTCTGCGAGATCTACACCGACGTGGACGGCGTGTTCACGGCCGACCCGCGCATCGTGCCGGAGGCGCGCAAGCTCTCCGTGGTCACCTTCGAGGAGATGCTCGAGATGGCCGCGTCGGGCGCCGGCGTCCTGCAGCTGCGCTCCGTGGAGTACGCGCGCAACCACGGGGTTCGAATCCACTGCCGTTCGAGCTTCCACGACAAGCCCGGTACGGTGGTGGTCGGAGACGACGAGACCGTGGAACAGCCCCTCATCACCGCCGTGACGCACTCCTCGGGCGAGGCTCGCCTCACCCTCGTGGGCGTGCCCGACATCCCCGGCATCGCCGGGCGGATCTTCACGACGCTCGCGGACGCGAACGTCAACGTGGACATGATCATCCAGAACGAGCCGGTGGGCGAGGGCGCCCAGGCCGAGGTCTCGTTCACGGTCCCGAAGGACGACCTGCGCACGGCCCAGGCGGCGCTCCAGCCGCTGGTCGACGAGGCGGGCATCGCCAACGTCGTCGCCGACGAGTCGATGGGCAAGGTCTCCATCGTCGGCGCGGGGATGAAGTCGCACCCCGGCGTCGCCGCCAAGGTCTTCCGCACGCTCGGCGAGGAGGGGATCAACATCGACATGATCTCCACGTCGCCCATCAAGATCTCCTGCGTCGTCCAGGGCGACCAGCTCAAGCAGGCGGTGCGCTCGCTGCACAGCGCGTTCGAGCTCCAGGGCCCCGACACGATGCGGCCCGAGAACCCGTTCGGGGAGTTCGCCGCCTGATGCGCGTCGCCGTCGTCGGAGCCACCGGTGCCGTCGGCACCATCATGCGCGACCTGCTGCGCAAGCGCGGGTTCAAGGCCGACGCCGTCGTGCCGTTCGCGAGCGAGCGCTCCCGCGGGCGCGAGCTGCCGAACACCGACGAGCCGTGCCGCGTCCTCGCCGAGGACACCATCCAGGACTTCGACCTCGCGCTGTTCAGCGCGGGCGGCGCGACCTCGCGCGAGTGGGCGCCGAAGTTCGCGGCGGCCGGCGCGGTCGTCGTGGACAACTCATCCGCCTGGCGCATGAGCGACGACGTGCCGCTCGTGGTGACCGAGGTCAACCCCGACGCGCTGGCCGGCCACAAGGGCATCGTCGCCAACCCGAACTGCACGACGATGGTCGCGATGCTGCCGCTCAAGGCGCTGCACGACGCGTTCGGCCTGCAGGCGATGGTGGCGACGAGCTACCAGGCCGCGGGCGGCGCGGGGCAGAAGGGCATCGACGAGCTCGCCGCCCAGGTGCCGGTCGTCGGCGCCGACGTCGACCTGCTCGTCAACGACGGCGACGCCGCGCGGCGCAAGGTCGAGGCGTCGGTCCACGCCGACACGCTCGCCTTCAACGTCGTGCCCTCGCTCGGCAAGGTCGTCGAGGACGGCTACACCGACGAGGAGATCAAGCTCCGCAACGAGTCGCGCAAGATCCTCGACATCCCGGGCCTGCAGGTCTCGCCGACCTGCGTGCGCGTGCCGGTGATGGTCGGCCACGCGGTCGCCGTCCGCGCGATCTTCGAGCGCGAGCCGTCGCTGGACGAGGCGCACCGCGTGCTCGAGGCGTTCCCGAACCTCGTCGTCCAGGACGTCCCGACGCCGCTCGAGTGGGCGGGCCGGGACGAGGTCGCGGTCGGCCGCATCCGCCCGGATCTCGGCGTCCCGAACGGCCTCAACCTGTTCGTCGTCGGCGACAACCTGCTCAAGGGCGCGGCCCTGAACACGGTGCAGATCGCCGAGGAGCTCGTGGCGCGCGACCTCGTGCGCCCGGCCTCCGCCGTCGCGGCGTCCTAGCGGCGCAGGCGCACGACCCGCTCGCAGGCGGCCGTGCGGTCGCCGGAGCCGGCGATCGCCGTGTCGGTCCCCGTGCCGCAGACCAGCAGGTCGCGGCCCGGGCCGCCGATGAGGAGGTCGTCGCCCGTGCCGCCGACCAGCACGTCGTGGCCGGCGCCGCCGTCGAGGCGGTCGCGGCCGCTGCCGCCGTCGACGCAGTCGTCGCCGGGGCCGGCGTAGACCTCGTCGTCGCCGCCGCGGGCGCGGATCAGCTCGGCGCGGGGCGCGCCGAAGAGGCGGTCGGCGCGGTTCGTGCCGCGTGGCGCGCTCAGCGTGGCCAGGCGGCTCGTGGGGCAGATGTCCGGGAGCGACGTGGAAGGGCGTGAGGACGGGCGCGACGCCACGCCGGCGAAGAGCTCGGGCGCGGGCGACGCCAGCAAGGCGGCCGGCTCACGGGCGGTCGGCGCGGCCGGCGCGGCGTTGGTGTTCGCGGGCGGGCGCGGCTCGTCGGGCTCATCGGGCGGCGTGAACGGCGCGGCATCCCCGCCCTCGACCGGCACCGCGACCGCGCCGGCGGTCGTGCTCACGAGCAGCTGGGCGTCGGCCAGGCGCGCCGCGCGCAGCCAGACGCGGCAGGACTCCCCGGGCGCCAGCGTCCGGCCGGTGCAGCCGTCCTCGGTCACCTCGACCCCGGACGCGCCGCGCTGGGCGGCGGCCGCCGCGGTCGATGCGAGCATCGTCGCGGTGACCGTCAGGCCGTCCGGCCCGGCCACGATCTCGACGGGCTCGGCGGCGCCGGTCTCCGGCAGGCGCAGCGCGGCGGGCGCCGCGAACGGCTCGGCGCCGTCCGGGTAGCCGACGCGGATCTCGCCCGCCAGCGGCGGGGCGTCCACGCAGCGCTGCTCGTACCAGCCCCACAGCCGGGTGACGTTGCCGACGTCGTCGTGCACGACCTCGCGGACGTCCCACGTGCCGCCGGCCGGCTCGCAGGCGCGGGCCGAGAACGCGACGCGCGGCTCGGGCCCGGTGAGGTCGACTCCGACGCTCGCGGTCTCGTCCGCGGCACGGACGACGAGGCCCTCGAGCGCGACCGTCGCCGCGGGCTCGCGGAGCACCGTCCCGCCGCTCACCGTCACCCACGACGCGCCGTGCGCGACGGCCGGCAGGCCGCACGCCGCCCCGACCACGATCGCGGCGATCAGCAGGCTGCTGCGTCCGTGCGAACGACCCACGTCGCGACACTACAGACCTCACCGTCCGGTGTCAGACCGGAGCTGCCACGAGGGTCGCACGCCGACGGCCGCGGAGCACGACCTCGTCGCACGACGCCCAGCGCTCGCCCTCGTCGCCGGACGCGCGATCGACCACCACGGACGAGACGAGCAGGCGCGCGTCACGCCGCTTGGCGAGGTCGCAGAGGCGCGCCGCCTCGTTGACCGGATCGCCGATCACCGTGTACTCGAACCGCCGCTCGGCGCCGATGTTGCCGGCGACGCACGGCCCGGCCGAGACGCCGATCGCGGCGTCCACGTCGGCCAGCACGTGGAGGCGGTGGCGCAGCTCGCGCGCGGCGCGCAGGACGGCGCCGGCCGCGTCGTGGTGGTCGGCCGGCGCGCCGAACACCGCGAGCGCCGCGTCGCCCTCGAACTTGTTCACCCAGCCGCCGTGGCGCTCGACGACGTCGACGACCACCGCGAAGAACCGGTTGAGCAGCGCGACCACCTCGTCCGGCGGCCGGCGCGCCGCCAGCGACGTCGAGCCGATCAGGTCGACGAAGAGCACCGCGACCTCGCGCTGCTCGCCGCCGAGCCGGACGCTCTCGCCGTCGGCGGCGCCGTCGAGGGCGGTGCGCGCGACCTCCTCGCCGACGTGGCGTCCGAACAGGTCGCGGAGGCGCTCGCGCTCCTCCAGCCCGGCGGCCATCGCGTTGACGCCGCTCTGCACGAGCCCGACCTCGCTGCCGTCGTTGACGGTCACGCGCGCCTGCAGGTCGCCGGCGCGGATGCGGCCGAGCGCGGAGCGCACGCCGCGCAGCGGGTCGGCGACCGAGCGCGCGGCGAGCAGCGTCCCGACGAGCCCGGCGCCCGCGGCGGCCACGGCCAGGGCGAGGACGCTGACCCCGAGCCGCTCGGCCGAGAAGTCCGGGTCGACGATCATCTGGACGGCGAGGATCATCAGGCCGAGCAGCGGGACGCCCGTCGCGCACGCCCACACCAGCACGAGCCGCCCCGTGACGCCCGGGCCGCGCGCGACGAGCTCGGGCTCGTCCGCGAGCGCCCGCGCGGTGACCGACCGCATCAGCCGCTCGGACAGCAGGTAGTCGAGCGCCGAGCACGTCAGCCCGCCGAGCACGATCGTCACCGCGACGTGGCCGGCGAACTCGGGCGTCGCGATCGCCGCGTTGAGCGCGAAGAACACCGCGGCGCCGATCGCCCACCCGACCGCGCCCGTGACGGCGCACCGCAGCGGGAGCGCGAGCACGCGGGCGCGCTCGGCCGCGCTCGACGGCCGGCCCGCCCGCAGCCAGCCGGAGATCGGCGCGTACTCACGCGCGCTGATCCGCCACGCGACGGCGCTGCTGAGCGCGAGGAACGCGAGGCCGACGAGGCCGTTGACGAGGAAGAGCGTGCCGCGGCTGAGGTCGCTCTCCGGCGTGGGGAGGATCAGCCACAGGAGGAGGAAGACGTCGAGCGCGCCGACGGCGGTGGCGGCGGTCTGCGCGGTGGTCAGGCGCCGGTGCGTCCCGTCGTCGGCCCAGACGGCGTGGCACCCCGCCTCCCGGTCGCGCTGCCGGCCGGCGTGGCGGGTGAGCCGCAACGTGCCGGTGCCCGCGCCCATGCAGGGACGGTACAGGTTCCTGCGTGCCGTGACGAAACGGTCCATGTGACGTCGGTCACGCACCGTGGCGCGTTGCCGCTGTCGCGGCACATGGGTGAACCGCATTAGGATGCGCGTGTGTTCGGCAGGGGAAACCGCGCGCGTCGCCGCCTCGTCGGCGCGACGCTGCTCTGCGCCGCGTTGGCCGGCGCCACTGCGGCGCCCGCGGGCGCCGAGGTCCGTTCGGCCCAGGGCAGCGACGCCCTCAACGACCAGACGAGCGTGCAGGGCGGCCACGACATCGGCGCCGTGCAGGTCGCGTACGACAGCGCGGGCGCCGCCACGGCGAGCGTCACGCTGCGCGAGGCGCCGTCGGCGGCCGCGGACGGCTACCTGCGCGTCTACCTCGGCAGCGGCTCGCGGACCGACTGCACGCCGCAGGCGCAGGTGCTGGCGGTTCTCCATCCGGCGAACACCGAGGGCGCGGCGTACGCGGTGCCCTCGACGGGCTCCCTGACGCTCGGCGGCACGCGGACCATCGTCGACAAGACGGTCACGATGCAGGTGTCGGGCGACAAGCTGCGCGGGCTCACGGTGGAGTGCGCGCTGGTCGGCACGACCAGCACGACGGACGTCTTCGACGCCTTCGGGCTCGACCTGCCGGTCACGCAGGCCGACCCGCCCCCGCCGCCTCCGCCGGCACCGACCCCCACGCCCACGCCGACCCCGACGCCGAGCCCCTCGCCGACGCCGGCGCCCGCGCCCAAGCCCGAGCCGGTCAAGCCGCCCGAGGGCGTCAAGCTCACCGTCGAGCTGCCCACGGTCGCGCCGCTGCGCACGAACCGGTGGGCGACCGCGAAGCTGCGCGTCGTCAACAGCGGCACGAAGGCCGCGCGCGACGTGCGGCTGAAGGTCACGCTCCCGCGGGGCGTCAACGCCAAGCGCAAGACGGTGAGGCTCAAGACGATCCGCGCGGGCAAGAAGGCGACCGCGACGCTGAAGCTGCGCCTCACCAGCCAGGCTCGCGCGACGTCGACCGTCCGGGCGACGGTGACCTCGAAGACGAAGGGCGTCAAGCCGCTCAAGAGCGACCTGGTCCTCAAGAAGTGGCGCAAGTCCAGCACGAAGAAGACGAAGGGCACCAAGGATCAGGCCGCGCCGCCGCCGTCGATGGTCGGCCTCGCGTTCACCCGCGCGGAGGTCGACGTGCTCTCCAGCAACCGGTGGTTCGCGTTCACCTTCATGGACGACAAGTGGGTCTACCGCGGCGTGCCGGAGGAGAGCGGCTTCCCGCCCTGCACCGCCAAGACCGCGGGTGTCGACGAGCGCGGCGACGAGACGGACGGCTGCCTGCCGTACCACTACGACCCGGCGAACAACTCGCTGACGATCGACGGCCAGGCCTACCTGGTCTCCGCCGACCGCACGAGCATCACGCTCGGCGAGAACACGTGGACGCTGAGCCCGATCCCGGCCGCCGGCTCGACGTGGAACCTCGCGCTCAAGGGGATCGACGTCTGGGGCTACTGGCCGAACCAGACCGTCCAGCAGAACTGGCTGACGATGACCACGACGGGCCTGTTCGCGCTGTCGCGCGAGACGCTCGGCACGTTCGGCGGTGGGGCGATGATCCCCGGCGGCGGCAACTTCGCCTCGGTCTCGCCGGACCAGAAGGGCACCTACGCGGTGCTCCCCAACGGCACGCTCGAGCTGCGCTACGAGAGCGGCGAGGTCGTGCGCAAGTCGATCATGGTCCTGCGCGACGCGAAGACCGGCGACGCGGACCCCGCGCGAGTCGGCCTGCTCCTCGGCGGGGTCCAGTACTTCCTCGACACCGACGACTGAGCCCGTCGGGGCCGGCGTCGCCTACGCGACGCCGGCCACCACCGCGTTCGACCAGTCGATGACCGACGTCGGCTTGACGACGTGGCGGCCGAGGCCGAGCTCCTTCTCGTCGAGGCCGAAGGCCAGGCCGAGGAGCTGCGGCAGGTGCAGGACCGGCAGGCCGAGGTCGCGCCCGGCCAAGCGCTCGGCCAGCGGCTGCTGCAGGTCGAGGTTGAGGTGGCAGAGCGGGCAGGGGGTGACCAGGCAGTCGGCGTCCTGGTCGATCGCGTCGCCGATGTGGCGGCCGGCCATCTTCAGCGACGCGTCCTTGTTCATGGTCACGATCGGGAAGCCGCAGCACTTGTGCTGGCCGGCGTACTCGATGACCGTGCCGCCCAGCGCCTCGATCAGCAGATGCAGGTACCGGTCGCGCGGGCGCTCGGTGTCGATGCCCAGGCGGTCGGTCGGGCGGATGATGTAGCAGCCGTAGAACGGACCCACCTTCAGGTCGGTCAGCGGCCGCTTGACGCGCGCCTTGACCTCGTCGAGTCCGATGTCCTCGACGAGCATCCACAGCAGGTTCTTGTTGACGACCTTGCCGGTGTCGTACCGCAGGCCGCCCTCGAGGTTGCCGTTGATGTGCTCGCGGTACTCGGCGTTCGCGTCGAGCCGTTCCTGCGCCTCGCTCTGCGACCCCTGGCACGTCGAGCAGATGTTCATCATCGCCGCGTCCGTCTGCTGCGCCAGCGCGAACGTGCGGGCGTTGAGCGTGTCGGCCAGCTCCTGCGAGTGCTCGGCGATCACGCCCGCGCCGCAGCAGTTGCCGCGGTCGAGCTCGATCAGCTCGATGTCGAGCAGCGGGGCGACCTTCGCCATCGCGCCGTGCAGCTCCGGCGTGAAGCCGCGGCTCACGCAGCCGGGCCAGTACGCGACCTTCATGCCGTCGCCTCCTTGTGCTCCTCCGCCGGGGAGTCGTCGTAGCCGGTGACGTAGAGGTTGAGCTCGACGCGCTCGTCGCGGCCCTCCACCACGTCGTAGATGCGCTGCACGTCCTTGAGATCCTCGCGCGCGAGCTTGTGGCCCAGCGCGGCCTGCTTGATGCCGACCTTGCGGCGGACGATCGCCTTGGTGATCGCCGGCAGGGAGGAGACGAGCTCCTGCCCGGCGGCGGGGTGGAACTTGCCGAACCACGAGTCGCCGCCGTACGAGCGCGGCAGCAGCTCGGCCTCGTGCAGCAGGCCGTAGCCGCGGATGAGCGAGACGAACGCCCGCTCGTGGCGGTTGCCGTTGTTGCGGTCGTCGATCTCGTGGTCGTCGCCCGCGATGCGCCGCAGCCGCATGATCTGGTTCATCGGCGCGACGCCCTTGGGGCACGCCTCGATGCAGTTGAAGCAGTGCGTGCAGTCGTACATGCCGTGCGGGTCCTCGGCGAGGTCCTTCAGGCGCTCGTACTGCTCGGCGTCGCGCGGGTCGCCCACGAAGCGGTAGCTCTTGGCGAGCGCGGCCGGGCCGACGAACAGCGGGTCGACCTCCATCGACAGGCACGACGCGACGCACGCGCCGCACTGGATGCACGCCATCGACTGCGTGACGTCGACCATGTTGTCGTGCGGGACGACGTACTCGCGCTCGGGCACCGGCTCCTTGGCCAGCAGCCATGGCGTGACGCGCTTGATCTTCTTCCAGTGGACCGCGTCCATGTCGACGATCAGGTCCTTGATCACCGGCATGTTGTTGAACGGCTCGACCTCGATCACGCCCTCGCGGCCCGTCGCCTGGGCCACGTCGAGGTGGGTGTGGCAGGCCAGGCCCGCGCGCCCGTTGATCATGACGCCGCAGGACCCGCAGATCGCCGCGCGGCAGGAGCACCGGATGCCGATCGACCCGTCCTGCTGGCCCTTGGCCTGCAGGATGCCCTCGAGCACGGAGTTGTGCGGCTCGAGGTCGACGGTGTACTCGGCCCAGTACGGCGGCTGGCCGCTCTCGGGGTCGTAGCGCCGCAGGCGCAGCGTGAACTCGGCCACTAGTACTTCCTCTCCTCGGGCTGCCAGCGCGTGATCGTGACCGGGGAGTAGTCCACCTTCGGCACGTCGTCCCCGTTGCGCGAGATCGTGATGTGCTTGAGCCAGTCGTCGTCGTTGCGCTCGGGGAAGTCGGTGCGGAACTGCGCCCCGCGCGACTCCTTGCGCTCGATCGCGCCGATGACGGTGGCCTCGGCGGTGTCCAGCAGGTAGCCGAGCTCGAGCGCCCCGAGCACGTCCTGGTTGAACACGGTCCCGCGGTCGTCGATGTACGCGGTCGCGGCCTCCTCCTTGAGCCGGCGCACGACCTGGTGCGCCTGCTGGAGGCCCTCCGCGTCCCGGAAGACGGCCACGAACTTGTTCATGGTCGTCCCCAGCTCGTCCTTGATCCCGGAGACCCGCCGGCCGGTCTTCGGCCGGTCGATGATCGCCTGGATCTCGCCGGCGTCGCGTTCGGCCGCGCCGGCGGCCGAACGGCTCTGCGGCATCGGCGTCTCGCGCGCGCGCCGGGCGGCGTGCTCCCCGGCGCGCCGGCCGAAGATGAGCGTGTCGAGCAGCGAGTTCGCGCCGAGGCGGTTTCCGCCGTGCACCGAGACGCAGGCGCACTCGCCGGCGGCGTAGAGCCCCTCGATCGCCGTCGCGCCCCACGCGTCGGTCTTGACCCCGCCCATGATGTAGTGCTGGCCGGGCCGGATGAGGATCGGCTCGCGGGTGATGTCGACGCCCGCGAAGTCCTTGCCGATGTTGACGATCTCGCGGAGCGCCTCGAGCGTGCGCTTGCGCGGCACGACCGTCACGTCGAGGTAGATGCCCTCGCCGTTCGGCCCCGCGCCGCGGCCCTCGTTGATCTCCGTCTGCTCGGCGCGCGAGACGACGTCGCGCGACGCCAGCTCGAGCTTGTTCGGCGCGTACTTCTCCATGAAGCGCTCGCCGTTGCCGTTGAGCAGGTGCGCGCCCTCGCCGCGGGCGCCCTCGGTGATGAGGAAGCCGTTGGTGACCAGGCAGGTGGGGTGGTACTGGACCATCTCCATGTCCATCAGCTGCGCGCCGATGCGGAACGCCTGGCTGATGCCGTCGCCGGTGCAGATGAGCCCGTTGGTGGTCGGCTTCCACGCGTGCCCGGCGCCGCCGCTGGCGAGGATCACGCTCTTGGCGGTGAACGTCTCCATCCGCCCGGTGCGGATGTCCCGCGCGACCGCGCCGACGCATCGGCCCTCGTCGTCCTGGACGAGCGACGTGGTGAACCACTCCTCGTACGAGTCCACCCGGTCGGCGTACTTCATGATCTGCTCGTAGAGCACGTGCAGGATCGCCTGCCCGGTGATGTCCGCCACGTAGTACGTCCGGGCCTGCGACGCGCCGCCGAACGCGCGGGTCCCGAGGTGGCCCTCGTCGTCGCGGTGGAACGTGACCCCGATGTGCTCGAGGTGGATGATCTCCTCCGGCGCGGCCCGCGCCATGATCTCGATCGCGTCCTGGTCGCCCAGGTAGTCCGACCCCTTCACGGTGTCGAACGCGTGCGACTCCCACGTGTCCCCGGCCTTGAGCGCGGCGTTGATCCCGCCCGCCGCGGCCACCGAGTGGGACCTGACGGGGTGGACCTTGCTCATGATCGCCACGGAGGCGCCGGCGTCGGCGGCCGCGAGTGCGGCGCGCTGGCCTGCGAGGCCGGCGCCGATGATCAACACGTCGTGTGCGGGCATCGCCGCGCAAAGTAACGGATGTCACCGCCTTAGGGTGACCTGCGTCACACCTCTTATGTGAGCGATGTCACGGAAGCGCGGCGGTGAGCGCTCTTCGGACCTGCTCGACCGTCAGCACGCCGCGCAGCACGCCGCTCTGGTCGACCGCCATGACGGCGCCCAGGCGGCGCAGCGGCTCGGCCCCGACGACGGCCTCCAGCGGCTGGTCGGTGGAGACGGGGTCGCCCGGCGTGAGCACCTCGTGGGCCGACAGCGCGGGCTGGCCGGCGTTGATCGCGGCGCCGATCCGCTCCCGCTCGGCGATGCCCAGCAGGCGGCCCTGGTCGTCGACGACGGCGGCCCAGTCGGCGTTGTGGCGCGCGAACCAGTCCTCGGCGTCGATCAGCCGCGTGGACGCCGGCAGCGTGAGCGGATGCGGGTCCATGATGTCGCCGACGGTGACGCCCTCCAGCCGGTCGGTCACGCGCGCGCTGACCGCCGCGGACTTGGCCGAGCCGGCGATCAGCCAGCCGAGCACGACCCACCAGATGCCGCTGAACGCGTCGTCGGACGTGAACAGCACGTACAGGCCGTAGCCGGCCATCAGGTAGCCGAAGCCCTGGCCGAGGCGGGCGGCCGCGACCGTGCCCTTCGTCCGGTCGCCGGTGACCTTCCAGATGATCGCGCGGGCGATCCGGCCGCCGTCGAGCGGGAACGCCGGGATGAGGTTGAAGACGAAGAGGATCGCGTTCATCGACGCGACGAACGCGATCAGCAGCTCGACCGGCTCGGGCGCCGAGCCGTCCTCGAGCGTGGCGAGGTCGAACGCCTCCCCGAACCCGGCGACGACCGCGGTGATCGCGTAGCAGAGCGCGACGATCAGCAGCGTGACCGCCGGGCCGGCCGCGGCGACCTTGAACTCCTCGCCCGGCGACTGCGAGTCGCGGTCGAGCTTGGCGATGCCGCCGAACAGCCACAGGTCGATGCCCTCGATGTTGATCCCCGAGCGGCGCGCCGCGAAGGCGTGGCCCAGCTCGTGCAGGATGATCGAGCCGAAGAACAAGAGCGCCGCGATGACCGCGACGACGTAGGCCTGCTCCGAGGAGCCGCCGAGGGCGTCCTGGAAGGAGCCCGAGAGGACGTAGATCGCGAAGAACAGGATCAGGAACCAGCTGGGGCTGGCGCCGACCCGGATTCCGCTGATCCGGAACAGCTGGATCGAACGCTCACCCAACACGGTGAGACAAAGCTACTCCCTAGGACCGGACACGCGTGAGGAAGGCGGCGAGCGCGGCGGCGACGTCGTCCGGCGCGTCCTCCTGCGGGAAGTGGCCGACGCCGTCGAGCACGACCAGGTCGGCGTGCGGGATCTCGCGCTGGAAGCGGTGCGCGCTCGCGACCGGCGCGAACGTGTCGTCGGCGCCCCACAGCAGCAGCGTCGGGACGTCCAGCGCCGCGAGCCGGCCTTCGGTGCCCGCGAGCTGCGCGAAGTCGCCGGAGCGGTAGAGCTCGAGCTGCGCGGCGCGCCGCTCCGGGTCGGCGTAGCCCTTCCAGTACTCGTCGAGCGCGCCCTGGGTGACGTGCGGCGACGCGCTCCGCAGCAGCTCCCCGAACGTCGCGCGGGTCAGCCCGGCGAGGAGCCGCTCCCCCTCGCCGTCGGTGCGCAGCGCGCGGGCGAGCCCGTGCCACTTGCCGTCGGGGAAGAAGCCGGTGCTCATGATCGCCAGCGCGCACACCGCGTACGGCCGCTCGATCGCCCACCGCAGCCCGATCAGCCCGCCCCAGTCGTGCGCGATCAGCGCGACCGGCGCCAGCTCCTCCTCGGCCACGAAGTCGTCGAGGCAGTGCACGTGCTCCTCCCACGTCGCGGCGCGTCCGTCGAGCGGCGCGCTGTCGCCGTAGCCCGAGAAGTCCGGCGCGACCGCCCGCCACCCGGCCGCCGCGATCGCCGGCATCACGGCGTGCCAGACGTACGAGCTGTTCGGATAGCCGTGGAGCAGCAGCGCGACCGGCGCGTCGGGGTCCCCGGCCTCCCGGAAGGCGAGCGGCATGGCGCCGCCAGCCTCTCAGAGCGGCGCGCGGGCGGCTAGAGGACCGGCGTGTGGCGGTCGACGATCGCGCGCGCGTCGACGCCGCGGGGGAGGGTGCCGAAGGCGAGGCCCGCGTCGCCCGCCAGGCGTGAGGCGCAGAACGCGTCGGCGACCGCGGGCGGGGCGTGGCGGACCAGCAGCGAGCCCTGGAGCGCGAGCGCGAGCTTCTCGACGATGCGGCGCGCGCGGATCTCGACGCCCTCGAGATCGGCGAACTCCGCGCGCAGGCCGTCCACGAACGCATCCAGGCGCGCGTCCCCTCCCGCGGCCTCGTCGACCTCGGCGAGGTACGCGTCGAGCACGGCCGGCTGCTTCGCCAGCGCACGCAGCACGTCGAGCGCGTTGACGTTCCCCGAGCCCTCCCAGATCGAGTTGACCGGCGCCTCGCGGTACAGCCGCGGCATCCCGGAGTCCTCGACGTAGCCGTTGCCGCCGAGGCACTCCATCGCCTCGAACGCGTGCGCGGGCAGCCGCTTGCAGACCCAGTACTTGCCGACGGCCGTGGCCAGGCGCTTGAACGCGGTGTCCTCCTCGTCGTACGCGCGCGCCAGGCGCATCGCCAGCGCCGTCGCGGCCTCGGACTCGATCGCCAGGTCCGCGAGCACGTTCTGCATCAGCGGCTGGTCGACCAGCGTCTTGCCGAACGCGCTGCGGTGCGCGGCGTGCCACGTCGCGTTCGCCACGCCCCAGCGCATCCCGGCGGCGCTGCCGATCACGCAGTCCAGGCGCGTGTGGGCGACCATCTCGATGATCGTCGGGACGCCGCGGCCGGGCTCGCCGACCAGCCAGCCGAAGGTCTGGTCGAACTCGACCTCGGACGACGCGTTGGACCTGTTGCCCAGCTTGTCCTTCAGGCGCTGGAGCCGGAACGTGTTGCGCGTGCCGTCCGGCAGGATCCGCGGGACGAGGAAGCACGACACGCCCTCGTCCGTCTGGGCCAGCACCAAGAAGACGTCGCACATCGGCGCGCTGCAGAACCACTTGTGGCCGGTGAGTCGGTAGCCACCGGCCGCGTCGTCCGGCACCGCACGGGTCGTGTTCGCGCGCACGTCCGAGCCGCCCTGCTTCTCGGTCATCGCCATGCCGCACTTGGCGCTCGCCTTGTCGGCGCGCAGCAGCGGGTCGTACGACGCGGCGGTCAGCTTGGGGATCCACTCGTCGGCCAGCGCGGGCGTCGAGCGCAGCGCGGGCACGGCGGCGAAGGTCATCGTGATCGGGCAGCCGTGGCCGCCCTCGGCCTGCGCCGTCGTCAGGTAGAGGGCGGTGCGCGCGACATGGGGGTTGGCCTCGCCCGACGTCCACGGCAGCGCGTGGATCTGGTGCTCGGACGACAGCGCCATGAGCTGGTGGTAGGCGGGGTGGAACTCCACCTCGTCGATGCGGTTGCCGTACCGGTCGTGCGTCCGCAGCACCGGCGGGTTCGCGTTGGCCTGGAAGCCCCAGACGGCCAGCGGCTCGCCGCCCCAGATGCGCCCGACCTCCGCCGCGCGCGCCTTCGCCCACCCGGCGCCTTCGCGCTCCAGCGCCTCCACGAGCGGGAGGTTCGTCGAGAACAGGTCGAGATCCGCGAGCGGCGGGACCTGGTTCGTGACCTCGTGGGTCGTGAACGGGGCGGACAGCGCATCGACGGCCATGTCGCGGAGGTTACGCCAGCGGCGCCGGCCGGCCGAACAGCCACCCTTGTCCGTAGTCGACGCCGCACTCGCGCACGGCGGTCGCCTGGTCGGGCAGCTCGACCCCCTCCGCGATCGTCGTCATCCCGTGCGCGTCGGCGACCGACACGATCGCCTCGACGATCCGCCGGTCGCGCGTGCTGCCCGGCAGCTCGCGCACGAACTCCATGTCGATCTTCAGCGCCGCGACCGGCAGGTGCTTGAGGTAGGAGAACGAGCCGAACCCGGTGCCGAAGTCGTCGAGGGCCGTCCGGCAGCCCGCGCGCGCGAGCGTCGCGCACAGCGTGGCGGCGTGCTCCATCGAGGCGATCGCGGCGGTCTCGGTGATCTCCAGCAGCAGCGCGCCGGGCGGGAGCCGCGCCGCGGCGACCGTGCGCGTCAGCCAGGTCGTGAAGCGCTCGTCGGTGATGGAGCGGGCCGAGAGGTTCGCGGCGACGGGCATCCCGCGCGCGGCCAGCGCGAGCGCCCGCTCGATCACCCAGCGGTCGATGCCGGACATCAGGCCGAACCGCTCGGCGGCGGGGAGGAAGGCTCCGGGCGGCACCTTCCGCCCGTCGCCGTCGACGAGCCGCACCAGCAGCTCGTGGCGCGCGACCGGCCGGGCGCCCTGGAGGGAGACGATCGGCTGGGCGCACAGCGTCAGGCGGTCCTCGCGGACGGCCCGGCGCACGCGGTCGGCCCACTGCAGCGGGCCGGGTCGGGCGAGGTCCGCGACGACGAGCCGCCCGCGGCCGGTCTCCTTGGCCTCGTACAGCGCCGCGTCGGCCGCGGACATCAGCTCCTCGGCGCCCGCCGGCCGGGGCCCAGGCAGGTGCACGACGCCGGCGCTGATCGTCGCGCCGAAGCGCTGGACGCACTGCGTGGCCGCGTCGACCAGCGTCGTCGCGACGCCGAGCGCGCCCGCCGGCTCCACCCCGCCGAGCAGCACCGCGAGCTCGTCCCCGCCGAGCCGCGCGACGACGTCGCTGCGGCGCACGTGCTCGCGCAGCGTGGCGGCGAGCCGGCACAGGAGCTCGTCGCCCGCCGCGTGGCCGTACGTGTCGTTGACCATCTTGAAGTGGTCGACGTCGAGGGTGAGCAGCGCGCCGCGCCACTCCCCGCGCGCGGCGAGGCTCGCCGCCCGCTCGACGGCGCTCTCCAGGTAGCGGCGGTTGTACAGGCCGGTGAGCGCGTCGCGCTCGGCGCCGTGGCGCAGCGCCTCCTCCATGCGCTTGCGCTCGGTGATGTCCTGGCCGATCACCGCCAGGCCGTCGCCGCCCTCGAGCAGCCCGAACGTGCAGACCGCGTCGAACAGCTCCCCCTCGGCGGTGAGGGCGACGGCGTCCTGCTGGCCGACGGCGCGGCCCGCGAGCGCGAGGTCGATCACGTGCCGCATGCGGACCCGGTCCGCCGGCGCGAACAGCTCGACCATCGGGCTGCCGATCGTCGCGGCCGCCGGGCGGCCCCACATCTTCGCGGCGCCCGCGTTCCAAGACGTGATGCGCCGGTCGCGGTCGATGGCGAACGCCGCGTCGGGCGTCGCCTCGACGATGCCCGCGAGGTTGCGGCACTCGGCCAGCGCGGCGGCGTGGTCGGTCTGGCCTGGCGGGCTCAAGACCTCGACGGGTCCCCGCTCGCACCGGAAGTCAGCGCGCCGACGTTGGCCGGCAACGCGGGCGCGCCGCGGCAGACCGGCGAGGCCGGGCGCTACGCGGCGACGCGCTTGAGCGGCTCGGCGACCGGCTCGAGCAGCAGGCGTTCGTCCAGCCGGTTGAACGCCGCGACGACCTCGGGGTCGAACTGCCGCCCCGCCTGGTCCTGGATCTCCTGGACGGCCTTGTCCAGCGGCCACGCCTGCTTGTGCGGGCGCGGGTGGGCGAGCACGTCGAAGACGTCCGCGACGGCGGTGATGCGGCCGGCGAGCGGGATCGCGTCCTCGGCCAGCCCGTGCGGGTAGCCGCTGCCGTCCCACCGCTCGTGGTGGGAGCGGGCGATCTGCTCGGCCATGCGGAGGATGGGGGAGCGCGAACCGCTGAGGATGCGCGCGCCGTGCGTCGTGTGCGCCTCGAGCATCTTGCGCTCGTGCTCGGAGAGCTTGCCCGGCTTGAGCCAGACGGCGTCCGGGATGCCGATCTTGCCCACGTCGTGGAGCGGCGCGGCGAGGCGGATGTGCTCGACGACGTCCGGCGAGAGCCCCAGGCGCGCGGCCAGCAGCGCGGCGGTGCGGCCGACGCGCTTGGTGTGCATCTGGGTGTCGTCGTCGCGGTACTCGGCGGCCAGCGCGAGGCGCTCGAGCGTCTCCTTGCGGGCGTCCTCGAGGTCCGCGGTGCGGGCTCGCACCCAGCGCTGGAGGTCGTGGTTGCGGTCCTCCAGCGCGCGCTGCAGGCGGCGGGTCTGGAGGAGGTTGCCGACGCGCAGCAGCACCTCGACGCGGTCGAGCGGCTTGGTGACGAAGTCGCGCGCGCCGAGGCCGAGCGCGCGGCGGCGCGTCGTCGGCGTGTCGTCGGCGGTGAGGACGAGGCAGGGGATGTCGAGGTCGACGATCCGCTGCAGGAGCGAGAACCCGTCGATGTTCGGCAGCTGGAGGTCGAGCACGACGAGATCGGGGTCCCACCGGTCGAGCAGGACGTCGAGGACGGCGGGCGCCGCGGCCGTCCGGACGTTCTCGTACCCGGCCGCATGGAGCATGCGCTCGAGCAGGCTGGCGCTGTCGACGTCCTCGACGACGACGATGCGCTGCTGGGTTCCGGATCCGTCCGGGACGAGCGTCATGGCCTTCTCTCCATCGACCGCCGGCCGCGAGAGTTGAGCGCGGATGGCCCGAAGGGCGACGCGTCTGGACGAGTCCCTTACTAGCCTCCCTGCCGCCCACGACAAGGACACGCATGGCCAAGATCAAGGTGAAGGACCCCGTCGTCGAGCTCGACGGCGACGAGATGACGCGGATCATCTGGCAGTTCATCAAGGACCAGCTGATCCTCCCCTACCTCGACGTCGAGCTGAAGTACTACGACCTCGGGATCGAGTCGCGTGACAAGACCGACGACCAGATCACGGTCGACGCGGCGAACGCGATCAAGCAGTACGGCGTCGGCGTCAAGTGCGCGACGATCACGCCGGACGAGGCGCGCGTCGAGGAGTTCGGGCTGAGCCGGATGTACCGCTCGCCCAACGGCACGATCCGCAACATCCTCGGCGGCGTCATCTTCCGCGAGCCGATCGTGATCTCCAACATCCCGCGCCTGGTGCCGGGGTGGACGAAGCCGATCATCATCGGCCGTCACGCGTTCGGCGACCAGTACCGCGCCGAGGACTTCGTGGTCCCCGGCGAGGGCAACCTGACGCTGACGTTCACGCCGAAGGACGGCGGCGAGCCGATCGTCCGCGACATCTTCGACTTCCCGGGCGGCGGCGTCGCCATGGGCATGTACAACCTGGACTCGTCGATCCGCGACTTCGCGCGCGCGTCGATGCGCTACGGCCTGGACCGCGGCGTGCCGGTGTACATGTCGACGAAGAACACGATCATGAAGGCCTACGACGGGCGCTTCAAGGACCTGTTCCAGGAGGTGTTCGACAACGAGTTCAAGGCCGACTTCGAGAAGGCTGGGCTGACCTACGAGCACCGCCTGATCGACGACATGGTCGCCGCGGCCCTCAAGTGGGAGGGCGGCTACGTCTGGGCCTGCAAGAACTACGACGGCGACGTGCAGTCCGACACGGTCGCCCAGGGCTTCGGCTCGCTCGGCCTGATGACGTCGGTGCTGATGACGCCGGACGGCAACACCGTCGAGGCCGAGGCGGCGCACGGCACGGTCACGCGCCACTACCGCCAGCACCAGCAGGGCAAGCCGACCTCGACGAACCCGATCGCGTCGATCTTCGCCTGGACCCGCGGCCTGGCCGCGCGCGGGCGGATGGACGGCACGCCGGACGTCACCGCGTTCGCGGAGACGCTGGAGAAGGTCTGCATCGAGACCGTCGAGAGCGGCAAGATGACGAAGGACCTCGCCCTGCTCGTCGGGCCCGACCAGGAGTTCCAGACGACGCAGGAGTTCCTCGCGTCGATCGACGAGAACCTCAAGAAGGAGATGAACGCCTGATGGCCACTCGGGTTGCCGTGACCGGCGCTGCCGGTCAGATCGGCTACGCCATCCTCTTCCGCATCGCCTCCGGCCAGGTCTTCGGGCCGCACGAGAAGGTGCAGCTGTCGCTCCTGGAGATCCCGCAGGCGGTCAAGGCCGCCGAGGGCACCGCCATGGAGCTCGACGACTGCGCGTTCCCGCTGCTGGAGTCGATCGACATCCACGACGACGCCACCAAGGCGTTCGACGGCGTCAACGCGGCGTTCCTCATCGGCGCGCGCCCGCGCACGAAGGGGATGGAGCGGGCCGATCTCCTCGAGGCCAACGGCGGCATCTTCAAGCCGCAGGGCGAGGCGCTCAACGCGGGCGCCGCGGACGACGTCCGCATCCTCGTGGTCGGCAACCCGGCCAACACGAACGCGCTCATCGCGCGCTCCAACGCGCCGGACATCCCGGCCGAGCGGTTCACCGCGATGACCCGCCTGGACGAGAACCGCGCGGTCGGCATGCTCGCCAAGAAGGTGGGCGTCGGCGTCGAGGACATCCAGGACCTCGTCATCTGGGGCAACCACTCCCCGACGATGTTCCCGGACCTCTTCAACGCGAAGGTGAACGGCAAGAAGGCCGTCGACGTCGTCGGCGACATGGACTGGTACGAGAACGAGTACCTCCCCAAGGTCGGCAAGCGTGGCGCGGCGATCATCGAGGCGCGCGGCGCGTCGTCGGCCGCCTCGGCCGCGTCCGCCGCGATCGACCACATGCGCGACTGGGTCCAGGGCGCCGACGGCCTGCGGTCGATGGCCGTCCCGTCCGACGGCTCCTACGGCGTGCCGGAGGGCCTGGTGTCCTCGTTCCCGGTGAAGGTGTCCGGCGGCTCGTACGAGATCGCGCAGGGCCTCGAGGTCGGCGAGTTCGCGCAGTCCAAGATCGACATCACCGTGAACGAGCTGTCCGAGGAGCGCGAGGCCGTGCGCAAGCTCGGCCTCGTTCCGTAGCTCGCAGCGCTGCTGCCCGGAGGACGCCTACGCGGCGTCCTTCGGGAACCAGCCCCGGCCGTCCTTGCGGACCTGGCCGTCCTGCTCGAGCCCGGGAAGGACGCGGTAGAGGTAGTTCTGCTGGATCCCCATCTGCTGCGCCATCTCGGGGATCGTGATGCCCGGCGACTTGCGCACGAGGTCGAGGGCCTCGTTGGCGCGCGTGCCCGAGCCGCGCGGGCGCCCGCGCCGGCCGTTGCCGCCGCCGCCCGACCTGCTCGCGCCACCGCCGGAGCTGCGCTGACCGCCGCCACCGCCGCCCCCCCGCGGCGCCTGCACGCCTTCGAGCGCGGCGAGCGCCGCCTCGAGCTTGCGGAACTCCTCGACGTGCGGACGCAGCTCGTCCAGGCGCGCGGAGATCTCGCTCTTCTTCTCTTCCAGAAAATCGGCCATGGCCGCTTAACCGTAACTCTTACTGACACATGAGAAGCAAGATCGCCGTCATCGGTGAAGTGACAGAGACGTTTCGGTGGCTGACCGCGCCGACGTTCGGCCAGTCGCCTGACGCCACTCCTCGGCGAGCATCGCGTAGAGCAGCTCGTCGGTCCACTCGCCGTGCATCCGCTCGTTCTGCAGGAAGTGGCCCTCCTGCCGCATCCCGAGCCGCGCGGCGACGCGGGCGGACGCGGCGTTGCGCGCGTCGAGCCGCGCGTGCACCCGGTGCAGCCCCGCGTCCTCGAACGCCAGGCGCAGCATCGCCCGCGCCGCCTCGGTGGCGTAGCCGCGCCCCTGGTGGTCGGGGTGCAGGACCCAGCCGATCTCGCCCTGCTCGTGCTCGGAGCTGCGCCAGAACAGGTAGGCCTCGCCGACCATCGCCTGCGTCTCACGGACCTCGACGACGAGGCACAGGTGGTCGTCGACGGCGCGGATGTCCGACCGGGTGCGCTTGTCGGCGAGCGCCGCGGTCAGCTCCTCGGGCGAGCGCCGCCCGACCGGCAGGTAGCGCGTCACGTCCTCGCGGCCGTAGAGGTCGAGCAGCGCGTCGAGGTCGTCCTCGCGGTAGGGACGCAGGTCGAGGCGCTCGGTCGTGATGGGGTACGTCGGGGACAGCATCGGGCGGCAGCGTACGGGGCGCCGCCGAGCCGGACGCGCGGGCTACGCGCGGACGCGGCTCTCGGCGAGCCGCTTGAGGTTCTCCAGCGAGGCGAGCGCCTCGCGCTCCGGGATGCCGCCGGCGATGACGCGCTCGGCGGTCGCGCCCAGCGGGCCGAACGGCGCCTTGAACTGGTTGCGGTAGTGGAAGCGCGTCCCGCCGCCCTCGGCGGTCAGCTGGTTCTCGATGAACGCCTTGGAGCGCATCGGGCCCTTGCCCTCGAAGCGCGCGAAGTGCGGCGCGTCGACCTCGACGAGGTCCCACGTCACCCAGAACGGGACGCCGCGCAGGCACAGCTGCTGCTTCATCTCGAAGCCCTCGCGGCGGAAGTCGCCGCGGACGTCCTTGACCTCGCGGGCGATCGTCACCCACCGCAGGGTGCCGCTCGGCTCCATGGCCAGCTCGAAGACCTCCTCGACAGGGGCCTGGATCAGGATGTCCACCTCGACGAGGCTCATCGCGCGCCAACGGTACCCGGCTCGAGCTCCTCCCACTCCCGCAGGGCGCGCTCGACGGCGCGATCGAAGCGGTGGAGCTTGACCCCGAGAAGCGGTGCGGCGGCGTCGTCGCGCGGGAGGATGTCCGCGCCGAGCGAGCCCATCAGCGGCTCGATCAGCCCCGGGTCCTCGCCCGCGATCGCGGCGGCCAGGCGGCTGGCGACGCCGTTCATCGTCACCGGCACCCCGACGCGCGGGCGGCCGACGACCATGTGCTCGGCGATCCGCTCCATCATCTGCCCGTACGTCATCACGTCGGGTCCGGCGATGTCGAGCGAGCGGCCGCCCGCCTCCGGCACCGTCGCCGCGCGGGCGAGGAACGCGAGCATGTCGCGCCCGTCGATCGGCGCGGTGCGGTACCTCGCCCACGGCGGCAGGGGGAGCACGGGCACGCGCTCGACGAGCCGGACGAGGAAGCGGAACGACCGCGACCGCGCGCCGATGACGATCGAGGCGCGCAGCGCGACCGAGTCGGGGACGGCCTCGAGCAGCAGCTCCTCGACCTTGAGGCGGCTGGCCATGTGCGGGGAGACCGGGCCGTCGGGGAGGATGCCGCCGAGGTAGACCACACGCCGCACCCCGGCGCGCACCGCCGCCTCCGCGAACGCCCGCGCCCCCTGCTCCTCGCGCTGCGCGAACGTGCCAGCTGCGGCGTCGGCCCGCTCCATCGAGTGGATCAGGTAGTACGCGACGTCGACGCCGTCGAGCGCCTCGTCCAGGCCGGCGCCGGTGAGCACGTCGCCGCGCGTCGTCGGCGCCGTGACGCCCGCCGCGCGCGCCCGCTCGGGGTCGCGCGCGAGCCCGACGACGTCGTGCCCTGTCGCGCTGAGCCGCGGCGCGAGCGCGCCGCCGACGTAGCCGGTGATGCCGGTGACGAGAACCCTCACACCCAACTCCTATAGCGTCTCGCCGTGCCCACGGATCCAGAGATCGCCGTCGTCGGCGCCGGCATCATCGGGCTCGCGGTCGCGCGCGAGCTGCTGCAGCGGGGCGCCGCCCGCCGCGTCGTCGTCCTCGAGCGAGAGGAGCAGGTCGCGGCGCACCAGACCGGTCACAACAGCGGGGTGATCCACGCGGGGATCTACTACCAGCCCGGCTCGCTGAAGGCGCGGCTCTGCGTCGAGGGCGCGCGGCGGATGTACGCGTTCTGCGAGGAGCGCGGGATCGCGCACGAGCGGATCGGCAAGCTCATCGTCGCGGTCGACGAGTCCGAGCTGCAGCGGCTCGACGAGCTGGAGCGGCGCGGGCGCGCGAACGGCGTCCCGGGCCTGCGGCGGCTCGACGCGGCCGGGCTGCGAGGGGTCGAGCCGCACGCCACCGGCGTCGCCGCGCTCCACTCGCCGGACACCGGCATCGCCGACTTCCCCGGCGTCGCCCGCGCGCTGGCCGACGACGTGCGCGAGCTGGGCGGCGAGGTCGTGCTCGGCACCGAGGTGCTCGGCGCCGAGCGCCGCAACGGCCACACCGAGCTGCGCACGCGCCCGCGCGCCGCCGCCTCCGCGGACGCCGCCGAGGTCCTCCGCGCCGGCCGCGCCGTCTTCTGCGCGGGGCCGTGGGCCGACCGCCTCGCGATCGCCGCCGGCGCGCCCGCCGACCCGCGCATCGTCCCCTTCCGTGGCGCCTACCTGACGCTGAAGCCCGAAGCCCGCCATCTCGTCAAGACGCTCATCTACCCCGTTCCCGACCCCGACCTCCCGTTCCTCGGCGTCCACCTGACGCGCCACATCTCCGGCGAGGTGTGGCTCGGCCCGACGGCGCTGCTGGTCGGCGCGCGCGACGCGTACGCGCTGCACACCGTCCGCGCCCGTGACGTGCGCGACACGTTCACGTGGCCGGGCACGTACAAGGTCCTGCGCCGCTTCTGGAAGACCGGCCGGACGGAGCTGCGGATGGCCGCGTCGCGGCGCGCGTTCGTCGCCGCCTGCGCGCGCTACGTGCCGGAGCTGACGCTGGACCACGTGGAGCCCGGCGCGGGCCCGGCCGGCGTCCGCGCGCAGGCCCTCGCGCGGGACGGCTCGCTGGTCGACGACTTCCTGCTGACCGACGCCGGAGGGGCCCTCCACGTGCGCAATGCCCCAAGCCCGGCGGCGACCTCCTCGCTCGCCCTTGCAACGATGATCTCAGACCGCGTCGAAAAGGCCCGCTCCTAGCGGCAGAATCGCGAAAATTGCTGCTATTTGCGGGTGATTAACAAATTGGCGGCATTTGCGGGAAGGGCCGTTGAAGGAGTTCGCCGCGTCGTGTTGAGTGGCCCCCCGTGACAGCCGCAGTTGCCCCGACCCGACCCGCTCGCAAGCCCTCCACCCGCAAGGCGTCCAAGGCCCCGTCCTGCGCCGATTGCTTCTTCCGCTGCAACCTCCTGTGCGCCCTCCAGGAGGACGCCCCGTGCGCGACGTTCCGGCCCAACCACCCGGACGGCCTGCGCCCCCCGCAGCAGCTGCGCTTCACCTTCCGCAACGAGCGCCGCACGCGCGCCGCGTGGGCCTTCCCCACCGCGGACGAGCAGGCCGCCCTCCACAGCTGAGCGTCACTGCGGGCCGTCGCGCGGGGGGAGCCTGATCTCCCGCGCCGGCTCGGCCGCCGCGACCCCGTCGACGGCGGCCACCTCCCGCAGCACGGCGTCGTCGGCGACGGTGCCGGTGATGGCGCCCGCCGTCGCCAGGACCGTGACGTCGCGCAGCCCCGCGCGCTGCGCCGCGGCGGCCACCGCGCCGATGTCGGCGAGGCGGCCGTCCTCGACGGAGATCGTCACCTCCACTACGGCGCCTGCACCAGGCCGGCGCCGACGTCGGCCGACGACAGGTTCGGCATCCGCCGCGCGGTGCCCGTGAGCAGGCGGGCGAGCGCCGCGCCGCGCGCGCTCGGGTCCGCCTCGGCCAGCAGCGCCGCGACGCCCGCGACGTGCGGCGTCGCCATGCTCGTCCCGTTCAGCCGCTCGTAGCGCTGCGGCATCGGGACCGTCGACAGCACGTCCACGCCCGGCGCGGCGACGTCGATCTGGCCGCCGTCCGGGTTGATCCCGCGGTTGGAGAACCGCGCGATCTGCATGCTCGAGTCGATCGCGGCGACGGCCAGGATCGACGGGCAGTTCGCGGGGTGGCTGACCGGCACGAGCGTGAGCGGCCGGCGGCTGTCGTTGCCCGCGGCGGCGATGATGAGCGAGCCGCCCTGCGCGGCGCGGCGCGCGACCGCCTCGAACACGCGCGAGAACCGGTCGCCCGGCTGCACGGTCCCGCCGAGCGACATCGAGATGACCGCGCACCGGTTGCGCATCGCCCATTCGATCCCGGCGAGGATCTGCGTGTCGGTGCCCGAGCCGCGGTCGCTGAGCACCTTGCCCGCGAAGATCTCCGCCTCGTACGCGACGCCGTAGCGCGGCCCGGTCGGCGGCGTCTTCGGCCCGGCCGCGGTGCCGATGCAGTGCGTGCCGTGCCGGTTGCGGTCCTGCGGCTCCTCGCCCCGCACGAACGACTCGGCCTTGATCGCGCGCTCGGCGAAGTCCGGGTGCGCCAGGTCCATCCCGGTGTCGAGCACCGCGATCCGCACGCCGGCGCCGCTGCGGGTGGAGAGCACCGCGCGCGTGGCCTGCAGGCCCCAGGTCGCCTGCGACTCGTCGACCTGCGCAGGCATCACCGCCGTCGCGCCCGCCGCCGGGCCTGCGGGCAGGCCGACGGCCGACGTGAGGTGGATCACCGCGTCGCGGTAGCCGGCGAAGTAGTCCGCGGACGGCATCCGCGCCTCCGGCGGCGCGAGCGGTGGCGGCGCGGGCGGCAGCGGCTGGGGGTTGAGCAGCGCCGCGCCGTCGGCCACCGGGCCGGTCAGCGCCGGCGCCTCGAGCGCGCGCACGATCCGCTCGGGCTCCACCGCGAGGATCGTGTTCGTGCTCTCCTTGCCCAGCGCCTCGCTCACCTTGGCCAGCTGATCCGGCGGCACGTCGCAGACCGCCACGCCGAGCTTCTCGAACAGGACCGCCCCGCCGGGCTCGGGCAGCGCCGCCTCCTTGCCGCTCGCCACGCTGATGCCGGCCGCCTGGCCGAGCACCCGCGCGCCGGCCTTCGTCGCGCCCTCCTCGAAGAGGACGAGGTACCGCCCCGTCGTGCTCGTGAGGAGCGGATCGGCTCCGTCGGTGCCACCGAACGCCGCCATGCCGGATCACCTTCCGTCGGGTAGGGGTTGCTCCTCCGCCGACCCTACGCCTGCCGCGCTCGACGGCGCCGACCGCGGCAGGTCCGTGGCAAGGTCTGCCGCAGCTTGCGGGAGAAGGACTAGCATCCGTCGCCGCATGAGGGTCACGGTGCTCGGCAAGTCGCCGGCCTACACGGACGCCGGCGGAGCGTGCAGCGGTTACTTGGTCGAGGACGGCGGCAGCGTCGTCCTGCTCGACTGCGGCAACGGCGTGTTCGGGAAGCTCCGGCGGTTCGTCGACTACTGCGCGGTCGACGCGGTCGTCATCTCGCATCTGCACGCGGATCACTTCCTCGACCTCGTCCCGTACGCGTACGGGCTGATCTACGCGCCCAAGCAGCAGCCGGTCCCGGTCGACCGGTGGCCGGGCACGAGCAACCCCGCCCGGCCGACGCTGTACGCGCCCGTGGGCGCGAAGGACGTGTTCCGGCAGGTCACCGGCGCGTGGGGCGACGAGGAGCTGATCCTCAAGGCGTTCGACGTGCGGGAGTACGAGACGCGCGACGAGCTGGAGCTGGGCGCGCTGAAGGTCCGGTTCCACCAGGTCCCGCACTTCCACCCGAACACCAACGCGGTCGAGTTCACGAGCACGGTCACCGGCGGCCGGCTGGTCTACGGCGCCGACCACGCGCCGACCGGCGAGCTCGTCGACTTCGCGCGCGACGCCGACCTGCTGCTGATCGAGGCGACGCTCCCGCGCCCCGAGCGCGACGGCGTGCGCGGGCACATCACGCCGCAGGAGGCGGGGGAGCACGCGCGCCGCGCGAACGTCCGCCAGGCGGTGCTCGTCCACATCTCCGACGAGCTGGACCACCTCTGGGCCGCCGACTGCGCGAGCAAGGCGTTCGGCGCGCCGGTGCCGGTCGCCAACGAAGGGGACGTGTTCGAGTTGCTCCCTCGGGGGGAGAACGTCGTCTCGGCCTCGGGCACTCGCAAGCTCGCGCCTGCGGACGACGTCACATGAGCAGCCGCGACCTCTTCGCCAACTTCGAGCGCATGCGGCGCGAGGTCGACGAGCTGTTCGGCGAGGTCTTCGACCCGCACCGCCGCCGGGCCGCGTTCTCGCCCGCCGTGGACGTCTTCTACGTCGGCGACCCGCCGCGCGCGGTCGTCCACGCCGAGCTGCCGGGCGTCAACCCGGACGAGGTCAAGCTCGAGGTCCGCGGGCGCGAGCTGATCCTCGTCGGCCGCCGCCTCCCGCCGCGCGCGGAGGGCCGGCTCTACCAGCAGATCGAGATCGAGCACGGGGCGTTCCGCCGCATCGTCCCGCTCGGCGCCGACGTCGACGCCGAGCAGGCCCGCGCCGACTACCGCAACGGCATCCTCGAGGTCGTCCTGCCGCTGAAGACCGACCGGCCCGTGCCCAAGAGCGTCCCGATCCGGCGCGCCGACGACGACGCCCCGGAGGGCCCCGGCCGGTGATCGACATCACCGCAACCGAGCCGCTCCAGGAGGGCGAGCAGCCGGCCGTGCCGGACCGCGCTCCGGTCCTGCCGATGCGCGAGGCGGTGGCGTTCCCCGAGACGGTCCTCCCGCTCGCGGTCGGCCAGCCGCGCAGCGTCAAGCTCGTCAACGACGCGCTGGCCGGCGACCGCACGATCGTCCTCGTCGCGTCCCGGGACCCCGAGCTCGACGAGCCCGGGCCGGACAAGCTCTACGACGTCGGCGTCGTCGGCACGATCGCGCGGATGCTCAAGGCGCCCGACGGGACGCTGCGCATCCTCGTGCAGGCCGGCGAGCGGGTGAAGCTCGACCGGTTCGTCAGCGAGACGCCGTACCTCGTCGCCGAGGTCACCGCGATGCCCGACGAGGCGCCGCCGGAGGACGCCGCGCCGGAGCTGACGGCGCTCGTCCGCAACGTCCAGCAGACGTTCAGCGAGATCGTCGAGGCGCTGCCGTACCTGCCCGAGGAGCTGCAGGTCGCGGTCGCCAACGTCGACGACCCGAGCGAGCTGTCGCACCTCATCGCCGGCTCGCTGCGGCTCAAGACGGCCGAGAAGCAGGAGCTGCTCGCGGAGACCGACGTGGCCAGGCGGCTGCGGCGCATCGCGCAGATCCTCGCGGGCGAGCTGGACGTGGTGCAGATCGGCTCGCGCATCCAGTCCGAGGTGCAGGGCGAGATCGACCGGACGCAGCGCGAGTTCTTCCTCCGCCAGCAGCTGAAGGCGATCCAGGAGGAGCTGGGGGAGCGCGACCCGAGCGAGGCCGAGGTCGACGAGCTGCGCGAGCAGCTGCACGACATCGAGCTGCCCGAGAACGTGCGCCGCCAGGTCGACCGCGAGCTCGACCGGCTGGAGCGGCTCCCGCAGGCCGCCGCCGAGCACGGCGTCATCCGCGGCTGGCTGGAGTGGGTCGCGTCGCTGCCGTGGGGCCGGCGCACCGACGACAACCTCGACCTCGCGCACGCGCGCGCGGTGCTCGACGAGGACCACTACGGGCTCGAGCAGGTCAAGGACCGCATCCTCGAGTTCCTCGCCGTGCGCAAGCTCAAGCCGGACGCCCGCGGCAGCATCATCTGCTTCGCCGGCCCGCCCGGCGTCGGCAAGACGTCGCTGGGCCGCAGCGTCGCGAAGGCGCTCGGCCGCGAGTTCGAGCGCATCAGCGTCGGCGGCGTGCGCGACGAGTCGGAGATCCGCGGCCACCGCCGCACGTACATCGGCGCGATGCCCGGCGTGATCATCCGCGCGATGCGCGACGCGGGCTCGATGAACCCGCTGTTCATGATCGACGAGATCGACAAGATGGGCGCGGACTTCCGCGGCGACCCGGCGAGCGCGATGCTCGAGGTGCTCGACCCCGAGCAGAACGCGACGTTCCGCGACCACTACCTCGACCTGCCGTTCGACCTGTCGTCGGTGATGTTCATCGCGACGGCGAACAACCTGGACACGATCCCCGGCCCGCTGCTGGACCGGATGGAGATCATCCAGATCGCGGGCTACACCGAGGAGGAGAAGCTCCAGATCGCCAAGCGCTACCTCGTGCCGCGCCAGCTGGAGCGGACCGGCCTGAAGAAGAGCTGGCTGACGGTGACCGACGCGGCGCTGCGCGTGATCGTCCGCGAGTACACGCGCGAGGCGGGCGTGCGGTCGCTGGAGCGGGAGATCGGGAGCGTGTGCCGCAAGGTCGCGCGCCAGATCGCCGAGCTGCCCGACGGCGAGAAGCCCGGCCGGCGGAGCGTGTCGGAGGCACGCGTGCGCGAGCTGCTCGGCAAGGCGCGGTTCCTGGCCGACCCCAGCCGCCGCACGCGCGACCCCGGCGTCGCGACCGGCCTGGCGTGGACGCCGGTCGGCGGTGACGTCCTCTACATCGAGGCGGGCGCGATGCCCGGGACCGGGCGGCTGACGATCACCGGCCAGCTCGGCGACGTGATGAAGGAGTCCGCCCAGGCCGCGCTGTCATGGGTGCGGTCGAGCGCGGACGGCCTGCGCGAGGACTGGTTCGCGACGCACGACCTGCACATCCACGTGCCGGCCGGGGCGATCCCGAAGGACGGTCCCAGCGCCGGCGTCACGATGGTGACCGCGCTCGTGTCGCTGCTCACCGGCCGCACCGTGCGGTCGGACGTGGCGATGACGGGCGAGGTGACGCTCCACGGCGAGGTGCTGCCGATCGGCGGGCTGAAGGAGAAGGCGCTCGCGGCACAGCGGCTCGGCATCCGCCACGTCATCGCGCCGGAGCAGAACCAGCGCGACATCGACGAGATCCCGGAGCATCTGCGCGAGCAGCTCGAGTTCCACTTCGTGAGCCGCGTGGAGGACGTCCTTGGTGTGGCCCTCGAGCGAACGGGGGTAGCATCAGGCAGCGAGAACGGCCAGCCACCTGAGAGAAGCGAGGAATGGCGAAGAAGAGCAAAGCGGCCAAGGCGACCGCGGGCACCGCAGTCGCAGGCGCCTCCCCGTACGTCCAGCGCCTGATCCAGGACGAGGAGCTGCGCGAGAACCTGCGGACGGCGTATGAGTCCGGTCGCAGCGCGTACGGCCGCCTCAACAACGGCAAGGCGCCCGCGAAGGCGCTGCTGGACGACAAGAAGCTCCACCGCGAGCTGCAGACCGCAGCCGACGCCCTGCGCGACGCCAGCGACGCGCTGCGCGAGGGCCCCCAGAAGAAGAAGAAGCGCAAGGGCGGGATCGGCAAGCTCCTGCTCGTCGGCATCGTCGGGACGGGCCTCGCCCTCGCGGTGAGCGCCGACCTGCGCAACAAGGTCCTCGACCTGCTGTTCGGGGCCGAGGAGGAGTTCGACTACACGTCGACGACCGCGCCGTCGAGCCCGGCGCCGTCGCAGCCGCAGCCCGCGGGCACCGGCGGCTGACGCCATACCAGCCGGATGATCGAAGGGCGCCTGCGGGCGCCCTTCGTCGTTCTCGGGCCGAAGCGAGGTCTAGGCTGTCGGGTCCGATGGAGGCCGCGGCCGCACCCACCACGCGCTCGCTGCAGGGCGAGAAGGCCGAGCGCATCGTGCAGGCGATGCGGCGGTCGGTCGCGTCGCGCGGCGTCGCCGGCTCGACGTTCGACCACGTCGCGCGCGAGGCGGGCGTCTCGCGCGGGCTGCTGCACTACTACTTCGGCACGAAGGAGCGGCTGCTGGTCGAGGTCGTGCGGCGCGACTGCGCGCTGCGGATGGCGATGCTCGACGAGCACCTCGCGCCGGCGCGCACGCCCGACGACGTGCTCGCGCTCCTGATCGCCGAGCTGCAGCACATCGTCTCGGCGGACCCCGACCTGCTGACGCTCCTCTTCGAGCTCTTCACGCTCGGCCGCCGCAACCCCGAGCTGGCCGCCGAGTACGTCGAGCTGCAGCGCCGCACGCGCGACCAGCTCGCGTCGGTGCTGGAGAGCAAGCGCGACGAGGGCGTGCTCCGCCTCGCGGCGGAGCCCACCGACGTCGCCGACGTGCTCTTCGCGATCGCCGACGGCATGGCGATGCGGATGGTCACCGAGCCCGACCGCGACTGGTCGGCCGCGATCGCGCTCGGCGTGCAGACGCTGCGGCCGCTCCTCGACGCGGCGTAGCGCGCTACGGCTGGTCCACCTTCGCGAGCCACCACCACTGCTTCGTCCCGAGGCTCGAGTCCCGCGTCTTCAGGTACGGCCCGGAGTCGGACCACGTCGGCTCGGCCGTCAGCAGCATGCCGGTCGGCCGATGGACGATCTCGAAGACGCCGACGCGCGTCTCGACGAGGGCCCAGCGTTGGCTCGGGTCCGTCGCGCTGTACCGCTGCGCGACGACGGCGGCGCCCGGACCGTCGGAGGCGATGCACGCGCCCGGGACGTTGCTGTGGATCGCGTAGCTGCCGGCGTGGTTGTCCACGAGCTGCCACTTCTGGTTGCGCTTGGCCTCGTCGTGCTGGAACAGGAGGATCCGCGTGCCCGGCGTCGCGGAGCCGCCGGCGAGGTCGAGCGCCAGCTCCGACGCGGCGTACGACCGCAGCCCGACCCAGGCGAGCTGGCTGACCGCGGCGACGTCGCCCGCCGACAGGTGGCTGCGCTGGCCGATGACGGCGCTCGGGTCCTTCGGGACGATCGTCGCGGTGTGCGGCTTCGCGAACGCGTCGCGGGGGTAGTGCATCACCGAGCCGTAGTCGTACGGGCCCGCCATCGTCGCCACCATCTGCCCGTACCTGGCGAAGTCCGGCTCCTTGTCCTTGTGCTCCGGCGCGAGGTTCGCGAGGTCGACGTCGACGTAGGTGTCGCGATCCCAGCGCGAGTGCTCGTGCACGAGCCCGACCGTGTGCCCGATCTCGTGGATCACGTTGCCCTCCGTGCAGTTGTCGGCGAGCGAGATCGTCTGCTTGCCGCCCTGCTTGCCGATCTTGCTCTTGCACCCCTCCGGGATCCGGGCGAAGACGACGAAGTTCGGCTCCGTCGTGCGGCGCGGGAACCGCAGCGGGGTCAGGCTCTCCCAGACGCCGAGGGCGTCGTGGACGCGGTCCTGGCCGGGGAGGTCCGACGCGATCTCGTACGGGATGACGTTGTCGGTCCACCGGTAGCCCGCGCCGACGATCATGCTGGCCTCGACGCGTCCGTCCTCGTGCCGCGCGAGGATCGTGTACTCGTGCGGCGCGTCGGGCGTGGACGCCGCGAGCTCCTCCGCCCGCCCCAGCACGATGTCGCCCTCGAAGATCGCGTCGCCGTCGTGGACGCCGTACTCGAGCTCGACCACCTCGTTCGTGGCGGCGAGACGGACGAAGCCGCGGCCGCGGCCGGTCGTCGGCACGTGCTCGACGTTCATGACGCCGCCGTCTCGCCTTCGAGGAGCGGCGACAGCGCCACCGCGCGCAGCGTCATGCCGCTGAGCACCGCCTGCAGGTAGGCGTCGATCGCGACGTGCAGCCGGCCGCCGCCCTCGTAGCGGCCGACCATGTTCGCGCCCTGGTAGGTGATCAGGCAGCCCCACGTCTCGCCGGAGTCGCCGTCGAGGTGCGCGTCGCCGATGTCGAGGAACGACAGCGGCCCGAAGTACGGCGTGTGGACGTACGCGTTGCCGATGACGCCGCTGCTCCACGTCGCGCCGGGACGGATGGTGTCCCCGCGCGACGTGCCCAACGGCAGCGCCGACCCGTTGCTGATGACGACCTCGTACATCGCAGCTCCCTCCTTGGAGGCGTGTGGGTGCGCGAGCCTACATGCCGGAAACTGGTGCGTGTTCTTTTCTTCTCCGGTTCAGTGGGCGTCGTCCATCCGCGCCTCGCGCGGGAGGAGGAACGCGAGCGCCGCCGCGGCCGCGAGCAGCGCCGCCGCGACGACGACCGTCCGCTCCGCCGCCGCGGGCGACGCGTGCCCGTGGTCGAGCAGCGAGAAGAAGATCGTCGCCAGCACCGCGATGCCCGCGGCGCCGCCGAGCTGCTGGATCGCCGTCAACGTGCCGGACGCCGAGCCGACCTCGTGCTCGTCGACGCCGGCGAGCACGACGTTGAAGAACGGGCCGAACACGAAGCCGTTGCCGATGCCGAAGGCCAGCAGCGGGCCCGCGAGCTGCCACGTCGTCGTGTCGGTGCCGTTGTGCGCGATCACCAGCCCGCTGACGAGCAGGCCCGCGATCGCGAGGAGCAGGCCGCCGTGGAGGACGCGCCGCCCGTACCGGCCCATCAGCGGGTACGAGGCGCCTGCGCCGATCGCGGCGCCGAGCGACATCGGCGCGAACGTCAGGCCGGCGTGCTCGGCGGAGAACCCGAGGCCGAGCTGGAGGAACAGCGACACGACGAGCATCACGCCCGTGAAGCCGGCGAAGAACACGATGCCGAAGAGCAGGCCGCCGCGGAACGCGCGGTTGCGCAGGAGGCTCGGCTCGATCAGCGGCGTGCCGCGCCCGCTGCGCTCCACCAGCGCGAAGAGCGCGAGCAGGGCGACGCCGGCGGCGAGCAGCACGAACGCCCACGCGGGCCAGCCGGCCTCGCGGCCCTGCACCAGCGGGTAGATCAGGCACAGCGACGCGGCGCCGATCAGCAGGACGCCGCGCCAGTCGAGCTTCACCGGCGTGGGCGCCTTCGACTCCGGAACGAACCGCGCGGCGAGCAGCAGGCCGGCGATGCCGACCGGGACATTGATGAGGAAGATCATCCGCCACTCGGTGCCGAGCAGGTCGGCGCCCGCCAGCCAGCCGCCGAGGATCGGCCCGCCGACCGCGGCGAGACCCATCGCCGGGCCGAACGCCGCGAACGCGCCGCCGAGCTCCTTCGGCGGGAAGACGTGCTTGATGATGCCGAGGCCCTGCGGGATGAGCAGCGCGCCGAACGCGCCCTGCCCGGCGCGCAGCGCGATCAGCGACTCGGGCGTCGGCGCGAGCGCGCACGCCGCGGACGCGGCGGTGAAGCCGCTCATGCCGAGCAGGAACATCCGCCGCCGCCCGAACGCGTCGCCGAGCCGGCCGCCGATGATCAGCAGCACGCCGAACGCGAGCGTGTAGGCCGCCGCCCACCACTGCATCGCCGACGCACCGCCGCCCAGGTCGGCGCGGATGACCGGCGCGGCGATGGTGATGATCGTGCTGTCGAGCAGGTCCATGATCTCGGCGGTCAGGACGATCGCGAGGATCAGCCAGCGCCAGCGGTGGGCGGGCGTGTCGGGTCCATCGGCGGACGGGGCCGCGGGGGCGGGGTGGGAGTCGGCAGCGGTGGTGGTCATCGCGTGGTGGTCTCCGGTCAGGTGATCGGCGAGCGAACGTCGTTCGTTACGAACAGCGTTCGTGACGAACACCGTACGCAACGAACAGCGTTCGTGTCAACTAGACTCCGGGCGATGGCCACCTCGCCGCGCTCTCGCCGCGACCGTCCCGCCAAGCCCCCGCTCACCCGCGAGGCGATCGTCGCCACGGCGCTCGACATCGCCCGCGCGGAGGGCGTCGAGGCCGTGACGATGCGGCGCCTCGCCCAGGAGCTCGACACCGGGCCCGCCTCGCTCTACGTCTACGTGGCCAACCGCGAGGCGCTCGAGGAGCTGATGTTCGAGGCGGCGGCGGCCGAGATCGACGTCGAGCCCACCGACCCGCGCCGCTGGCGCGAGCAGCTCCACGACCTGTGCGAGCGGATGGCGCGCGTGATGTCCGAGCGCTACCCGGGCATGGCGCGGCTCGCGATGGCGCGCATCCCGGTCGGCGACAACGTCATGCGCGTCACCGAGTCGATCCTCTCGCTCCTCGAAGCCGGTGGCGCCCGCGACCAGGGCGCGGCGTACGCGGGCGACATCCTCTCGATGTACGTGACGTCGATCGCCTACGAGCAGACGCTCTACACGCGCAAGGAGGGCGACAAGGCGAGGTACGCCGAGGAGCACGAGCGCGTCCACCAGCGGTTCCTCGGCATCGATCCGGCGCGGTTCCCGACCGTCGCCCGCCTGGGACCCGCGCTGGTCCGCGGCGACGGCCACGAGCGGTTCCACCTCGGCATCGACGTGATCGTCAACGGCCTGCTCTCCACGCCGACCGCCGGCCGCCTCTCGGAGATGCCGGCGGGCGACACCGGCGAGCCTATGTGGGGAACAGGCGACCGAGCCTGAGCAGCACGCGCGGGTCGCCGCTGGGGCGCAGCCGCCGCCGCAGCAGCAGCCGGGCCGGGTCGGCGCGGCCGGCGCTCAGGTCCACCCAGTCGTCGAACGACGCGTAGCGCAGGCGCACCGACGGCCGCGCCCCGCCGGGCACCGGCCCCGCCGCCACCCGCGCGGCCGCGCCGTCCACCACCAGGTGCCACGGCTCGTGGTCGCCGAACTCCCACTGCACGGTCGTCCCCGGCTTCACCGCGCCGACGCGCGCGGAGCGGCGGACCTCCTCGAACAGCAGCTCGGTCGCCACGGGGTCCGGCCCGCGGTAGTTGCGGCGCGGGCCGATGTAGCCGGCGCGCAGGAACCGCAGGCCGACCTCGGCCCGCTCGCGCGGCGCCAGCGACAGGTCGAACGGGAACCCCGGGATGTCGTCGATCGGCAGCCCGATCGACCGCAGCCGCGCCTCCTGCATCTGCGCGCCGTACGTGTAGAGGTCGGCGAGCTCGTAGCCCAGTGCGGTCGTGTACGTCTCGTCCCAGCCGGGCAGCTCGGCGACCGCGGTGGTCAGCGGGAGCACGTAGCGGTACTCCTCCAGGATCGCGTCCTGGATGCCCTGCGGGTCCTCGCGGTACAGGTCGGCGAGCAGGCGCACGCCGAACGCGATGTGGCGCTGCTCGTCGAGCGCGACGTTGCGCAGCCCCGCGCGGAAGCCGGGGAGCACGTCCAGCTCCGCCAGCTTCTCCTCGAGGATGTGCTGGCCGGGCTGGGCCAGGCCGCCCTCGATGACGATGTGGTAGAGCGTCACGCCCTTGGCCAGCAGCTTCCGGTCGCGCGGGGCGTCGCGCAGCTGCTTGGCCATGTCCTCCAGATGGCCGAACACCTGCCGGTGGCCCCACGACAGGTCGGGCGCGGTCGCCGCGAGCGTCCCGCCGACCGTGCCGTCGCCGACGCCCACGACCTCCTCGAAGAACCGCTTGAAGAGGATCGCGTGCCGGGTCTCGTCCACCTGCTGGGTGGTGATGAACTCCTTCTGCTCCTCCAGCGGCGCCGCGTCGATGTACGGCCCGAGCGTGTCGGCGACGGTGTCCTCGCCGTGGAAGAAGAGCGTGAACATCCACGACGCGGCGCGCCGCTGCTCCGGCGTCATCCGCTCGTGCCAGTCGACCCGGTCCTGTGTCAGGTCGATCTCCGTCGCCCGCCAGTTGCCCCGCTCCCACCGGGCGTAGAGATCGGGGTACGTGATCTGCTCGGTGGACGCCGGGATGACCGGCACGGTGGCGTTCGCGGTCATGAACGCCACCGTACACCCGCCCTGGCCGGGCGGCCAGTCGACTTACGAGGACAGCTTCGGCGTGGTCCACGGCGCGTTGAGGCGCCGCGTCAGCTCGTCCGCGAGCTCGTCGATCGCGATGCGGTCCTGCGCGAGCGAGTCGCGGTCGCGCACCGTCACCGTCCGGTCCTCCAGTGTCTGGTGGTCGACCGTCACGCACCACGGCGTGCCGATCTCGTCCTGGCGGCGGTAGCGCTTGCCGATCGAGCCGCCCTCGTCGTACTCGACGAACATGCGGCCGCGCAGCAGCGACTGGATCTCGCGCGCCACCTCGGGCTGGCCGTCCTTCTTGACCAGCGGCAGGATCGCGGCCTTGATCGGCGACAGGCGCGGGTGGAGCTTGAGCACCGTCCGCGACTCGCCGCCGACCTCCTCCTCGTCGTACGCGTCGACGAGGAACGCGAGCGTCGCGCGGTCCGCGCCGGCGGCCGGCTCGATCACGTGCGGGACGTAGCGCTCACCGGTCTGCCCGTCGAAGTACTCGAGCTTCTCGCCGGAGTACTCGGTGTGCTTCTTGAGGTCGAAGTCGGTGCGGTTCGCGACGCCCTCGAGCTCCGACCAGCCGATCGGGAAGAGGTACTCGACGTCCGCGGTGCCGGACGAGTAGTGGCTCAGCTCGTCCTGCTCGTGCTCGCGCATCTGCAGGTGGTCCGGGCGGATGCCGAGGCCCGTGTACCAGTTGAAGCGCTGCTCCTTCCAGTACTCGTACCACTGCGGCGACTCGCTCGGCGGGACGAAGAACTCCATCTCCATCTGCTCGAACTCGCGCGTGCGGAAGATGAAGTTGCCGGGCGTGATCTCGTTGCGGAACGACTTGCCGACCTGCGCGATGCCGAACGGCGGCTTCTTGCGCGAGAACTGCAGGACGTTCTTGAAGTTGATGAAGATGCCCTGGGCCGTCTCGGGGCGCAGGTAGGCCTGCGAGCCCGTCTCCTTCACCGGCCCGACGGTCGTCTCGAACATCAGGTTGAACTGGCGGACCTCGGTGAACTCGTGCCGCCGGTCCTCCGTCTTGGGGAGGTTCGCCTTCTTGGGGCAGATCTCGTCCGGGTCCACGTGGTCGGCGCGGAAGCGCTGCTTGCAGACCTTGCAGTCGACGAGCGGGTCCGTGAACCCGGCGAGGTGGCCTGAGGCCTCCCACACGCGCGGGTGCTGCAGGATCGCGGAATCGAGGGCGACGACGTCGTCGCGCTCCTGCAGGAGGGTCCGCCACCACTCGTTCTTGACGTTCGTCTTGAGGAGAACGCCGTAGTGGCCGTAGTCGTAGGTCGAGCCCAGACCGCCGTAGATCTCCGAGCTCGGGAAGATGAAGCCGCGGCGCTTGCAGAGCGCCACGATCTTGTCCATGGTCACGACATCGGTGCTGGGCATCGATGGGTGATCGTAGACTGCTGCGTCGCGATGCCGATCTACGAGTACCGACGGCCGGACGGCTCGACCTTCGAGGTCATGCAGAAGTTCAGCGACGAACCGCTGACCCAGGACCCCGAGACGGGTGTTCCGGTCGAGCGGGTGCTGTCCGCTCCGGCCATCCACTTCAAGGGCTCCGGCTTCCACAACACGGACTACGGGACGCGCAAGCGCAACCGCGAGAAGGCCGCGTCGTCTTCGAGCGATTCGGGCTCGTCCTCGTCGAGCGACTCCGGCTCGTCGTCCTCCTCGGGCGACGCGTCGTCGAGCTCCTCGACGTCCTCCGCGAAGTCGGACTAGTCACGGAGCGGGCGGCTCTCCCAAGCCGCCCGCCTCGTGGTTGCCCCTTGCCCGTCTCTCGGGAAGTCTGAGAGCGGGAACGCGGGGCGGCGCGAGAACTTGCGCTAACCGTCGAGGAACTTCTGGACCGCCCGCTGCTTGCGGTCCTCCGGCACGTTGCCGTCGAGCGTGCCGAGCACGTTCGTCTCCGGGGTGCCGCCCACCGCGAGGCTGCCGAACACGGCCAGCAGCGTCGGGCCGCTCATGTCGGTCTTGAACGTCTTCGGCACCTCCCAGCTGATGAACGGGAGCCGCACGAAGCCCTGCGGCGACAGCACGCGCGAGCGCATCGCGCCGATGATGCGCTGCTGGCGGCGGGCGCGGCTGAGGTCGTTCTCCCGTGGGTTGCAGTCGTTCTTGCGGACGCGCGAGAGCGCGAGCGCCTGCTTGCCGTTGAGGTGCGTCTTCTTGCCCGCCGGGATGCGCACGGTCACGCCGCCGTTCTTGTAGCCGCCGTTGACCTTCGCGACGACGCACGAGCCCTTGTAGTTGATGCCGCCCATCGCGTCGATCAGCTCCGGGAACTCGCTGAAGCTCACCTCGATCACGTGGTTGATCTCGATGCCCGTGTACTGGCTGACGGTCTGGATCGCCAGCGCGGCGCCGCCGAACGCGTACGCGGCGTTGATCTTCTGGACGCCGTGACCGGGGATGTCGACGAGCGTGTCGCGGGCGATCGAGAGGCGGCTGTTCGCGCCGCCGCCGACGCGCATGAGCATGATCGAGTCGCTGCGGCTCGGGCCGCTCGTGCTCGCCCCGGCCTCCTTCGTGCCCTCGGGCCGCTGGTCGGAGCCGAGGACGAGGATGTTCGTGGGCGAGCCGACCGGCAGCCCGCCGCCCGCCAGCGCCGCCTCGGTCTCGTCGGAGACCTGGCCCTGCTGGATCTGCGCGCTGACGAGGAAGACGACGAGGCTGAAGAGGAGCCAGGCCGCGATCGCGCCGAGGATCCAGCGGACGACGCGCCACTTCGTGATCGGCTTCTTGCGGAACAGGCGCCGCCGGCTTGGTCGCTGGGGCTCGTAGGGGATGTGCGGGGCGGGCTGCGGCCCGTCGGGGTGCAGGTCCGGCGCCGGCCGCGCCTCGTCGCCGCGCGGGGGCGCGCCTCCCTCGGCGACGGGGTCCTTCTTGCGCCGGCCGAGCGAGGGCCGTGTGCGGTACTTCGTGTACTTGGGAGGCTCGGGGCCGCTCATGGCGAGCGTTGTATGGTGGCAGCGCGATGCCCGCGGGCTGTGTGATCGGCGTCGACCTGGGAGGGACCAAGCTCCTGGGTGGGGTGGTCGATCAGGGTCTGACGGTGCACCACCGCGCTCACCGCTGGGCGCGTGGGCACGACGAGAAGCAGGTCCTCGAGACGCTCGTCGGCGCGGTGAACGAGCTGCGCGACGCCGCCGAGGGCCCGGTGCTGGGCGTCGGCTTCGGCATCCCCTCGCTCATCGACCACACGCGCGGCCGCGTGATGTGGACGAACCACTTCCCGCTCTACGACCTGCCGTTCCGCGACCTGATGGCCGAGCGGCTCGGGCTGCCGGTGTGGGTCGACAACGACGCCAACGTCGCGCTGCTCGTCGAGCAGCGGGCCGGGGCCGCGCAGGGGCACGACGAGGCCGCGATGCTCACGCTCGGCACCGGGATCGGCGGCGCGCTGATGATCCGCGGGACGATCGCGCACGGCGCGCGCGGCGGCGCGGGGGAGCTCGGGCACATGGTCGTCGACCTCGACGGGCCGCCGTGCCCGTGCGGCAACGTCGGCTGCCTCGAGGCGCTGGCGTCGGGCAACGCGCTCGGCCGCGAGGCGCTGCGGGTCGCGGCGGCGGTTCCGGATTCCGGCCTGGGCCGCGCGCTGGCCGCAGGCCGGGAGATCACCGGCCAGCTGTGCACCGAGCTCGCGCACGACGGGGACGCCGCCGCGCGCGACGTCGTGGCGCTGATCGGGATGCGGCTCGGGGTCGGCATCGCGAACATCGCGAACATCCTCAACCCGTCCGTCGTCGTGGTCGGCGGCGGCGTGATCGCGGCGGGCGACCTGCTGCTCGAGCCGGCGCGCGAGGAGGTCCGGCGCCGCGCGAACCCGCCGATGGCCGCGGACGCGCGCGTCGTGGCCGCGCGGTTCGGCGAGGAGTCAGGGATGCTCGGCGCGGCGCTCCTCGCACTCGACGGCCTGGCCGCGTCGTCGCCGCCGGTCGCGTCGTGAGCGGCCGCCTCGTCGTCTGCCCGACGCCGATCGGGAACCTGGAGGACGTGACGCTGCGCGTGCTCGCGGCGCTGCGCGAGGCCGACGTGGTGGCCTGCGAGGACACGCGGCGGACGCGGGTGCTGCTGGACCGGTACGGGGTGAGCGCGTCGCTGGTGTCCTACCACGAGCACAACGAACGGGCGCGGACGGCGGAGCTGGTCGCGCGGATGGCCGACGGCGCGGTCGTGGCGCTGGTGAGCGACGCGGGGATGCCGCTGGTGAGCGACCCGGGCCACGTCCTGGTCACCGGCGCCGTCGCGGCGGGCGTGCCGGTCGAGGTGCTGCCCGGCCCGTCGGCGGCGTTGGCCGCGCTGGTGGCCTCGGCGCTGCCGGCGGAGTCGTGGCGGTTCGTCGGGTTCCTCCCGCGGAAGGCGGGCGCGCTCGCGGACGTCTGGAAGTCGGTCGAGACCGTGGTGGCCTTCGAGTCCCCGCGCCGTCTCGCCGCGTCGCTCGCCTCCCTCGCCGCCGTCGACGGCGCCCGGCCGGTCGCGGTCTGCCGGGAGCTGACGAAGGTCCACGAGGAGGTCGTCCGCGGGGACGCGGCGTCGCTCGCCGCCCGCTACGCGGAGGAGGAGCCGCGCGGGGAGATCGTGGTCGTCGTCGGGGGCGCCTCCGGCGAGGCCGCGGCGGAGGGCCCGGCGGTCGACGCGCTCGCGCGGCTGGTCGAGGCGGGCGCGAAGGCGCGCCCCGCCGCGCAGGTCGTCGCGGAGCTGACCGGCGTCCCCGCCAACACGCTGTACCGCGCCCTCAAGACCCCCGGCGCCTAGTCAGCCTCCCGTCGCACCGGTCGCGGGCAGGCGCTCGTCGAGCTCGTTCTCGATCCGCTCCTCGAGCTCCGCGACGCTCCGGTCGAAGTCGCGCTGCACGACGTCGACCTGGTCGTCGATCCGCGTGTCGAGCTCGCCGCCGGCCACGACGAGCATCGCCCCGACCCCCGCGAGCACCACGACCGCGGTGACGAGCACGGCCGCGACGATCGCGCCGAGCGGCGACCGGCGCCGGTACGAGGTGCCGCAGTAGGGGCAGTGCGGATCGACCGTCCGCGCGACGGTCGAGCAGCGCGGGCAGACGCGCTGGGGCGGCTGTGCGGCGGCGGAAGCGGCGCTCATCTGCGGCAGGGTGCCACGTCTCTGCGGAGGGGGTGTGCCAATCCACGCGCAACCGCCCACGAGCGGCGCTCCAGCGCGCAGGATGGCCCGCGTGTCGGGCCTGACACGCAGCGCACGCCCCGGTCGCCGCCGCCTCTCCTCCCCCCTGTGGGCGGCGGCGGCCGCCGTGCTCTGCCTCGTCGCCGCCTCCCCCGCTGCCGGCGCCTGGACCCCGCCGGTGGAGGGGGAGGTGGTGCGGCGCTTCGACTTCTCGCGCGCGACGCCCTACGCGGGCGGCCGCCACCGCGGCGTCGACCTCGCCGCGCGCACCGGCCAGACGGTCGTCGCCCCGTGCGCCGGCCGCGTGACGTTCGCCGGCCGCGTCCCCGCGCACGGTCGCGGGGTCACGATCGCGTGCGGCGCCCACGCGGCCACGGTCCTCGAGCTGGCGTCGACCCGTGTCGCGCGCGGCACCCACGCCGCGCGCGGGATGCCGATCGGCGTCGCCGGCGCGCGTCCCGTCCACCTCGGCGCCCGCCGCCGCGGCCACCGGCACGGCTACGTCGACCCGCTCGGCCTCCTCGCCCGCACGCCGGCGCCCACACCGGCCGTCCCGCTCGGCCGCGCCCCGCAGCCCGCCGCCCCCGGGCGCCCGGCGCCCGCACCGCTCCCCGTCCCGGCCTCGACCCCGCGCCCGACCGCCGCCCCGGCCCCACAGGCCACACCCGTCCTGGCCTGGCTCGGCCTCGCCCTCCTCGTCTGCGCGATCCCAAGCGGCGCCCTCGCCCATCGCCGCCGCCGCTCGACCGTCGCCGACCGCGCGGAGACCGCGGTGTGAAGGTCAGGGAGATCATCCGTATGGTGGAGCGAGACGGGTGGTGCCACGTCCGAACCACCGGAAGCCACCGGATCTACAAGCACGCGAGGAAGAGCGGCATCGTGGTGATCGCCGGCAAGCCCAGCGACGACTTGCCGCCTGGCCTCGAGCGCAGCATCCTTCGTCAGGCTGGCCTATGGAGACGCTCATGACCGCAGGACCCGAGGAGTACCTGGTCGTCGTCGAGGGTGACGAGGCGACGAACTTCGGCGCCTATGCGCCCGACCTGCCCGGGTGCGTGGCGACGGCGAACACGTATGAGGAGTGCCTCCAGCTCATGCGTGAGGGCATCGCGATCTACATCGACGAGCTGCGCAAGGACGGCGAGCCGGTCCCGCCGCCGACCATCGCCGGCGCGGCGTTCGTGCGCGCGGCGGCCTGAACAAGCGGCTCGAACCCGGATCGCCCGCGCGGGTGGGCGTCGATAGCCTCGGAAGGACGATGGCCTTCTACGTCACGACGCCGATCTTCTACGTCAACGCCGCGCCCCATCTCGGGCATGCGTACACGACGATCGCGGCGGACGTCGTCGCGCGCCACCACCGGCAGCGCGGCGAGGAGGTCTTCTTCCTCACCGGGACCGACGAGCACGGCGAGCCGGTCGCGCTGGCGGCCGAGGCGCAGGGGCTCAGCCCGCGTGAGCTGGCCGACCAGAACGCCGAGCGGTTCAAGGCGCTGCTGCCTCAGCTGCACGCGTCGAACGACTTCTTCATCCGCACCTCCGACCCGCGCCACGTCGAGAAGGTGCAGGAGGTCCTGCAGCGCGTGCACGACAACGGGCACGTGTACAAGGGCCTGTACGAGGGCTGGTACTGCCCCCGCTGCGCGGACTTCAAGTCCGACAGCGAGCAGGGGCCGGACCACACGTGCCTCATCCACGAGATCCCGCTCATCCGCGAGCAGGAGGAGAACTGGTTCTTCCGGCTCTCCACCTTCCAGGAGCAGCTCGAGAAGCTCCTCGACGACCCGGACTTCGTCCAGCCCGCCGCCCGCCGCCGCGAGGCGCGCGCGTTCGTCGCGCAGGGTCTGCAGGACGTCAGCCTCAGCCGCGGCAAGCTCAGCTGGGGCGTCCCGGTCCCGTGGGACCCGAGCCACGTCTTCTACGTCTGGTTCGACGCGCTCCTCAACTACTACACGGCGCTCAGCTTCGCGAAGCCCGGCGAGGACCTCACCGACACGTTCTGGGGCGCGCCGACGAAGCACCTGATCGGCAAGGACATCCTCAAGTTCCACACGATCTACTGGCCGGCGATGCTGCTCGCCGCGGGCCTGGAGCTGCCGAGCCGCGTCTTCATCCACGGCTTCCTGCTCGGCGCGGACGGCCGCAAGATGTCCAAGTCGCTGGGCAACGTGCTCGACCCGTTCGCGGTGATCGACCAGTACGGCGTCGACGCGCTGCGCTTCTACCTGATGCGCGCGGTCTCGTTCGGCGAGGACGGCCCGGTCTCGATGGACGGCGTCCACGAGCGCTACAGCGCGGAGCTGGCGAACGACCTCGGCAACCTCGCGAGCCGCACGGTCAAGATGGTGCAGAAGTACCGCGGCGGCGACGTGCCGGCGGTCGACCTCGACGAGCGGCTGGAGAGCGAGTTCCGCGGCCTGTGCGCGGACGTCGGCGCGAAGGTCGGCGAGTTCGCCGTGGCGGAGGCGCTGGAGCTCATCTGGCAGCGCGTGCGCCGGCTCAACCAGTACGTGCAGGACACCCAGCCGTGGCAGCTCGCCAAGGACGAGGCGAACGCCGCGGAGCTGGACCGCGCGCTCGCGTCGCTGATCGAGGGCCTGCGCACGGTCACCGTCCTGCTGTGGGCGTGGCTGCCGGACAAGATGGGCGCGCTGCTCGACACGCTCGGCATCGCGGACGACGACCGCGCCCTGTGCGAGTTCGGCGCCGGTCCGCGCGTCGCGGCGGTCCGCGATCTCGAGCCGCTGTTCCCGCGGATCGAGCGCGCCGAAGCCGCGTGATCGACTCCCACACCCACCTGGCCTCCTGCAAGCCCGACGACGCCGAGCTCGTCGCGGCCGCGGTCGACGTCGGCGTCACGAAGATCGTCACCGTCGGCACCGACGCGGGCTCGCGACGCGCCGCGATCGAGGCCGCGGAGAAGTTCCCGCAGGTGTACGCCGCGATCGGGCACCACCCCAACGACGCGACGGGCTTCGACGACGCGGACCTCGCCGACGTCGCCCAGCTCGCCGCCCACCCGCGCTGCGTGGCGATCGGCGAGACGGGCCTCGACTTCTACCGCGACTACGCGCCCGCGCAGGACCAGCAGCGCGCGTTCGAGGCGCAGATCGACCTGGCCCGCGAGACCGCCAAGCCGCTCGTCATCCACACGCGCGCGGCGGACGACGCGACGATCGACACGCTCACCCGCCGCGCGGACGGCCTGCAGGTGATCCTCCACTGCTTCTCGATGGCGTCCCGGCTGGACGAGTGCGTCGAGCGCGGCTGGTGGTTCTCGTTCGCCGGCAACGTCACGTACAAGAACGCGCAGGACCTCGCGGACGCCGCCGAGAAGGTCCCGGCCGAGCGCCTGCTGGTGGAGACCGACGCCCCGTACCTCACGCCCCAGGTCGTGCGGAAGGAGCGCAACCAGCCCGCGTTCGTCGCGCACACCGCGCGGTTCGTCGCCGAGCGCCGCGGCGTGTCGTACGAGGACCTCGAAGCGCAGGTGGAGCGCAATGCCGCAGCCCTCTTCGGCTGGAGCTGAGGGCCTCCCCGCGCAGCCGACGCTGCGGCGGATGAAGGCGTTCGGCATCAAGCCCAAGCGCGACCTCGGCCAGAACTTCCTCATCGACTCGAACATCCTCGGGGTGATCGAGCGCGCGGCCGAGCTGGGCCCTGACGACGTCTGCCTGGAGATCGGCGGCGGCGTCGGCGTGTTGTCCGAGCACCTGGCGGCGCGCTGCGCCCACGTGCACGTGAGCGAGCTGGACCGCAGTCTCGAGCCGGCCCTGAAGGACGCGCTCGACCCGTTCGGCCCGGCGAAGGCGACGCTCCACTTCGGCGACGCCCTCCAGCTCGACCTGCCCGCGCTCGACCCCGCGCCGACGAAGGTCGTGGCCAACCTCCCGTACGGCATCGCCGCGACGGCGATCCTCAAGACGGTCGAGGAGCTCCCGCACGTCACCCGCTGGGTGGCGATGGTGCAGAAGGAGGTGGGGGAGCGGTTCGCCGCCCCGCCCGCGTCGGCCGCGTACGGCGTCCCGTCCGTGCTTGCCCAGCTCGCGTGCGAGGTGCGCGTGATCCGCGGCGTCTCGCGCTCGGTCTTCCACCCGGTGCCGAACGTCGACAGCGTGCTCGTGGGCCTGACCCGGCGCCCCGGCGTCGCGCCGCCCGACCGGTTCCTGCGCGGCCTCGTCCAGGGGGCGTTCGGCCACCGGCGCAAGGCGCTCGCCAAGGCGCTGCAGATCTCGGGCCGCGGCTTCGACCGCGACGCCGTCCGCGCCGCGCTCGACACGCTCGGCCTCCCGCAGGACGTCCGCGCGGAGCGCCTGACGCCCGAGCAGTTCCGTCAGCTCGCCGACGCCCTACGGGGCATCCCGGATGGCGGCTGAGGCGCGGGCCGGGCAGGCTTCCGCGCCGATGCAGCAGCCCCTGACCGAGCGCGCGCCCGCGAAGATCAACCTCACCCTCGCCCTCGGGCCGTCCCGCGAGAGCGACGGCCGCCACGAGCTGGTCACCGTCTTCGAGCCGCTGCGGCTCCACGACACCGTGACGCTGAGCGCCTCGCGCAGCGGCGTGGACGAGATCGCGTGCGAGGGCGTCACGGGGCCGAACCTCGCGGGCGACGCGCTGCGGCTCTACCGCGCGGCGACCGGCTGGGACGGGCCCGCGGTGCGGCTCACGATCGAGAAGCGCATCCCGGTCGCGGCGGGGATGGCGGGCGGCTCGGCTGACGCGGCGGCGGCGCTGCGGCTCGCCCAGCGGGCCGCGGATGGCGCGGCGAGCGACGAGCAGCTCCACGAGATCGCGTTCGCGCTGGGCGCCGACGTGCCGGCCCAGCTGCGGCCCCGCCGCGCGCTCGGCACCGGCGCCGGCGAGCGGCTCCGCGACCTGGCAGGACCGGTCGCCGATTACGGTGTCCTGGTGCTTCCGTCCGCCCACGAGCTGTCCACCGGCGACGTGTTCCGGCAGGCGGACGCGCTCGCCCTCGCCCGCGACGCTGGGGCGTTGAGCGCCGTGCTCGCCGAGGTCGAGGCCGCGACGCCGGGCGCCGCGGGGACGCTCGCGCACGTCACCGGCGGCGTGCCGCTCCTCAACGACCTGGAGGCCGCCGCCCGCGCGCTGCAGCCGGCGATCGGCGAGGCGCTCGACGCCGTCCGCGCCGCGGGCGCCGACCACGCGATGGTCTCCGGCTCGGGCCCGACCGTCGTCGGCCTGTTCGCCAGTCCGGCCGCGGCGGCCGCCGCCGCAGTGGAGCTCCAGGCGAGCGGCCGCACCCCCGCCCCCATCCTCACCGGCCCGCTGCACGGAGCCTGACCCGATGCGCGCGCTCCCGCTCGCCGCCGCGGCGATCATCCTGCTGCTGTTCGTGGTCCAGCGCCTGCGCCGCCTGTTCCCGTGGCCGCTGCAGGTCCTCGGCTTCTTCGTGATGGTCGCGCTGGCGCTCTACGGCTTCGGCGTATTCGACCTGCCGAACTTCGAGGAGCTGCTGCTCGACATCGGCGAGGCGCTCGGCAACTGGACGTACCTGCTCGTCGGCGCGCTCGCCTTCCTGGAGACCGGCGCGTTCGTCGGCCTCGTCGCGCCGGGGGAGACCGCGGTCATCGCGGGCGGCGTCATCGCCGGGCAGGGCGTGATCGACGTCGTCCCGCTGCTGCTGCTCGTGTGGACGTGCTGCGTCCTGGGCGACACCGCGTCGTTCTGGCTCGGGCGCAAGCTCGGCCGCGGGTTCATGCTCAAGCACGGCCCGCGCGTGAAGATCACTGAGGAGCGGCTGGAGGCGGTCGAGCGCTACTTCGCGCGCCGCGGCGGCCTGACGATCCTCATCGGCCGCTTCATCGGGCTCGTGCGCGCGCTGGCGCCGTTCGTCGCCGGCGCGTCGCGGATGCCGTTCGCGAAGTTCCTGCCGTACGACATCGTCGGCTGCGGCCTGTGGTCGTCGACGTTCGTGCTGCTCGGGTACTTCTCGTGGCGCAACATCGACCGCGCGGCGCAGATCGCGTCGACCGGCACGCTCGCCGTCGGCACGACGGTCTCGGTGGCCGTCGTCGGGTACCTCGTGTACAAGTACCTGCGGACGCCCGAGCAGCGCGAGGTGGCCAAGGACTGGCTGCGTGCGCAGGGCCTGTGGCGTTCGCGTCACAATGAGGGCTGAACCATGAGCAACGAGGCGATCACCTACCTCGTCGGGGCCTGCTGCGGCGTCTTCGGCCTCGCGGCCTACGCGGCGTGGATCCTCATCCCCGCGTGGACCTCCTACAGCCGCTGGTACGAGCGCCTGGGCGCGGCGTTCCTCTCCCTGTACGTGCTCGCCGGGATGGTCGGCGTCGGCCTCCTGGGCGGCGCCGCGGTCGTCTGGTCGTACGACCGCTGGGCCGGCTGACGCGGGCGCGTCAGGGGGCGTCTCCTAGAATCAGGGCATGTCGTCGCCTCCCCCAGGGACGGAGGCTGGCCTCGACCTCACCTCGCTGGAGGCCATCTCCGCCGCCGTCGAGGCGGGGGCCGGCCTGCCCGAGGTCGTGCGCGCCGCCGCTCGCGCGCTCGACACGAGCCTCGTGCTCGTGGACCGCTCCGGGCAGATCCTGGCCGTTGCGGCCAAGTCGCCCGCGGACGAGCGGTCGCTCATGAACGACGCCGACGACGTCGAGGTCCTGGAGCTGCGCGTCGCCGACCACGCGGTCGGCACGCTGCGGATGCGGCAGAGCGCGGGGGCGTCCCCGATGCTCGTCCGGCTCGTCACGACGCTCGTCGCGTCCGAGGTGGAGCGCGTCCGCGCACCCGAGCGCGCGTCCCGCGAGGCCGTCGCCTCGTTCCTGCACCAGCTGCTGTCGCGCGGCTTCACCGAGCGTGCCGACCTGCTCGCGCGGGCGGAGGAGCTGGCGATCGAGCTGGAGGGCGGCGCGTCGATCGTCGTCGCCCGCGCCAAGGCGCATGTCGCGACCGACGACGGCTGGCGCTCGCGCGTGCTGATGACGGCCGAGCGCGGCGCCCGCGCGGCGATCGCCGGGACGGTGGCCGCGCTGCGCGAGCGCGCCGAGTCGGTCGGCGCCGAGGTCGTGCTGCTGATCCCCGGCGGGGATGAGGCGGAGGCCGCGCGCACCGCGGAGGCCGTCGTGAAGGAGCTGGAGGCGGGGCTGCCCGGCCACACGTTCGCGGTCGGCCGCTCGCGCGTCGCGCTCGACCCGCTCCACCTCGATCGCGCGGGCAACGAGGCGCTGCTGGCCGCCAACGTGGCCGAGGGCGACGAGGAGCGGCCGGTGCTGGCGTTCGAGGAGACCGGCGCCTACCGGCTCCTGCTGCCCGCGATGAGCGAGGACCCGGCCGAGCTGCAGCGCTTCTACGCCGAGACCGTCGAGCCGCTCGTCGTCTACGACGAGCAGTACGCCACCGACCTCGTGCAGACCGTCGAGGCGTTCCTCGAGGCGGACGGCAACGTGGCCGGGACGGCGGCCAAGCTCTTCACGCACCGCCACACGATCCGCTACCGCCTGGAGCGGGTGCGGGAGCTGTCCGGGCTGGACGTCGGTTCGACCGACGGACGCGAGAAGCTCAGCCTCGGGCTGAAGGCGATGCGGGTCCTCGGCATCGCCGCCCCCGCGGGACCTGCCGCCGCGGACGCCGCTTGGCGCGCGCGTGATCGGCAGAAGTGACGCTTCTCTAGAGCGTTTACGCGCCAACTTGCTTCGCGCTGGACAGGTGTATGTCCAGGCGCCATCGGATGAACCGGCTCTTGGAGCGACCACCGCCCGATCAGGGGGGTTGATCCGCGGCCCCAGACGGTCGATGAGTGGGATGTGCAGGCAGGAGCACGACAGCCAGGCGGAGCCCCGGGCGGGACCGGGAACCGTGCGCGCTCGCTCGCGTGGTCGGCGGCCGGACTCGCGTCCGCGCTGGCCCTGATCGGCGGCTCGCTCGCCGCGCTGAACCGCGAGGTCCTCTCCAACGGGGAGTGGCACCGCTGGTCTCACGACACGCGCCCCGCCGAGGTGCAGCTCGCGCCCGACCAGCCGCGCGCCGTCGCCGGCGGTGGGCAGCAGCGCATCACCGGCAGCGGGCTCGGCAGCGGCTTCGGCTTCATCGCCGCGGTGGACGGCGCGCTCGTCGCGATCCCCACGGCGAGCGGCGACGGCTTCCTCGCGGGAGCCACGTCCGGTGGCGTCGGCGGCGGTCCGCAGGGCCCCGCAGGCAGCACGCCCGGCGGCGTGCCGCGCGGCGACGCGGTGGACGGCGACGTCGAGGTGCCGCGCTCGCCCGCCCGCAACCCCGGCTTCACGCCCACCGGCGACGCCGACGGCGACGGCCTCAACGACGACACCGAGCGCCGTATCGGCACGAGCCCGCGCCGCGCGGACACCGACGCGGATGGGCTGCCCGACGCGTGGGAGACGCAGAACGGCCTCAACCCGCGCTCGAAGGTCGACGCGCGCAAGGACTCGGACAACGACGGGCTCAGCAACGAGACCGAGTTCCGCGTCCGCTCGAACCCGCAGCTGGGCGACACGAACGGCGACGGGCGGTTCGACGGCGACGACGACAGCGACGGCGACGGGCTCCCGAACAAGTACGAGCAGAAGATGCCGCTGTCCGATCCGGCGTCCGCGGACTCCAACGCGGACGGCGTCGGCGACGGCGACGACGACGCGGACGGCGACGGCGTCCCGAACGCGGTGGAGATCGCCGCGGGGACGGACCCGCTGGTCTACGACCCGCCCGTGAAGCCGGTCGATCCCGAGCCGCAGCCGCAGCCGGAGCCCGAGCCGCCGGTGGAGCCCCAGCCCGAGCCGCAGCCCCCGGTCGAGCCGCAGCCGCAGCCTGAGCCGCCGGTCGAGGAGCCGCAGCCGCAGCCCGAGCCGCCGGTTGAGCAGCCGCCGGCCGAGCCCGAGCCCGCGCCGGCCCCCGAGCCGGAGCCTGCGCCGGCCTCCGAGCCCGAGCCTGCGCCGGCCCCCGAGCCCGCCCCGCAGCCGGAGGCCGCGCCCGCACCCGAGCCTGCGCCCGCCCCCGAGCCCGCCCCGGCGCCGGAGCCCGCTCCCGCGCCCGTCGCGCCGGCTCCGGAGCCTGCGCCCGAGCCCACTCCGGCACCGGCCGACCAGCCGCCCGCCCCGGACTCCGCGCCCACGCCTCCGGCCCCCGCCGCGCCGTAGCGGCGGCCGTCGGCCGAGGCGGGGCGCGGGGCGGACGGCGTACCATCCGCCGCGCATGATCGGCGTCATCACCGGCTCGGGGACGTACGCGCTCCCCGGCTTCCAGGGCGAGCCACGCGAGGTCGAGACGCGCTTCGGGACGGTCACCGCCACGGTCGGGACGTTCGCCGGCGCCGACGTCGCGCACGTCTCGCGGCACGAGCCCGGCCACCGCCGCCTCTCCAACCACGTCCGCCACCAGGCGAACGTCTCCGCGATGCGCGAGCTCGGCGTCCGCGCGGCGATCGGCGTGACCGTCTGCGGCGCGGTCGACCCGGACGTGCCGCTCGGGTCGCTCATCGTCTTCGACGACCTGCACTTCCTCGCGAACCGGCTGCCCAACGGCGAGATCTGCACGCTGTACGACACGCCGGGCGAGGCCGGCCGCGGGCATTGGGTCTTCGAGGGCCCGTTCGGCAGGGTGGTGCGCGCCGCGCTGCTCACCGGCGCCCGCGAGGCCGGGCACGACGCGCGCGACGGCGGGTGCTACGGCCACGTCGACGGCCCGCGGTTCAACACCAAGGCCGAGATCCGCACGCTCGCGCAGGCCGGCGTCACCGCCGTCTCCCAGACCGCGGGGCCGGAGACCGCCCTGTTCGGCGAGGCGGAGATCCCGTACGGGCTGCTCGGCTACGCGACCGACTACGCCAACGGCGTCAAGGCCGAGGCGACGCCGGTCGACGAGCTGATGCGGCTGATCGGCGCGTCCACGTCGACGTTCGCGACGACGCTCGCCGGCGCGGTCCCGGTGCTCGCGGCCGCCGAGCTGGGGCCGGTCGGAACGATCCTCCGCTTTGACTGACGCGCGCCCCGCCGCGGTCGTCGTGCTCGCCGGCCCACCGTCGGCTGCGCTCGAGCCGGTGCTCGGCGCGCAGGGCGTCGCGCGGCTGCACGACGTGCTCGTCCGGCGGGCGCTGGCGTGGGCGGAGAGCGTCGGGACGGCGTACGTCGACGACGACGCCGGTGGCGACCCGGGCACCCGCTGCGCCGCGGCGGTCGACCGCGTCCACGCCGAGCACGGCGGCGGGCCGGTGCTGCTGGTCGGCATCGCCACGCCGCAGATCTCGCCGACCGTCGGCCGGGAGGCGCTGGAGGACCTGCGCAGCGGCACCGACGTCACCTACGGCCCGACGGCGCACGGCGGGTTCTACCTCGTCGGCCTGCGCGAGCCGCACCCGGAGGTCTTCGCGCTCCCGCCCGAGGCGTGGGGCGGCGGCCGGGTGCTCGACCTCGCCCTGCGCGCCGCGACGGCCGCCGGGCTCAGCCTGGCGATGCTCCGCTCCGAGCGGGACCTCGCCGGTCCGGAGGACGTCGCCGCGTTCCTCGCCGACCCGCTGACGCCGCCCGAGGTCGCAGAGCTCCTCCGCCCGCCGGCCTGACGCGAGGCGGCGGTGTCCCGCCTTGCATGGCGCGTTGCAGCGGGACGTGGGAGGCTTTGCGCCCAACTTCGTGCAAAGTGCAGCGTTGAGGTACGCGTGTGGGCTGAGCCGTCTCACGATGGGTGGCAGGTGCAGGTGCTGACCGACGTGCTCGAGAAGCCGGGACGCGTGCGGCCGCATTTCCAGCCGATCGTCGACCTCCAGCGGGGCGAGGTCTGCGGATATGAGGCGCTGGCGCGGTTCACGGACTGGCCCGGCGTGCCGCCGGCGGACGTCTTCGCGGCGGCGGACGACCACGGGCTGGGCGGCGCCCTGGAGGCGCAGATGGTCCGCGAGGTGCTCGAGGCGCGGCCGCACGTGTCGGCCGACCGGTTCCTCTCGGTGAACCTCTCGCCGCGCGCGGCGCTGTCGGATGAGGTGCAGGAGGCGTTTGCGGGCTCCGACCGGCTCGACAGCGTGATCATCGAGATCACCGAGCAGACCGACACCGACCTCGACCCGCTCGGCGCCGCGCTGGCCGAGCTGCGGGCGCGCGGGGCGCTCGTCGCGGTCGACGACGCGGGCTCGGGCTACGGCTCGCTGCGCCGCATCACGGCGCTCCACCCGCACTTCGTGAAGATCGACCGCTCGCTCGTCCACAACCTCGACAACGAGCCCGCGCGGGCCGCCGTCGTCGAGACGCTGAGCGAGCTGGCGTCGCGGATCGACGCGTGGGTGGTCGCGGAGGGCATCGAGCGCCTGGAGGAGCTCGACGCGCTGATCCGCATGCGCATCCCGTTGGGGCAGGGGTACGCGTTCGGCCGGCCGGGACCGGGGATGGGCGAGCTCGAGAACGAGATCGCCGGGCACATCCGCACGAAGTACCGGCCGGCCGCGCGCGAGCTGCAGGTCGCGGCGCTGATCGAGGCGGTCCCGACGCTGCCCGAGCCGGTGAGCGACCGGGCGCTGTCGGTGCTGTTCGATCGCCGCCCGGGCCCGGAGCACATCGCGCTGGTGGACGCGCAAGGGAGGCCGAGCGGGCTCGTCCGCCGTGAGGACTTCGCGCGCCGCGAGCCGCCGGTGCGCTCGCTGATGCTGGTGACGCGCGAGATGCCGCTCGCGGCGGTGAGCCGGCGCGCGATGGCGCGCCCGGCGGCCCGGCGCTTCGACCCGCTCATGTGCTGCGACGAGGCGGGCCGCTACGCCGGGCTGGTGCGGATCGAGCGCATCGTGGACGCGCTCGCCGTGATCGCCTCCGAGTAGCTACGCAGCGACGATGTGCGCGCGCACCTGCGCGGCCAGCTCGTCGCTGATGTCGGTCAGCCCATGGTCCTCGTGGGCGTGCACCACGACCTGCCGCAGGATCCCGGCCTCGTCGGAGGCCTGGAACGTGGCGACGCAGCCAGGGACGACGGCGCCGCAGGCGAACTGCTTCATGGGGAGAGACCTTCCTTGGTCCGGAGAGCGATCGACGACCCGCGTCCGGTGCGGGTCCGAGACCTGCATCGGCGCGCGCATCAACCGATCGGAGGATGCGCGGACGAGCGTCCGACGGTGCCGGTGCCACCTTCACGCGGCGATCCCCATCTCCCGCTCGTACCACCGCACCCACTTGCGGACCGCGTTGTCGGAGACGCCGTACTTGCGCCCGGTGCCCGACCACCCGAGGAGCTCGACCTCCTCGATCAGCTGGCCGTAGGGCGGCCGCTCCACGCGGCGCGCGCCCGGTCGCGCTCGCCCAGTCCGGTCCCACCGCGAGCCGCACTCCTGCGAGCAGTACCGCTGCGATCTGGACCGCGGCCTGAACGACTTCTCGCACCGCTCGCAGGCCCGCTCGCCAAGCAGGGCCGCGTTGCGTCCGCAGTGCGTCGACAGCGTCGCGTTGCAGTTGGGGCAGACGATCCGGAGGTTCTCCAGGCGGTTGTCGTTCCGCACGCCGTTGACGTGGTCGAGGATCAGCGACATCCGCCCGCCGCGCCACTCCTCGCCCTGCCCGCAGAGCTCACACCGGCGTGCCTTGAGCCCCGCTCGGTAGAGCTTGTCCTTGAGATGCGACGAGCCGATCGTGCTGCCCTCGACGAGCAGCTGCTCGAGCGGTGTCGCCTGTCGCCTCGCGGCCGCGGCGATCTTGGCGTACGGCGGATCGAAGTGGTCGGTCGAGATGCCCCAGATCTCCGTCCACTTCCGGAGGACCTTGTACGCCCCTCCGCGGTCGCACATCCCCAGCCGCCGCAGCGTCTCGGCGTAGCTCTTCGACGCCGCGACCGCCTCGCGTGCCTGCTCTTCCGTGTAACGCGGTGCCATACGAACACATGTTCGTATCCGGCTCGGATGGAAGGGAGCTGGGGGGCCCGGATTTGAACCGGGGTCGCAACGGCTCCAAAGGCCGGCATCTTACCGCTAGACCACCCCCCAGAGGGTGCGCGGAAGAGTATGGCGTGGGGTGGGCTCCTACGATCTCCCGCATGCCTCGCCTCGTCGCCGTCGTCATGGCCGCCGGCCAGGGGACCCGCATGAAGTCCGCGACCCCGAAGGTGCTGCACGACCTGTGCGGCTGGCCCCTCGTCCGCTGGCCCGTGGAGGCCGCCAGGGCGGCCGGGGCCGATGCCGTGATCGTGATCGGCGGGCCCGATCGCGCGCTGGAGGGGCATCTGCCCGAGGGCGTCGAGCTGGCGGTGCAGGAGCAGGCGCTCGGCACCGGCGACGCGGTCCGCGTCGCCGCGCCGCACCTGCAGCCGGACGACACCGTCATCGTCATCAACGGCGACGTCCCGCTCGTCACCGCGGACACGCTCCGCGACCTCGCCGAGACGCACCGCAGCGCGTACGCCGCGGCGACGATGGTCACGATGGTGCTCGACGACCCGGGCGCCTACGGGCGCGTCGTGCGCTCGGTGGACGGCGACGTGCTGCGCGTCGTCGAGGCCAAGGCCGGCGGCGACGCGACGCCGCAGGAGCTGGCGATCAAGGAGGTCAACGCCGGCATCTACGCCTTCGAGGGCGCCGCGCTGGTCGACGCGCTCGCCAGGATCGGCAACGACAACGAGCAGGGCGAGTACTACCTGCCCGACACGCTCCCGGTCCTCATCAGCGCCGGCCGCCGCGTCGTCGCGCACGTCGTCGACGACGCCTCGCTGACCCTCGGCGTCAACGACCGGGTGGAGCTCGGCCGCGTCCGCGAGCTCGCGCAGCAGCGCATCCTCGAGACGCTCGGTCGCGCCGGCGTCACGGTCGTGCAGCCGTCCTCCACGTTCGTCGACGTCACCGTCACCGTCGGGCGCGACACGACGATCGAGCCGGGCACGGTGCTCAAGGGCGAGACCAGGATCGGCGCGGACTGCGTCATCGGCCCGCAGGTCACCACGCGCGACGTCACGATCGGCGACGGCGTCAAGGCGTTCCACGCGTACCTCGTCGACAGCACGGTCGAGGACGGCGTGAGCATCGGGCCGTACGTCCACCTGCGCGGCCACACCGTCCTGCGCGCGGGCGCCAAGGCGGGCACGTTCGTGGAGATGAAGAACTCCGACGTCGGCCCCGGCGCGAAGGTCCCGCACCTCTCCTACCTGGGCGACGCGGACGTCGGCGCGAAGTCGAACATCGCGGCCTCCAACGTCACCGCCAACTACGACGGGCGCAACAAGCACCGGACGACGATCGGGGCGAACGTGAAGACCGGCGTGGACACCACGTTCGTCGCCCCGGTCACCGTCGGCGACGACGCCGTGATCGCCGCCGGGTCGGTCATCACCGAGGACGTCCCGCCGGGCGCGCTCGGCGTCGCCCGGGCGCGCCAGACCAACATCACGGACTACGCCCGGCGCAAGGGCTAGAGTTCCACCATCGTGAGCGCCCTCGAGACGCAGCCTGTCGCGTCGAGCCTCGGCATCGGCTACGACAAGAAGCTCATGGTGTTCGGGGGTCGCGCGCACCCCGAGCTCGCCACCAAGATCGCATCGAAGCTGGGCATCGGGCTCGGTCCGGTGACGCTGAAGACCTTCTCCAACGGCGAGGTCTACTGCCGGTTCAACGACTCGATCCGCGGCGCGGACGTGTTCATCGTCCAGCCGACGTGCGGCAACCCGGCGACGGGCGTCACCGCGAACGACGCGCTCATGGAGCTGATCCTGATGATCGACGCCGCCGTCGGCGCGTCGGCGCACCGGGTCGTCGCCGTCACTCCGTGGTACGGCTACTCCCGCCAGGACAAGAAGTCGATGGGCCGCGAGCCGATCTCCGCCCGTGCCGTCGCGCGGATGCTGGAGGCCGTCGGCGCCGACCGCGTCCTCACGATGGACCTCCACGCCGGCCAGCTCCAGGGCTTCTTCTCCAAGCCGGTCGACCACATGACCGCGCTGCACATCCTCACGCAGCACTTCATCGACCTGAACCTGCCGGACCTCGTCGTCGTCGCGCCGGACGTCGGGCGCGCGAAGCTCAACCAGAAGTTCGCCGAGAAGATGGGCGCGGAGCTCGCGATCCTCACGAAGGAGCGCCCCGAGCACCAGAAGGCCGAGATCGGCTACGTGATCGGCGACGTCAAGGGCCGCAACGCGATCATCGTGGACGACATGATCGACACCGCCGGGACGCTGAAGGCGGCGGCCGAGACGGTGCGCGAGGCGGGCGCGAAGTCGGTGTACGCCGCGGCGACGCACCCGGTCCTGTCGGGCCGCGCGTTCGAGAACCTCACCGAGGCCGGGTTCGAGCAGATCGTCGTCACCGACACGATCCCGCTCCGCGACGGCGCACCCGACAACATCACCGTGCTCAGCTGCGCCGACCTGCTGACCGACTCCGTCCGCCGCATCTTCACGGACGACTCGGTGAGCGACATCTTCGGCGGCGAGAACCAGCTCTTCTAGGCCGGGAGCGGCGCTCCGAGGAGCGCCGCGACCGCACCCGCCGCCGCGGCGAGGAGCAGCGTCAGCACGACCCCGCGGCGGAGCGCGAGCAGCAGCACCGCCGCGCCCGCGAGGACGCCGTACTGCCACGCCTCCGAGAGCGCGTCCGCCAGCGGGACGGCGGACCCGACGATCGCGCCGATGGCCGCCGGCCCCGCGCCGGCGAGGAACGCCTGCGGTGCGGGCGACGTGCGCAGGCGGTCGAACCGCTCGGCTCCCAGCGCGATGAACCAGAACGACGGCGCGAACGCCACGAGCGCGGCGAGCAGCGCGCCGCCGACCCCGTGCGCGGCGTACCCGACGACCGCGACCGTCTGCACCACCGGCCCCGGCGTCGCCTGGCCGAGGGCGACCGCGCTCGTGAACTCCGCCTCGGTCATCCACCCGTGGCCGACCGCGTCGCCCTGCATCAGCGGGATGATCACGAACCCGCCGCCGTACGAGAGCGCGCCGACCTTGAACGCCGTCCACGACAGCGCGGCGAGCCCGCCGGTGGTCGCCGCGGCGAGCAGCAGCGGGGCGGGAGCGAGGGAGGGCGCACCCGAGGGCAGACCCCGGCGCCACACCAGCTCGACCGCGCCGCACGCCAGCAGGACGAGCACGAGCCACGCGCCGACGGTGGCGGCGGCGACGGCGCCCGCAGCCGCGTAGACGACCCACCGCGCGCGCGACGCGGCGCGCGACCAGCTCGGCCCCATCAGCGCGACGCCGGCCTGCACGGCGACCGCCGCCACCGCCGCGCCCGCACCCGCGCCGATCCCGCGCACCCAGTCCGGCGGCGCGCCGAGGAAGAGCGCGGCCAGCGCGATGATGAGCACGAGCCCGGGCACGATGAACGCGCACCCGCCGACCAGCGCGCCCGGCACCCCCCGCAGCCGCCACGCGCAGTAGATCGCCAGCTGGGTCGAGGCGGGCCCGGGGAGCAGGTTCGTGGCCGCGACGCCGTGCTCGAAGTCCTCCTCGTCGATCCACCCGCGCCGCTCGACGCACAGCTCCCGCAGCAGCGCGACGTGCGCCGGCGGCCCGCCGAAGCCGACGCACCCGATCCGCCCCCATTCGCGCAGGATCGTGGACAGGGGGAGAGCGGGGGCGGAGGTCGTCACGACGTGGAACACTGCCGCACGTGCTGCGCAGAGATGTGACCGACCACCACCTCGCATGACGTCGCTCGTCGTCCTGGGCCCGCCCGCGGCCGCCGTCGCGCACGCGATCGACCCCGACGCCTGGGTCCTCGGCGAGGGGCGCACGACGCCCGCGATCACCGCCGCCCACGCCGGCGCCGAGCACTCCCCCGGCGCGCTGGCCGACCGCGCCCGCCAGAGCGACGTGATCGCGATCGCCGCCGACGTCCTCGCCCCGCTGACCGTCCGCTACGCCTGCCGGGACCTGGCCGCCGAGCTGCAGGCGCCGGTCGTCCTCGCCATCGAGGCGGACGCCGGCCTCACCGGCCGCGCCCGCGCCGCCGCCGAGGCCGTCCGCGGCGCCGGGCTCGCGGTCGCCGCGATCGTCCTCACCGACTGGCCCGACCCGCCCGACCGCGTGCTGCTCGACGAGCGCGTGATGCTGTACGAGACGACCGACCTGCCGGTGCTCACGCTGTCGCGCGGCGAGCGGCCCGACTGGCCCGTCGAGGACTGGAAGGCCACGCTCCCGGCCACCGCGAAGCGCAGCGCCGACGGCTCCGCGCCGATCCGCATCGCGCTCGAGCCGTACCGCGCGTGGGACGGCGACGCGCCCGGCGACCCGCGCAGCGCGCCGCGCCCGCGCATCATGGAGACGCTCGAGGAGATCGTCAGCGTCGAGGGCCCGCTGCTCGCCTCCCGGGCGTACGCGCTCTACAACAAGGCCGCCGGCGGCAAGAAGCTGACGAGCGTCGCCCGCGCGCCGCTCTCGAACTCGATCTACCACCTGGCCCGCGAGGGCCGCATCGACCTGATCCGTAGCGACGACATCCCGTGGCAGAACGACGACGTCGTCCGCGCGCTCGACAGCCCCGAGGTCGTGGTGCGCGAGCTCGGCCCGCGCGAGCTGATCGAGGTCCCGCTCGACGAGATCGCCGAGCTGATGCGCCGCCTGCGCGCCGCGGGCGACCCGCCCGACCTCAAGCGCGCGGTGCTCGACGCCTACGGCCTGGTCCGCATGACGTCGCGCGCCCAGCAGTACCTGTCGGCCGCGGAAGAGCTGCTCTGAGCGCCGTGGACACCGGTGCGGCCGTCCTCACCGAGCGCCTGGGCCTCAGCGACGACGAGCTGCTGCGCGTCCTCGACGTCGACCCGCTCACGGTCCTGACGGGGGAGCTCGACCACAAGCCCGAGATCCCGATCCTGCTGGCGCTGACCGAGGACCTCGACGCCGTGGTCCTCCAGCGCTGGCTGCGGGCGCAGGGCCCGCGCGGCCGCCCCGTCGACCTCCTCCTCGCCCGCGACTTCGCGGCCTTCGAGGACGCGGTCGACGAGTTCCGCGGGCGCGGGTTGATCATCCGCGCCCGCTGACCCGCCGGCCTACTTGGGATCCGGGCGCTTCTCGCCCGGCCAGACGCCCGTGAGGTACTGGAAGCCCTCGGCGCCCCCGCGGTTGACCGCGGCGCGGACCGTCTGGAACACGGCGCCCTGGACGGCCGCCGCGAGCAGCACCTTCGTCCAGCCGCTGCCCTCGATCGTCGCCTTCGGCGCCTCCTCGTCGTCGATGCGCGACCAGATGACGTTGAAGACCGACTTGGCGAGCATGCCGCCAAGCAGGCCCAGCACGATGCCTATCGGTCGGTAGAGGATCTTCATGATCACGCTGTACCTCCTGTCGAAAATCGGGAATCTCGCCCGGCGCGTCTGACATCATGCCGTCATGGGTGAGCCGGAGGACACCCGACGCGACGAGGCCGAGGAGCTCCTGCGCCGTGCGCTCCTCGACGCGGCCGCTGCCGCCAGCGTCGCGCTGCGGGTGCAGCCCCTCGCGACGTGCGACGCGCTGACGATCATCTTCCACGGACGGCGCGACCTCGGCACGATCCAGACCTACGTCGCCCACGGCGGGCTCGGCGCGGGCGCGAAGGTGGGGGCGAACGAGCTGCTGCGCGTGCCGTGCGACCTCGACCTCGGGGACGCGCACGACCGCGACGAGGCCGAGGAGGCCTACCAGGCGCAGGCGCGGGCCCTGCGCGACGCGATCACCGCCGCCGACACCGTGCTCGCGGTGTGGCGCGAGCCGCTGGAGGACCTGGCGTCGAGCGTCGTCCAGGTCGACCGCTCGGTCGCGCTCCCGGTCAGCCTCCCCGCGCACCGCCTGATGCCGGTCGCGCTCGTCGCGCCCGACCGCGGGGTCGTGGTCGCGCCGGTCTGCAGCGCCCGCACGCTCGCCGACGGCACGCCGCCGCTCGGCATCGCGATCGCCCAGCAGGACGTCGCGCGCATCTACCCGCTGGCCCAGGAGCCCGAGGCCTGCCTCGACGCGTTCCTCACCGAGGCGGCGGAGCACGCCCGCGCGATGGCCGAGCGGCTGGAGCGGCAGGAGGCGTCGGTCGAGCGGTTCCTCGAGTTGAGCGGCGAGGAGCCCGATTGACCGTCGTCGCCCGGCGGCGGCTCGTGCTCGCCGTCGCCGTCGTGCTCTTCCTGCTCGTCAGCGTCGCGGTCGCGCGCTGGTTGTCGGCCGACTCGACGGAGCGCACGAAGGTCGAGCGCCTGCTGAACGCGCAGGCCGCCGCCGACCTGCGCGCGATGGCGACCGAGCTGGAGGACTGCGACACCGCATGCGCGCAGCAGCTCGCGGCCCTGATCGCCCGGTTCGAGGGGAAGGGGAGCGGCGAGGTCGAGATCGTCCGATACGACTCGGGCACCTCCCACGCGCTCGGCAGCGAGACCGCTCCCACCCGCGTCGTGTGGCAGCGCGACGGGCTGCTCCCGACCGTCCAGTGCGTCACCGTCGAGCGGACGGGGAACGCGATCACCGGCCCCTCCGTTAGCCTGACCCGCCTCAGCGAGCCGATCGCGCGGGAGAGCAGCTGCTGAGCTGAGCTTCCTGCGCAACCTTCGGCACGCCCGTGTGTTGAACCCCACCGTGCCGATGCCGAAGCGACTGCTCTTCCTGCTCCTCTCCCTCCTCGCCCTCCTCGTGGCCGCCGCTCCGGCGTCCGCGCAGGACACGCCCTCCCGCGGCGCCCTCTACCAGGACCGCGCCGACAACCTCTTCCTGATGGACGGGAGCTGGCTGTTCCGGCTCGACACCGCGAACGCCGGGCTCAAACAGGGCTTCCACAAGCAGACGAGCGCACAGGGCTGGACGGAGACGACGGTCCCGAACGCGTGGAACGCCCAGGACGAGTCGGCCGCCTCGATGGCCGGCACCGTCGGCTGGTACCGCAAGGACTTCAAGCTCCCGTCGTCGAGCAGCCGCTACGACTGGGTGCTCCGCTTCGAGTCGGCCAACTACCGCGTCCGCGCGTGGATGAACGGCAAGCTCGTCGGCACCCACCGCGGCGCGTACATCGGCTTCGAGCTGCGCATCCCGCGCAGCTACCTCAAGCGCAGCGGCACGAACCGGCTCGTCGTGCGGGTGGAGAACATCCGCAAGCCGTGGGACCTCCCGCCGGCCGGCTTCACCCGCACGTCGGTCCCGACCGGCGGCTGGTGGAACTACGGCGGCCTGCTCCGCGAGGTCTACCTCAAGCGCGTCGACAAGATCGACTTCAGCTCGGTGCAGGTGCTGCCCGAGCTGCCGTGCCGCTCGTGCGCGGCCACCGTCCGCTTCCGCGTGACCGTCCGCAACTACGCCGACGAGCCGCAGCGCGTCCGCATCACCGGCAAGTACGGCGACAAGACCGTCCGGCTCGGGACGCAGTCGATCGGCGCCAAGCGATTCGGCACGTTCACGACGAGCGTCCGCGTCGGCGACCCGAAGCTGTGGTCGCCCAAGCACCCGAACCTCTACGACGTCTCGCTCACCGTCCGCGCGGGCAAGGACGACGGCCGCAAGGTCCTCGGCTACCAGCTCAAGAGCGGCATCCGCTCGGTGAAGATCGTCGACGGCAAGCTCAACCTCAACGGCCTGCCGGTGAACGTCCGCGGCGTGTCGCTGCACGAGGACGACCGCAAGGTCGGGTTCGCGATCGACAACAAGATCCGCGACCAGCTCCTCAAGGACGCCCGCGACGTCGGCGCGACGATGATCCGCTCGCACTACCCGCTGCATCCGTACATGCACGAGCAGGCCGACCGGCTCGGCCTGCTGGTGTGGTCGGAGATCCCGATGTACGCGGTGAAGACGAACTACCTCGCGTCGGAGACCGTCCGCAAGGTCGGCGCCAACGAGCTGCGTGAGAACGTGCTCGCCAACGGCAACCACCCGTCGATCATCACGTGGTCGATCGGCAACGAGCTGTCGGCCCGTCCGGGCCCGGTGCAGGGCGACTACATCCGCCGCGCCGCCGCGCAGGCCCGCGCGCTCGACCCGACGCGCCTCATCTCGTACGCCGTCGCCGGCTACCCCGGCGCGGGCTGCCAGACCGAGTACAAGCCGCTCGACGTGATCGGCATCAACGAGTACTTCGGCTGGTACCCGGGCCCGAACGGCCAGATCGCCGACCGCACCGTGCTCAGCGAGTACCTCGACTCGGTCCGCGCCTGCTATCCGGACAAGGGCATCTTCATCACCGAGTTCGGCGCCGAGGCGAACCGCAACGGCCCGGTCGAGGAGAAGGGCACGTACGAGTTCCAGCAGGACTTCATCAACTACCACTCGGCCGTCTACAACTCGAAGCCGTGGCTGAGCGGCGCCCTGTACTGGACGATCCGCGAGTTCCGCGTCCGCCCGGAGTGGGACGGCGGCAACCCGCGGCCGCAGTCGCCGATCCACCAGAAGGCCGTCGTCTCGTTCGACGGCGTGCGCAAGCCCGGCTTCGCGGACCTGCAGCGCAACTACCTCGCCGTCGACCAGTACCCGGGCGATCCGGGGACGCTGCCCTCGCAGCGCTCGCGCCGCTAGGTAGCTGGTCGTCCGGACGGACCTCGCTACCCTCTCTGACCGCCATGGCCAACGCAACGACTCGTCTTTCCGCCACCCCGCGCGACATCGAAGGCTCGCGCTCGAACCGCCGCCTGCGCCGTTCCGGTCGCGTGCCCGCGGTCCTCTACGGCGGTGATGGCGAGCCGCAGCACATCAGCGTCGATGCTCGCGATCTCCGCATCGCCCTCCAGGGCGCGGGCGCCGTCATCGAGCTGGACGTCGACGGCACGACCGCCAACGCGGTCGTCAAGGACCAGCAGCGCGACCCGGTCCGCGGGGACGCCTGGCACGTCGACTTCGTGCGCGTCAACATGAACGTCGCGATCCAGACGCCGGTCGTGCTCGACCTCCAGGGCGTCGAGAACGCGCCGGGCATCGTCGAGGGCGGCGTGCTGGAGCAGCAGCTCCGCGAGCTGACCATCGAGGCGCTCCCGGGCGACGTGCCGGAGTCGATCGTCCACGATGCGTCCGGCCTCGAGGCCGGCGGCACGCTGACGGTCGCCGACATCACGGCGCCGAAGGGCATCACGATCCTCGACGACGCAGAGGCCGTCGTCGCGTCGATCACGCTGCCGCGCGCCGCGATCGAGGACGACTCCCCGGAGACCGAGACCGCGGTCGTCGGCGAGGACGGCACGCCCGCGGGCGAGGCCGACACCGGCTCCACCGGCGGCGACGCCGACGAGGCCGAGCCGGCCCCCGAGACCACCGAGCAGTAGCGCCCCGCCGCGGTGCGCTTCGGCAAAGGCCAGTCGACGGCCCCCGTCGACTGGCTGATCGTCGGCCTGGGCAACCCCGGGACGCGGTACGCCGGGACGCCGCACAACGTGGGCTTCGAGGTCGCGGACGCGCTCGCGCGCCGCTGGGACCTCCCCGCCGCGAAGAAGAAGTTCAACGGGCTGGTCACCGAGGGAAGGACTGGCCCGGGCGGTCCTCGCGTCGCGGTGCTCCTGCCGCAGACCTACATGAACGAGGCCGGCCGCAGCGCCGGCCCCGCGCGCGGCGCCTACCGCGTCGACGACCTCGAGCGGGTGCTCGTCCTGCACGACGAGATCGACCTGCCGTTCGGCGACGTCCGCACGCGCGTCGGCGGCGGGCTGGCGGGCCACAACGGCCTCAAGTCGCTCAAGCGCGAGCTCGGCGACCCGGGCTTCCAGCGCGTCCGGATCGGCGTCGGCAGGCCCGACTCCACCGATCCGGACATCGTGGCGTCCTACGTCCTCGGCAAGTGGCGCCAGAGCCGCGACGAGGTCCAGGACCTGATCGCGCGCGCGACCGACGCGGCCGAGCGCATCGTGCTGCCGTAGCCCGGCGCGCCGCGCAGCGCGCGCGAGCGCACGTCGAGCAGCTCGACCACCTGCGCGGTCGGGAGGAACGGGTCGGCGACCTTCGTGCCGTCCGTCATCGACAGCGCGGCGACCGGCCGGCCGTTCAGCTCGGCCAGCAGCACCTCGCCGCGCGGGACACGCGGGGAGGAGTCGAGGCCCGCGAGGTCGCGCAGCACCTGCTCGTCGTGCAGACCGGCACGGCGGATCGTGATGGTGGGATCCATCGCTTCCTGCCTTTCGTCTTCGGGGGAGGGAGAGGGGCGCCGCGGTCAGGCGGCGGAGGCGGCGCGGACGAGCGCCTCGGCGAGCAGCGGCCCGGCGGTGGCGGAGGCGTCCGCCTCCGGGTGCCACTGGGCGCCGATCGCGAACCGGCGGGACGGCACCTCGATCGACTCGACGACACCGTCCGCGGAGACCGCCACCGGGCGCACGCCGCGGCCGAGCCGCTTGATGCCCTGGTGGTGGGCGCCGCCGACGTGCGCGCCGGTGCCGACGATGTCGCGAAGCTTGGAGCCGTCGCCCGTGCGGACACGGTGCGACTCCTCGCTGCCGTGGACCTCGCCGGCCATCCCGGCCTGCGCGAGATCCTGGTGCAGCGTGCCGCCGAGCACGATGTTGAGCAGCTGGCTGCCGCGGCACACGCCGACGATCGGCAGGTCGTCGACCAGCGCCTGGCGGACGAGCTTGAGGTCGCGGCGGTCGCGCTCCAGGTCGGCGCCGAGCGTGAGCGGGCTCAGCTCCTCGCCGTAGAGGCCGGGGTGGAGGTCCTGGTAGCTGCCGCTGAGGACGAACGCGTCGGCGCCGGCGAGCGTCAGCTCCCGCTCGTCGCTCGGCAGCACGACGACGTCGGCGCCCGCGGCGCGCAGCCACGCCTCGCACGAGTCCGGCGCGGCGTCGGCGACGAGCAGCGCGACCCGCGGGGCGGCGCGCTGGGCGCCTTCGCGCATCGCCTTGGCGAACGCGCGGCGGGCGCGCGAGACGCGCTGGCGGGCGGCGGCGTCGGCGATGTCGAGCAGCTGCGCGATCTCGTGGTGCGTCAACCCGGCCTGGAAGCGCATCAGCAGGAGCATCCGCTCGTGCGGCGTCAGGCGGCCGAGGGCCTCGCGGGCGGCCAGCGCCTCGTCGTGGTCGCCGCCGACGGCGGCGGCGTCGAGCTCCTCCGCCAGCGGCGTCGCACGGCGCACGCGGCGGCGGCGCAGCTCGTCGAGCGCGAGGTTGGTCGCGGTCCGGTGCAGCCAGGCGCGCAGGTGGTCGTCGTCGGCGTCGCGGGGTGCGGCGGTCCAGGCCTTCGCGAACGCCTCCTGACGCACGTCCTCGGCGGCGTGCGGGTCACCGAGCATGCGCCGCAGCCGCCGGGTCAGCGGCGCCGTCTGCTCTTCCATGAGGGCTTCGAGGGTCATGCACCCGTTCAACGCACGAGGACCCCGAAGTGTGACGTCGTCAGCCGCGGAGGGTGAGACGGGCGGTCGCGATGCGCTGCCCGGCGGTCGCATGTGCGGTCACGGCGAGCCTGCCGCGGCGGGCCTTGCGCAGGGCGGTGCGGCCGCGGGAGGAGAGGCGGACGGCGACGGTGGCCGTGCCGCTGCGGGTGGCGGTGAACGTGGCCGTGCCGATCGTGCGCCTGCCGGCGCGGAGCGTCACCTTCCCGCGCGTCGATGGCGGAGCCGTGAGGCGCAGCGTGACGCGCCCGCGGGTGACCCGCAGCGTGCGGGCGCCGGTGAACGCGAGCGTCGGCGCGGGCGTGGCGCCGGGGCCGTCCGCGCGCGGGGCGGCCGGGGTGGTCCCGCCAGCGGGTGCGGTCCCGCCGCCGGCCGTGCTGCCGCCGCCGTCGGTGGTGCCGCTGCCTGTGCCGTTGCCGGTGCCACCGCCGCTGCCGTCGCCACCGGTGCCGGTCCCGCCGCCGCCGTCACCGTCCGCCGCGCTCGTCGTGAACGTGCGATCCGCGCCCGCGGCCACGACCTCGCCCCCACGCAGCGCCTCGACGCGGTAGTGGTAGGTCGTGCCGGCGGCGAGCCCCGTGAGCTTCGTGGTGCGCTCCACCGCGCCCCGCGCGGCGCCCGCCGAGGCCACGGTCGTCGCCGCGCCGTACGCCTCGGTCGTGCCCCAGACGATGCGGTAGTCGGTCGCGGCGCCCGCCGCGTCGATCGCGCCGCCCACCGTCGCGGTGCTCGCGCCGACGCCGGTGGCGACGGAGGTCGTCGCGGCCGCGGTGTTGTCCTCGCAGCCGGTGCTGCGGGTCGCGAAGCCGATCGACCACCCGGCGAGCGTGCCCGTGTCGCCCGGCCCGCCGTCGATCGCGGTGAGCGTCCACGTCCCGGCGGTCGTGGCGCCCTCGTACGGCGCGAGCGCCTCCAGCGGGCGCCAACGGCCGGTGAACGGCGCCTGGGCGAGCGTGGCGCCCGCGAACGCGCTCGTCGCCTGGTCGTCGAAGATCGTCGCGGTCATCGTCGCGGCGCCCATCCGCGCGTTGCCAGGGCGGCTCATGAGCCGCCGCCGCGGGCCCCCGTCGTGCGAGACGAAGAGCTCGAGGTCGCCGAGATACGCGTGCGTGAGGCCGTCGACGCGGACCTCGACGTCCTGCACCGGCGTCCCCGGCCCGGGGATCGTGATCGTCGAGCTGACGCCCCCGGCGTTGTTGTCGGGGATCGCCGCGTTCGGCGTCGCGGACGTCCACACCGTGCCGCTCGGGACGACCGGCGCGCCGGCGCGCAGCCGGAAGGGGAGCGTCGCGGCGCCGGACGGCAGCGTCGTGGCCACGTTCAACGTCGCGGGCGTGCCGCAGGGCAGCGACGGGTCGAGCGTCACCGTCACGTCGCCTTCCGCGTCGGCGCGCGCGAGCGGCGTCGCGAGCGCCGGCCACGTCGTCGCGCCGCCCGTCACCGTGACGCCGGCCGTCGCCGACGACACCGTCCCGGACAGCTCGCCCAGTCCCTCGACGCCCGTGTTGACCAGCGCCGGCCGCAGCCGCACGGTCTCGCCGGGCTCGGCCACGCCGTCGCGGTCGCCCTCGAGCTCGTGCACCGCCGGGTCGTCGGCAACCGACGGGCGCGGGAGGTCGAACGCCTCGGTGGCCGCGCTGACGTTCGTGCCCGCCGACGCGGCGGAGACGCCGAGCCCGCGGGCGGCGAACGCGCGCCACAGCTGCGCGTAGTGCGTCGCGCCGGTCGCCAGGTCGGCCTGCAGGATCGCGTCGCGCATGTCGACGTAGGTCGGGTTCGGCGCGCTGAGCCGCAGGCCGGCGGTGACGAGCCGCTCGGCCTCGTCGCTGCCGATCGCGCGGCGGACGTCCCACAGGGTCTGCGACCACATCTCGCCGCTCGTGTGCGGCGCCGTCAGCGTGCGGATGTCCTGGTACGTGTACGCGCCGCCGTTGGCCGCGCACCTCCCGGCGACCGGGTCCGTGCGGCGGCAGTCGATGGCCTGCGTGCGGATGCCGGTGCCGTTCCAGTACGCGCCGTACGACAGGTCGCCGGCCGTCGGGCCGTCGACCGCGTACCCGCTGCGCTCCAGGAAGTCGAGCGCGTACCAGTCGCTCCAGCCCTCGCCCATCGACCGCGCCTGCTCGCCCTGCAGCATCGAGCCTCCGGCCGCGTTGACGACGAGCCGGTTGGTCAGCCCGTGCGTGTACTCGTGGTAGACGGTCTCGGCGCTGTGCCCGCTCTGCAGGTCGTACGCCGACCGGCGCGGGAACATCTGCATCCGCGGTGACGTCCCGTCCGGCGGCGTCGAGAAGTTCGCGTTGTCGAACCCGCTGCCGTCGTTGTTCTCCGCGATGACGCGGTCGCCGCCCTCGAAGTTGCCCGAGGCGGGAGTGAACCCGATCGGCTCGCTCAGCAGGTGGTCGTGGAAGCGGTTGGCGTGGAAGAAGAGGTTGACCGCCGAGCTGCGCTCGTTGAGCGTCAGGGTGCTCGCGTCGGCGGAGTTCCACGTGCAGAACGCGGGCGCGGGCGGGCACGGCCCGGTCACCGTGTCGGGCGCGACGAGCGGGTAGCGCCAGTCGCTGCCGCTCGACGGCGGGGTGTCCTCGCCCGCGTCCGCGGCGTTGTTGGCGTTGCGGTCCGTGTAGGTGTGGGTGAAGTCGCCCGCCAGCTTGGCGGCGTCGGTCAGCCAGCGCGGGTTCGCCGCCAGGTCGACCGTCACCGGCGTGCCGCCCTGCGCGCTGCCCGGGAAGCGGTCGTAGACGTCCGCGCGCGACTCGTGCGCGGTGAGCGGACGACGGACGAGCACCGCACCGGTGTCCGCGTCGAGCGCCTGCTCGTAGCCGCGGCCGTCGGGGTCGAGGGCGAACGTCCGCCACACCAGCCGGCCGCCGCCGGGGCCCGCGAGGACGGCGAGGCGGGCGGCGCCGCCGTCGGCGAAGTCGGTCTCGCGCTCGGGGCCGCGCTCCGTCTGCCCGGCCGGCGCGACGCGGGGAGCGCCGGCGTCGGCCAGCGCCTCGCCGTAGGCCGCGCCCGGCCCGAGCGCCGGTTCGGCGTCGTCGACCGCCAGGTCGGGCTGCGCGCCGCCGCTCACCGAGATCAGCCGCCCGTCCCGTGCGACGTGCGCGATCAGGCCGGTGTCGAACGCCGCGATGCCGTCGACCGTCTGGACCCAGCGCAGCGTCGTGATGCCGTCCGCGGAGGTGAACCGGGCCTCCAGCCGGAGCGCGTCCACGTCGCCGGCGTCGAGCCCGAACACCTCGGGTCGCGCGCGCACGTAGTCGAGCGCGACCGTCGCGGCGTCCGCGGGGGAGGCGCCGGTGAGGAAGCCGTCCGCGCGCCGCACGTCGGCGACGCCGCCCGTCTGCGGGGCGGCCTCCACGCGACCGAGCGCGCCGAGCCGGCGATCCAGCGCGCGGCGGCCGGCGGCGACCTCCGCGCTCACGTGCGCGCGCTCGCCCGCGCGCGTGTCGAGGGCCGGGCGGCCACCGACGTCGCCCTCGTCGGCGCGTGCGGCGGCCGGCGCGCCGCCCGCGAGGGCGAGCACGAGCGCCAGCGCCGCGGAGGCGCGCAGGCGAAACGGGACGGTCCAAGGCCGCATGTCCCCAGATGATCGGACGCCGGCGCCCTGTCCGGTAGGCCGCGGACGCGCCACGGGTACCCTGGGAAGAGCACCCGGCCGGGCCTCTTGCCCGGTCGCTCTGCGTGCCCGGATCCATGTCCCTGCGCCCTCTCCTCCAGCACCTCACCGACGACGCCGACGCGGCGACGCTCCGCCTCGACGCCCCCGCCTCAGGCGCGACGCGCGCCTTCGTCTCGCAGGCCCTGCGGCCGTACGTCGTCGCGGGCCTCGCCGACACCGACCCGGCCCACGCGACGCTCGTCGTCGCCGGCGACGACAAGCAGGCGCGCGACCTCGCCGCCGACCTGGCGACCTGGCTGGCGCCCCGGCCCGTCCGCTTCTACCCGAGCCGCGGCGTCACGTACGAGTCGCACCTCGCGCCGCCGCCGCACCTCGTCGGCCTGCGGGTCGCGGCGATCGACGCGCTCATCGACGCCTCCAAGGGCGACGGCGACGCGGAGCCGCCGGTCGTCGTCGTGTCGGCCGTCGCGCTGTCCGAGAAGGTGCCCGACCCGGAGCTGCGCCCGCACGGCTTCATGGTCCGCAAGGGCGACCTGATCGACCTCGATGAGACCGCTATCAGGCTCGCCGCGATGGGCTACGCGCGCGTCGACCAGGTCGAGGACCGCGGCCAGTTCGCGATCCGCGGCGAGCTGCTCGACATCTACCCTGCGACGGCCGACCGCGCCGTCCGCGTCGACCTGTTCGACATCGAGGTCGAGACGCTCCGCGAGTTCTCCACGTTCACCCAGCGCTCGTTCGGCGACGTGGACTGCGTCGAGATCGCGCCGGCCGCCGAGCTGGCCGTCGAGCACCGTGAGCTCGCCGAGGTCGCCGCCGCGGACGAGGAGGCCGAGCGCCCCGACATCGCCGAGCTGCTCCCGCTCGACAAGTTCCACGCGTTCATGGACCTCGCGCCGGCCGACGCGCACGTCCTGATCGCGGCGGAGGAGGACCTCGAGCCCGCGCTCAAGGACCACTGGCAGGACGTCTGCACGGCGTTCCGGGACCAGGACGCGCACGGCCTGTACGTCAACCCGGACACGGTGCTCGCGCAGCTCGACGCGCGCGGCCGCGTGCGGCTCAGCTCGATCAGCGGCAACCAGCCGGTCGAGCTGCGCGCGCAGACCGCCGACACCGCGGCCCGTGGCCTCAAGGAGGCCGAGACGGAGCTGGAGAAGCTCACGCGCTCGGGCTACCGCACCGTCGTCACGTGGGCCACCCGCGCGGAGGGTGAGCGAGCGGCGTACAACCTCGCGCGGCTGCGCGCGTCGTGGGACTCCGACGAGAAGCTCCAGTTCCGCACCGCGCGCCTGCGCGACGGCTTCATCGCCCCGGGCCTGAAGCTCGCGGTCCTCCCCGACCACCGCCTCATCCGCCGCCGCCCCGAGCGCAGCGGCGGGATGGACACGGGCCGGCGGCGGCGCGGCGCGCTGCGGTCGTTCGCCGACCTGCGGACCGGCGACATCGTCGTCCACGAGGACCACGGGCTGGCGCGCTTCGCCGGCTTCGACACGAAGACCGTCGCGGGCGTCACGCGCGACTACCTCAACCTCGAGTACGCCGGCACCGACAAGGTCTTCCTGCCGGTCGACCAGCTCGCGAAGATCTCCCGCTACGTCGGCGCGGGCGGCAGCCACCCGCCGCTCTCCAAGCTCGGCGGCAAGAGCTGGGAGACGCTCAAGACGCGCGCCCGGCGGGCCGCGCAGGAGCTGGCCGGCGAGCTGCTCAACCTCTACGCCGAGCGCAAGCGCCGCGTCGGGCTCTCGTTCCCGCCCGACAGCGAGTGGCTGCAGGAGTTCGAGGCGAAGTTCCCCTACCAGGAGACGCCGGACCAGCGGATGGCGATCGAGCTGGTGAAGGGCGACATGGAGGCCGAGCGCCCGATGGACCGGCTCATCTGCGGCGACGTCGGCTACGGCAAGACCGAGGTCGCGCTGCGGGCCGCCTTCAAGGCCGCCGACGCCGGCAAGCAGGTGCTGATGCTGGTGCCGACGACGATCCTCGCCCAGCAGCACTACGGCACGTTCGCCGAGCGGCTCAAGGACTACCCGTTCACGATCGAGCACGTCAGCCGGTTCCGCCAGCCGAAGGACCAGAAGCTCGCCATCGAGGGCTTCGCCAACGGCACCGTCGACATCCTCGTCGGCACCCACCGGCTGCTCAGCCGCGACGTGCGCGCGAAGGACCTCGGGCTGATCATCGTCGACGAGGAGCAGCGCTTCGGCGTCAAGCAGAAGGAGCTCCTGCGGCAGATGAAGCTCAAGGTCGATGTCATCTCGATGTCGGCAACGCCGATCCCGCGAACGCTCCAGATGTCGCTCGCGGGCCTGCGCGACATCACGGTCATCGAGACCCCGCCGGAGGGCCGCCGGCCGATCAAGACCTACGTCGGCGAGTACGACGAGGAGCTGGTCAAGGGCGCGCTCGTGCGTGAGAAGGCGCGCAAGGGGCAGGCGTTCTTCCTCCACAACCGGGTCGAGACGATCGACGAGACCGCCGAGCGGCTACGCGCGCTGGTCCCGGACATGACCTTCGAGGTCGCGCACGGCCAGCTCGACGAGAAGGAGCTGGAGAAGCGGATGCTGCGCTTCCTGCGCGGCGAGGCCGACGTGCTGGTCGCGACGTCGATCATCGAGTCGGGGATCGACATCCCGCAGGCCAACACGCTGATCGTCGAGCGGGCCGACATGTTCGGCCTCAGCCAGCTCTACCAGATCCGCGGGCGCGTGGGCCGCAGCCGTGAGCGCGCGTACGCGTACCTGCTGTACCCGAGCGCGGCGGCGCTCACGGGCGACGCCGCGAACCGGCTGGCGGCGCTGAGCGACTACACCGAGCTGGGCGCGGGCTTCAAGGTCGCCATGCGCGACCTCGAGCTGCGCGGCGCGGGCAACCTGCTGGGCGACGAGCAGTCCGGCCACGTCGCGGCGCTCGGCTTCGAGCTGTACATGCAGATGCTCGACGAGGCCGTCGCCGAGCAGGCCGGCACGGTCGACGCGGACGCGCCCGAGCCTGTCCGGCTGGATGTCAACGTCGACGCGTACGTCCCGGCGGACTACGTCCCGTACGAGCAGGCCAAGGTCGACGTGCACCGCCGCATCGCCGGAGCCATCGAGGTGTCCGAGCTGGAGGCGCTGCGCGAGGAGCTCATCGATCGCTTCGGCCCGGTGCCCGAACCTCTCGCGAACCTCATCTCGCTGCAGCGGGCGCGGATCAAGCTCGGCCAGGCCGGGGCGACGGCCGTGTCGTTCCGTAACAATCGCCTCGCAGTCACGCCCGTCGAGCTAGACTCCGTCCGCGCGAAGCGCCTCCGACAGGAGATCCCGGAGGCGCTGTACGAGTCCGGCAAGTCGCAGGTCTCGGTTCGTGTCCCGGACGACCCGGCGGAGCGTTTCCCGGCGGTGGTCCGAGCCGCGGATGTGCTGCTGGCGGTCACAAGCGAAGCTGCTTGATCCTCACTTAACAAAGTCTCGCTCGAATAAGGATCCATGTCTCAAGTCGCAACATTCCGTCGCGCGATGCTGTGCGCGCTCGTCGTCCCGGCGCTCGCGCTAGCGGCATGCGGCGACGACAACGTCCCTGGCAACGCGGTCGCCAAGGTCGACGACGAGGTCATCTCGAAGTCGACGTTCGACCACTGGATGAACATCGCGGCCATCTCGTCGCAGTCGCAGCAGCAGCCGCAGACCGACGCCAAGACGGCCCCCAAGCCCAAGATCCCCGTGCCGCCGGACTTCACGGCCTGCATCGCGGACAAGAAGAAGAACGCGCCGAAGCCCGCCAAGGGCCAGCCGCAGCCGAAGGACTCGGACTACAAGACCCAGTGCAAGCAGGAGTACGAGGGCCTGCGCGACTCGGTCATGCAGCTGCTGATCCAGAACGAGTGGATCTCGGGCGAGGCCGCCGAGCAGGACATCAAGCTCAGCGACAAGGACCTCCAGAAGGCGTTCGACGCGGAGAAGAAGCGTTCGTTCCCCAAGGACGCCGACTACAAGAAGTTCCTCCAGACCTCGGGCTTCACCGAGGAGGACGTGAAGTTCCGCGTCCGGCTGCAGGAGCTGTCGAACCGGATCCAGCAGAAGATCACCAAGGGCAAGGACAAGGTCACCGACGCCCAGATCACGGCGTACTACAACAAGAACAAGAAGCAGTTCGCGCAGCCTGAGCGCCGCGACCTGCGGATCGTCCTGACCAAGGAGAAGGGCAAGGCCGAGGAGGCCAAGGCCGCCCTGGAGAACGGCGACTCCTGGAAGTCCGTCGCGAAGAAGTACTCGATCGACCAGCAGACGAAGGCCAACGGCGGCGAGCTGCCGGCGGTCTCCGAGGGCCAGCAGGAGCCGGCGCTCGACAAGGCGATCTTCGGCGCGGACAAGGGCAAGGTCACCGGCCCGGTCAAGACCCAGTTCGGCTACTACGTCTTCGAGGTCTCGAAGGTCACGCCGGCCAGCCAGCAGAAGCTGGAGGAGGCCAAGCAGACCATCAAGAGCATCCTCGCCTCCGAGGGCCAGCAGAAGGCCATGGAGAAGTTCGTCAAGGACTACGAGAAGCAGTGGAAGGACGTCACGCAGTGCCAGAAGGGCTTCGAGACGCAGAACTTCTGCAAGAACGCCCCGAAGCCGAAGACGACCACCACCGGCGCGATGACCGCCGAGGGCACGCCCACGCAGCCCTAGCCGTCGCCGCGTGATCACCTGGGAGAGTCCGCCTCTGGCGGATTCTCCCGGCTCGATCCAAGCCCGCAGGGCGCCGGATCGGGCGTTGTGCTTCTGTGAGGCGCATGGCTGACGGAGAGGACATCCGCCGGGCCCTCGGCGAGCTGGACGCGCTCACGCGCCGCCTGCGCGTGGAGTGCCCCTGGGACCGCGAGCAGGACGAGCGCACGATCGTCCCGCACACGCTGGAGGAGGCCTACGAGCTGGCCGACGCCGCCAACCGCGGCGACGACGGCAAGCTCCTCGACGAGCTGGGCGACGTGCTCTTCCAGGTGCACTTCCTGTCGCTGCTGCTCGAGGAGCGCGGCGCGGGCGACCTCGCCCAGGTGGCCGACCACATCCGCACCAAGCTGATCCGGCGTCACCCGCACGTCTTCGGGGAGACCGAGGTCGCGGACGCGGGCGAGGTGCTGCAGAACTGGGACGCGATCAAGAAGACCGAGGCCGGCCGCGAGCCGGGCATCTTCGGCGAGGTCCCGGAGAACCTCCCGGGCCCGCTGTACGCGCGCAAGGTGCAGCGCCGCGCGGCGTCCTCGGGCCTCGACGCCGACCACGTGCCGTACGAGGCCGTCGGCGCGCACCTCCAGCGGCTGGAGGCGGCCGCGGAGGCGCAGGACCGCGACGCGGCCTTCGCCGAGGTCGGCGACGTCCTCTTCGCGGCCGTCAACGTCGCACGGAAGCTGAAGGTCGACCCGGAGCTTGCCCTCCGCGCCTCAGCGGATAGGTTCCGCGCGCGGGTCGAGCGCGCGGCCGAGCTGTCCGGTGACGGATGGGACGAGCTGCCGGTCGACCGCAAGCTGCAGTACTACGCGCAGGCCAGATTGGAGACCGAGTGAGCCAGATCGAACGCGTCCACGCCCGACAGGTCCTCGACAGCCGGGGCAACCCGACCGTCGAGGTCGAGATCGCCCTGCGCTCCGGGGCGACCGGCCGCGCGCTGGTGCCGTCCGGGGCGTCGACCGGCGAGTTCGAGGCCACCGAGCTGCGCGACGGCGCCGACGCCTGGCTCGGCAAGGGCGTCACCCAGGCCGTCGCCAACGTCAACGGCGAGATCGCGTCCGCCATCGCCGGCGATGACGTGCTCGACCAGGCGGGGCTCGACCGCAAGCTCATCGCGCTCGACGGCACGCCGAACAAGAACCGGCTCGGGGCGAACGCCATCCTCGGCGTCTCGCTCGCCGCCGCCCACGCGGCCGCGGCGGAGGAGCGCCTGCCGCTGTGGCGCTACCTGGGCGGCGAGGCGGCCCACGTGCTGCCCGTGCCGATGATGAACGTCCTCAACGGCGGCGCGCATGCCGACAACTCCGTCGACTTCCAGGAGTTCATGATCGTCCCGTCCGGGGCGCCGACGTTCGCGGAGGGCCTGCGCTGGGGCGCCGAGGTGTACCACCACCTCAAGAAGACGCTCCACAAGCGCGGCCTGTCGACGGCGGTCGGCGACGAGGGCGGGTTCGCGCCCGACCTCGAGTCCAACGAGGCGGCGCTCCAGGCGCTCGTCGAGGGCATCGAGGCCGCGGGCTACAAGCCCGGCGAGGACCTCGTCATCGCGCTGGACCCCGCCACGTCGGAGATCTTCAAGGGCGGCGAGTACGACCTCGAGCACGAGCACCGCAAGCTCTCCTCCGCCGACCTGGCCTCGTACTGGGCCGACCTGGCCGGCAAGTACCCGATCGTCTCGATCGAGGACGGCATGGACGAGGAGGACTGGGACGGCTGGAAGGTCCTCACCGACAAGATCGGCGACAAGGTGCAGCTCGTCGGCGACGACCTGTTCGTGACGAACACGGAGCGCCTGAAGCGGGGCATCGAGGCCGGCGTCGGCAACTCGATCCTCATCAAGGTCAACCAGATCGGCACCCTGACCGAGACGCTCGAGGCGATCGGGATGGCGCGCGAGGCCGGCTACACCGCCGTCATGTCGCACCGCTCGGGCGAGACCGAGGACGTCACGATCGCCGACCTCGCCGTCGCCACCGGCTGCGGCCAGATCAAGACCGGCGCCCCGGCCCGCTCGGACCGCGTCGCCAAGTACAACCAGCTCCTCCGCATCGAGGAGGCGCTGGGCGGCGACGCGACCTACCCGGGCCGCAGCGTCTTCCGCAGCTAGCCGGTCGAGGAGCCGGTCCCGACCGACTCCTCCTGCGACGCGGCCTCCCGTCCGGTGAGCTCCATGAGCCGGGCGGGCGGCCCGTCGATGACCTTCGTGACCGAGAGGTCGAGGTCAGGCCCGACGCGGATCAGCTCGCCGGGCAGCAGCTCGCGCCAGCGCGGGTCGTCGTCCATCTTCTCGCTCGCGACGACGACGACCGGGCGGTCGGTGGCCTCCTCCATCTGCACGTTGATCTCGCCGTGCGAGCCGTGCTCGTTGAGCGGCGTCTCGTCCGGCAGGTGGTGGAGGACCCACAGCTCGTTGCCCTCGGGGTAGCGGAGCGCCCACAGCTCGTCAGGCGTCGTCATGACGAAGTTGAGCGAGTAGAGCTCGACGTTCTCCGCCAGCCAGCTGACGGCGGCGGTGACGCCCTGGCGGACGTCGCCGTCGTGGTCGCGGATCTTGCGGGTGATGAAGGCGAAGAGCCGCTCGCTGTCGGTGGTGCCGAGCAGCTCGGAGCGCAGGTCGCCCAGCTCCGCCTCGACCCGGTCCAGGTCTCCGACGATGCCGTTGTGGCCGAAGATCCGGCCGTCGAGCACGAAAGGGTGGGTGTTCTCCAGCGTCAGCTCGCCCACCGACGCGTAGCGCACGTGGGCGATGAACGTGGTCGAGCACTCCTCGCGGGCCTCCCTGGCGTACAGCTCGGCGACGTACGCGGCCAGCGGCGCCTTGTCGACGTCGATGCTGCCGTCGGGCTCGAACGTCCCCAGGCCGAAGCCGTCGGGGTTGCGGCGGCTCTGCTCGACGAGCGACCCGGGGGCCTCGAGGAGCCAGAAGGTGGCGTTGGCCGGCTCGCGGCCGGCGTGGAGTCCGAACAGTCTGCACATGACCCTGCACATCCGTCTAACCGGCAGGAGCGCCCCGAAACATGCCGAACGGACTAGGCACATGGCCGCCAAGTCAGCCGCTGCCCGAATCCGCTGGGATCGCGTGGGACGCGTCGCGCTCCTGCTCGTCCTCGTGGGCGTCGTCGGGCTGTACATCAACCCGCTCCGCTCGTACGTGTCGACCTGGCAGGAGTCCAAGGCGCGCTCGGCGGAGGTCGCCGCGCTCGAGGCCGAGAACGAGAAGCTGCGCAAGCGGCGCGCCGAGCTGAAGGACCCCAAGGCGCTCGAGCGCGAGGCGCGCAAGCTGGGCATGGTCAAGCCGGGCGAGCGCGCGTTCGTGGTCGAAGCTCCCACGAAGTAGTCGCGACGCGCCGTCGGTCTGACCTGCGGCGTCCGCCGAAGGTCGACCTCCCAACGCCGCCACAACCGCCCCGCACGGCGAGCCGCGGACGGTCGGCGGCATGAAGATCACCAAGCTCAGGGTCGCGGCCCTCACCACCCTCACGGCGCTCTCGATCGGCGCCGGCACCGCGTCGGCGATGTACGACGACGACATGTTCTGCGACGTCGAGGAGTACACCTGCGGCAACGGCGGCGGCTACGGCGGCTGGCCCACCGGCGGGGGCGGCGGGGGCGGCGGTGGAGGTGGCGGCGGCTACTACCCGACTCCGGTGTTCCGCGGCACCGACACGACCACGTGCTACCTCAACGGCGTCCCGTTCGCGTGCCCGCGCGACACGTACGAGACGTCGCCGGGCCGGTACATCACCAAGTGCTACTGGACCGAGGGCGGCGTGCGCCGGCACGAGATCCCGTGCCCGTGACCTCCTGACCGCGCGCGCCCCGGGCTAGCCTGGGGCGCGTGCAGGAGGACCCCTTCGAGACCGCCGCGTACCAGTGGCTGGAAGGCGAGCGCCGCATCCGCGATGCGGAGCCGCAGGAGCGCCGCGTCATGGAGCGCGTCGTCGACCGCGCCGTCGAGGAGCTGCGCCGCCGCCTCGGCGGCCCGTTCACCGCGGGCGAGCTGGCGCGCCTGTACGACGAGCAGGGCACCCGCTGGGTGATGGAGATCGCCCAGACCGTCGCGCCCGACGACCCTGCGGCGTGGGACCAGCGCGTCGCGGACGCCGCCTTCGCGCGCTACCTGCGCGAGGCGACCGACTACGCCGGCGGGCGGCGCATCGTCGAGTAGCGCCGCTGCCCGGCTCGAGGTCCGCTCCCCTTCGACCCGGCACAGTTTCGACCCGGTATGCGAGTCGAAGCTGTGCCGAGATGGCCCACCCGAGGCGGCGACCCTCGCGCAGCCAGCGACGGTGCGCGCAGGGCGGTGCCGAGCGCGAGGCGCTCGGTCACGTCAGCTTGGGCGTCCTCGACCTCCCACACGAAGCGCTGAGCGCGCTCCAGGGAGGTCAGGGGCCTACTCGTCGTCGTCGGTCGCGCCAGCTCGCCGGATCACGATCTTGTCTTCCTCGATCGTGATCTCGACGGGACGGTGACCAGCCCAGTGCTCCGCGTAGACGGGGTTGTCGACGATCGCCGGGTCGAGCCACAGGCCGTAGCCCTCCTCGCCGTGGTCGAACGTGCCCTCGAGGGGACCGCTGCTGCCGCCACTGCGGCGGCGGCCACCGCGGCGCCCTCGGCGCCGGCGCGGCTTGGTCTCCTCGTCGGACTCGTCGCCCTCGTCGGCGTCGGCTTCGTCGGCCCGGGCCGCCTCGGCGGCGTCGAGCTCGGCGGCGATCAGCGCGTCGTCTTCGGCGCGCAGGTCGATCTCATCGTCGAAGTCGACCCCAGTGGTCGGCTCCTCGCCCTCCTCGAGCCCCTGCTCGCGCTTGAAGGACTGGATCTGCTGGACGGTCACCTCGAGCTGATGCGCGATCCACGCGTCGGTACGGCCCTGGCGGACCCAGCTGCGGATCTGGTTGAGGTGGGGGCGCAGTGAACGTCTGGCCAAAACGCGGCGCAGACTAGCGCAATGTGCGGCCGGATCGCGGATGTCCGCGCGCTGACCGTGCCGGAATCCGGTCGGTTGAGTCGCCGCAAGGTCCTGTCGCGGAGGGCGTTCCGTCCACGTAGGATGTTTCTGCAAGGTGCGACCGGGGCAAGCGGCGAAGGACACCGTGGCCCGGCGGCAGGGAGGTGCCACCACATGCTCGTGCTCACCCGCAAGTCCAACCAGTCGATCATGATCGGCGACGACATCGAGGTCTCGGTGTTGTCGATCATGGGCGAGAAGGTGCGGATCGGGATCCAGGCTCCACGCGACGTGCCGGTCTTCCGGCGCGAGGTGTACCTGGAGATCCAGCAGGAACGCCGAGGCGTCGCCTCGGGGGACCGCGATACGCGTCACGAGGTTGAGTCAGCGCTGAACCGCCTCGGCAGTTCAGGCGACTGACCGGAGACAGCCAGCAAGGAGCGGAACGTCGGCGCGGCACGCAGGGTGCGGCGCCGGCGCTTCGTCCTTCGTGAAGGTTGGGTTAACCCATCACCATGTAGAGCGCCTGGAACATCGCGACGGTCACGAGGACCGCGGTCGCGATGAGGACCAGGACGAGCACGAAGAAGCGGAGCGTGCCGCGCTTGTGCTGGTGAGCCAGCTCGCGGTTGCGTGCGCGGGCGGCGGCCTGGCGGCGCAGGCGCTCTCGGCGCGCGGCGTCCTGCTGGGCCTCCTCCACGAACGCCTGCTCGAACTGGGCGAAGCTCTGGCGCATCTTCATGCTCGGCAGGAGTCTACCCCTCCGTGTCGACGCTGCACGACGACCAGAGGCCGCGCCCGGCCCGCCGCGCGGCGCGCTGCAGCTCGACGTACGCGTCGGCGCGCGCCACGTTCGGCGGCACCGTGAGCACCTGCGCGTACCCGCGCCGCAGCAACTCGGCGCCCACGTCGAGGCCATCGGACACCCGCTCGACGTAGGCGAGGGTGCGGCCGTAGCGGTCGCGCGCCTCGGCGTCGGGGACGAGCCGCACGCGCACGCCCTCCACGAGCCGGGTCGTGGCCGCGCTCGCCGCGCGGCCGAAGCACTCCACCGCCGTGCCCGGCTTGACCGACTCCGGCGTGTCGACGCCGATGATCCGCACCCGCTCGCCGCCCGCGAGCTTCACCGTGTCGCCGTCGACGACCCGCTCCACGGTCGCCGTGCGGGCGCCCTTGGCGGGGGCACCGGCGTCCTCGACGGCGCAGCCCGCGGTGAGGGCGGCGACGACGAGGGTGAGCGCGAGGGGCAGGCGGGGCATGGCCGGCCACGCTACGGCCGGCGCCGGTCAGCGTGCAGGCGCGAGTGCAGGGGCGCGCGTCGCGACGAGGCGGCAGGCCAGCTCGGGGCGCGAGCAGGGAAGCGCGCGCTCGACGGTGATCACGGCCTCCTGCCCGTGGACCAGCGGCGGCGGGGACCCGCGCAGCCAGTAGACCGTGTCGCCGTCCCACGCGGCGCCGTACGCCAGCACGCCGTCCGGGCGCAGCCCGCGCGGGGTGGTGGGGCGTGCCGCGTCGACCGCGAGGAACGTCGTCGCCGTCGGCGAGCACGGCGCCTGCGCGACGAGCGTCCGCAGCCCGCGGCCGGAGGCCGGCGCGCCGATGCCTACCGGCTGGCGGTAGCCGCACGCGCCCGAGACGTACCCCTGCGCCGGCTGGACCTGGCGGCCCGGGCGGCCGTTGCGCGGGCTCCACCGCGCCTCGACGCCGGGGCCGGCGCCGTAGGGGGCGACCGTCAGGCGCCACAGGAACGCGACGGCGTGCTGGCCGAGGTCGAGCGCATCGACCGCCGCGCGCGACGTCCGTGCCGCCGGCGTGCCGCCCCGCAGGGGCTTGGGCCGCGCGCTCGGGCTGTCCCACAGCAGGATCCGTGCGTCGCGCGCCCCGCGGCGGGGAGCGGCGGCCGCGGCGACCGCGCCCTTCCACAGCGACGGCGTCGTCAGCGAGAGCCCGTTCGCGCCACGCAGCTTCAGCGGCTCGGGCGCCGCGCTGCCGTCGGCCGGCGCGATCTGCACCGTGCAGCCGCGCGCGCCCGACAGGTCGACCGCCGGGAAGATCCCCGCAGGGACGCCGTCCACCGCGCAGCGGGAGAAGACGACCGCGGGCGCGCCGATCGCGTCCGGCCCGGCGTCCGCGTCGAACGGCACCGCCCGCGTCGGCACGCCTGGCACGACCCGCAGCCCTGTCGCCCGCGTCCACGCGACCAGCTCGTAGCGCCCGTCCGCGCGCAGGCGCGACGCGACGACCGCCCCGCCGTAGGCGGTCGGCTGCACGAGCCCCGCGCCGTCCGCGAGGTCGGTGAACGGCACGGCGGCCGGGCTCCAGCGCGACCCGTCGGCGGCCGCGCCCGCGGGAACGAGGAGGAGGGCCGCGACCGCGGCGAGGATCGCTCTCATGCCCCGTTAACGGGCGGCGTGCGCGACAGTCGCGCCGCGGAGCGTCCCAAGCCGAACGGCGACCGGGACGACCGCCGCCACCGCGAGCGCGCTCACCAGGAGCAGCCCGTTGCGCGCGCCGTCGTCCGCGAGCGCGCCCGCGGCCGCCGCGCCCGCCGCGGCACCGGCGGCGTAGGCGGTCACGATCCACGTCGCCGCCTCCGTCGCGGTGCCGCGCGGCGCGGCGGTGTCGAGGAGCGCGAACACGGACGCGGTCGCGGGCGCGATGGCGAGCCCGGCCAGCACGAGCGCGGCGGCGAGTGCCGGCCCGGAGTCCAGCGCGGCGAGCGGCAGGAGCGCGAGCGCGAAGAGCGCCGTGAGCGCCAGGTAGCGCGTCGCGCGGTCGCCCGGCCACGAGCGTGCGCCGTAGGCCAGGCCGCCGATCAGCGAGCCCAGCGCCAGCGCCGCGAGCAGCAGCCCGCCAGCCGCCGCCGTCCCCGTGGCCGTCCGCGAACGCCGGCGCGGTCACGTCGAGCGCGCCGATCACCGCACCGTACGGCACCTGCGCGAGCACGAGCGTCCGCATCCCGGGCGTCGCGAGCGCCCCGAGCGCGGTGCCCGCTCCCACGCGCGGCTCGCCCCGCCAGCCGCGCGACGCGGGCGTGGCGACGAACGCGCAGGTCGCGGTGAAGCTCACGCCGACGACCGCGAGGAACGTCGCGGTGGGCGAGGTGAGCGCGACGGCGAGCGCGGCGAGCAGCGGCCCGCCGAGGAACATCACCTCGATCAGCACCGACTGGAGCGCGTAGGCGCTGTCGCGCAGCGCCGCGTCGACGAGCGTGCCCCACAGCGCGCGCAGCGCCGGGAACAGCGGTGCCGCGGCGGCGGCACCGAGCCCCGCCAGCGCGGCCAGCGCCGCGACCGGGGCGCCCGCGCGCGCCGCCACGATCAACCCGAGCAGCGCCGAGTGACCGACCACCGCGCAGACGCCCAGCACCACGGTCTGCCCGTGCCGGTCGACCAGCCGCCCACGCACCGGCGCGGTCAGCGCCCCCGCGAGCGCCCCCGTCGCCGCGACCGCACCGGTGGCCGCGAACGACCCCGCCTGCTCGCGCACGAACAGCACCATCGTCAACGGCAGCGCGCCGTTGATCGCGACGCCCTGGACCACCGCGGCGACCACGACCCATGCGACGCCCGGGGCCGAGAGGACCTGCAGGTACCGCCGCACGCGGCGGATCCTACGCAAACGGCGCCGGCCGCGTGGGCCGGCGCCGCTCAGCGCGAAGCGCTGCTACGCGACCGTGACCTCGGGGGAGAGGTAGACGTCCTGGATCGCCTGCAGCAGCGCGACGCCCTCCTCCATCGGGCGCTGGAACGCCTTGCGGCCCGAGATGAGGCCCATGCCGCCCGCGCGCTTGTTGATGACCGCGGTGCGCACGGCCTCCTGCAGGTCGGTCTCGCCCGCCGACGCGCCGCCGGAGTTGATGAGGCCGGCGCGGCCCATGTAGCAGTTGACGAGCTGCCACCGGGTCAGGTCGATCGGGTGGTCCGTCGTCAGCTTCTCGTAGACGTCCTTGTGGGTCTTGCCGTACGACCCGTTGAGCCCGCTGACGGCCTGGTAGCCGCGGTTGGTCTCCGGCAGCTTCTGCTTGATGATGTCCGCCTCGATCGTCACGCCGAGGTGGTTCGCCTGGCCGGTCAGGTCCGCGGCGAGGTGGTAGTCGACGCCGTCGATCTTGAACTCCGAGTTGCGCAGGTAGCACCACAGGACGGTGAACATGCCGAGGCGGTGCGCCTCCTCGAACGCGCGCGCGACCTCGACGATCTGGCGCGAGGACTGCTCGGAGCCGAAGTAGATCGTCGCGCCGACGCCCGCGGCGCCCAGCTCGTACGCGCGCTGCACCGACGAGAACATGATCTGGTCGAACTCGTTCGGGTACGTCAGCAGCTGGTTGTGGTTCAGCTTGACGATGAAGGGGAACTTGTGGGCCCACTTCCGGCTGACCGCGCCGAGCACGCCGAGCGTCGACGCGAACGCGTTGCAGCCGCCCTCGACGGCCAGCTCGACCAGGTTCTCCGGATCGAAGTAGATGGGGTTGGGCGCGAACGACGCGGCGCCCGAGTGCTCGATGCCCTGGTCGACGGGGAGGATCGAGACGTAGCCGGTGTGCGCTAGACGGCCGGTGGCGTGCAGCCACTGGAGGTTGCGCAGCACCGTCGTCGGACGATCGGTGTCGGTGAAGATGCGGTCGACGAAGTCCGGCCCCGGCAGGTGCAGCTGCTCCTTGGGCACGGTCGTGCTCGTGTGCTGGAGAAGGGACTGCGCCTCGTCCCCCAGCAGCTCCTCGAGCCGGGAGGTCGTCATATCTGCGGTCGTGGCCATGTCCCGCACGTTACCCGGGTACGCTCCCGCGCGCGGATGCATCAGAACTTCACGTCGAAGGGCTTCACCATCGGCATCGAGGAGGAGCTGATGATCGTGGACGGCGAGACGTACGAGCTCGTCAACGCGATCGAGCAGCTGCTCGCCGACGACGACACCGACGAGATCAAGCCCGAGCTCATGGAGTCGGTGCTCGAGATCGCCACGCCGCCTTGCCGGGACATCCCCCACGCGGCCGCGGAGCTCAGACGCCTGCGCGGCCACGCGTCGGACGTCGCGAGCGCGAAGGGGCTGGCGATCGGCTCCGCGGGCACGCACCCGTACGCGATGTGGGAGGACCAGCGGATCGTCGCCCGGCCGCGCTACCGCGAGCTCGTCGAGGCGCTGCGGTTCGTCGCGCGCCAGGAGCTGATCTTCGGCATGCACGTCCACATCGGCATCGACGACCCCGACAAGGCGATCCACATCGCCAACGGCATGCGCGTGCACGTGCCGGTGCTGATGGCGCTCAGCGCCAACTCGCCGTTCTGGCGCGCCGACGCCACCGGGCTGCAGTCCAGCCGGATGCCGGTCTTCCGCCAGTTCCCGCGCGTGGGCATCCCGCCCTGGTACAAGGACTTCGCCGACTACGAGCGGCGGATGAAGTTCATGATCGACTCCGGCGTCATGGAGGACCCCACGTACCTCTGGTACGACGTCCGCCCGCACCCGAAGTTCGGCACCGTGGAGATCCGCGCGTGCGACTCGCAGACGCGGCTGGAGCACACGATCGGGCTCGCGGCGCTCACGCAGGCGATGGTCAAGGAGCTGGCCGAGCACTTCGACGCCGGCACGCCGCTCAGCGACTACCCGTGGGAGATGCTCGACGAGAACAAGTGGCTCGCCGCGCGGCACGGGCTGGAGGGTGAGCTGGTCGACCTGCCGACCAACGACCGGGTCACGACGAAGGCGCTCGTCAAGCGGCTCATGGACCGGCTCCGCGAGCACGCGCAGGACCTCGGCGCGGAGGAGGCGCTGGAGGGCGTCGACGACCTCATCGCGCGCGGGACGGGCGCCCACCGCCAGCGCGTGGTGTACGAGGCGAACCGGGACCTGCGCGAGGTGATGGCGGAGATCGTCGAGGCGACGTCCCCACGCTGAGAACCGGTCGCGCGGATCCTCGATCGGGGGTCTACGATGGAGGACAGCATGGCCTCCAGCCCTGAGCTCTTCGTCGTCTGCAAGAACTGCCGGTCTCAGGTCAGCCCGTACATCACCGAGTGCCCGTACTGCGGGCAGCGGCTGCGCAAGCGGGCGCCGAAGATCGAGCGCGACAAGGGGCCGGGCAAGGGGAAGGCCAAGGCGGAGCGGCGCAAGAAGGCCGCGGCGCGCCCGTCGCTGGGGCCCCTGCGCACCGGCGAGATCCCCGGCATCCGCGGGGACGAGACCCGCAAGCCGTGGGTGACGTTCTTCCTCGTGGCGGTCGGCGCGCTGTGGTGGCTGGCCGTCATCCCACTGCGCGACGAGGCCATCACCTGGGTGCTCGACCCGCTCGGCGAGTGGTGGGGCGTCATCGTGGCGCCGTTCCTGCACGCCAGCGGCTGGTACCAGTTCGCCTCGCTCGGCGTGCTCGCGCTGTTCGGCTGGCTGCTGGAGCGCCGCCACGGGCCTGTGGTCGTGCTCGTCGTGTGGCTGCTGGCCGCGTCCGGCGGCATGGCGATCGTCAAGGCCGTCGACCCGGTGCCGTTCGCGATGGGCGCCTCCGGCGGCGCGCTCGGCCTGCTGTGCGCCTGGGCGGTCCCGGTCCTCCTCGCGCGCCGCAAGACCGGCGACGACGATGACGACGCGGACCTCATCGGCGTCGGCGTGCTCTTCGTGCTGCTCGCGCTCATGCCCGCCGCGCGCGACGAGGTCAGCGCGATCGCGACCGTCTCGGGCATCGCGATCGGCTCCCTCTGCGGGCTCGTGCTCGCGAAGCTCGCCCCCCGCGCGTAGCTAGCGGACCGCGATCGTGCCCGGCGTGCCCTCGACCAGGCGGCCGACGACCGTGCCCGGCACCTCGCCCGCGCGATCTTCCGGCACCGCCGCGAGGAGGCCGCCGGAGGTCATCGCGTCGGCGAGGAGCCAGCGGCGGGCGGCGGGGACCTTCGCGTCCCAGGTCGTGAAGGTCTCGGCGTAGACGCGGTTGCGCTTTGTGCCGCCCGCGATCGCGCGTTCGCCCAGGGCGAACAGGCGGGCCGTGCCCTCGATGGCGGGCACGGCGGTGGCGTCGAGCTCGGCGGCGACGCCGGACGCGAGCGCCAGCTCGTGGAGGTGGCCGAGCAGGCCGAAGCCGGTGACGTCGGTGAGCGCGTGAGCGGCCGCCGCGCGCGCGGCCGCCGCGGCGTCGCGGTTGAGCGTCGTCATCACCTCGACCGCGCGCGCGATCAGGTCGCCCTTCGCGAGCCCGCGCTTCGCCGCGGTGGACACCGCACCCGCGCCGAGCGGCTTGGTCAGCACGAGCACGTCGCCGGCCCGGCCGCCCGCGTTCGTCAGCACCTCGTCGGGGTGAACGGTCCCGGTCACCGCCAGCCCGTACTTCGGCTCGGCGTCGTCGATCGAGTGGCCGCCGACGATCGCGCACCCGGCGTCGAGGCACACGTCGCTGCCTCCGCGCAGGATCTCGCGCAGGACGTCCGCGCCCAGCTTCTCCAGCGGGAAGGCCACGAGGTTCAGCGCGCTCACCGGCTCCCCGCCCATCGCGTAGACGTCGCTCAGCGCGTTGGTCGCCGCGATCCGGCCGAAGTCGTACGGGTCGTCGACGATCGGCGTGAAGAAGTCGACGGTCTGGACGATCGCGAGGTCGTCGCGCAGCTGGACCACGCCCGCGTCGTCGGCGGTGCCGAACCCCACGAGGACGTCGGCGCGGTCGGGGCGGGGGAGCGAGGCGACGAGCGGGTGCACGGCCGACGGCGGCAGCTTGCAGCCGCAGCCGGCGCCGTGCGAGAGGCTGGTGAGAGCGACGGCCATGGCGGGCAGTATCGTCGCTGGTCCATGGCCGACGACCGTCCCACCTACACCTCCGAGGAGGTCGACCGGGCCGTCGACGCGCTCGGCTCGCCCGACCGCTTCGCGCACGCCCAGGAGATCGTCACCCACGCCGCGCCGGGGCTCCAGCGCGTCCTGAACGCCGCGCTCGACGAGGGCGGCTACTTCGGCGACGCGAACGAGCAGGCGATCCGCCAGGCGGCCGGCGAGGCGGATCCGGAGCAGCGCAACCTCGCGGTCCGCACGCTCGTGGCGGAGGAGACGCGGCTCGGGATGCTGATCGGCGTGGCCGTCGGGCTGGAGCTCGCGCACGAGCTCCAGGCACAGCGCACCGAGAAGGAGAGCTGATGGAGATCACGTTCCTGGGCCACGCCGCGTTCCTGCTCGAGGGCGGCGGCGCGAAGGTGCTGATCGACCCGTTCCTCACCGGCAACCCGAAGGCGTCGGTCGCCGCCGGCGACGTCGAGGCCGACGCGATCCTCCTCACCCACGGTCACGGCGACCACATCGGCGACACCGTCGACATCGCCAAGCGCACCGGGGCGCCGGTCGCGGCGGTGGTCGAGCTGGCGCAGGAGATCTCCGACGACCTCGGCGGCGACCACACCGTCCACGCCTACAACCTCGGCGGCACCGTCACGTTCGACTGGGGCTGGGTCAAGCTCGTCCCCGCCTGGCACACGTCGACCACCCCGAAGGGCACGCCGTCGATCGCCGCCGGCCTGGTCATCAACCTCGGCGGCAAGACGATCTACCACCTCGGCGACACCGCGCTGTTCGGCGACCTGGAGCTGATCGGGCGCCGCAGCGGGCCGATCGACGTCGCGCTCGTGCCGATCGGCGGCTGGTACACGATGGACCGCCACGACGCGGTCTTCGCGGCCGAGCTGATCGGGGCCAAGCAGGTCATCCCGATCCACTACGACACCTTCCCGCCGATCGAGACCGACGCGCAGGCGTTCAAGGCCGACGTCGAGCGCGCGACGACCTCGCAGGTGATCGTCCTGCAGCCGGGGGAGACGCACACGCCATGACGCACGCGATCGTCCTCATCGAGGCCGAGCGCGACGCCCTCGCCTCGCTCGGCGGCCAGCTGGCCGACCAGGAGGGCGTGAGCGCCGCGTACTCGGTGACGGGGGAGTGGGACTTCGTGGCGGTGCTGAGCCTGCGCCACCACGAGCAGCTCCGCGAGGTCGTCACGCACGGCATCGCGTCGCTGCCCGGGGTCGTCAAGACGCAGACGATGGTGGCGTTCGAGGCGTTCTCCCGGCACGACCTCGAGTCGCTCTTCTCCGTCGGCGGCGAGTAGCCCGCCGGCGCCTACCGCTTGAGGGTCACCGCGCCGGTGAGGTCGCCGGCGCGGAGGCTCAGCTTCACCGTCCGCTTGCCGCGCAGGGCCCGCTTGGCCGCCTTCGTGAAGCGGAGCTTGACCGTCGCGGTGCCGTCGGCACCGGCCTTCGCGGAGCCGCGGGCGACGGTCGTGCGACCGCGCTTGGCGACGACCGTCACCTTCGCGCGCGCCTTCGCGCCGCGGACCTTGATCGTCAGCCCGGAGCGCAGCGCGGTGCGCAGCCTCGTCGGCTTGGCGAGGCTCAGCGCGCCGGTCTTCGTCCCGTTCGGCTTCGTGCCGGTCTTGCCCGGCGTCGTCCCGGCCGTCGCGGTGCCGCGGTCGACGGTCTCGCAGCTGGGCGCCACGACGTCCACCGCGTCGGCGACGACGCGATCCGTGCCGACGCCGCAGTCGATCGAGTCCTGCTCGCCGTCCCGCGCGTTGATCACGTCGTTGCCGTACGGCACGGTGCAGCTCTGCAGCCACCCGCACTGCGAGCCGGTGAAGTCCGCGTTGATGACGTCGCGGCCCGGCCCGCCGGTGAGCACGTCGTCGCCGAACCCGCCCTCCAGCTGGTCGTCGCCGGCGCCGCCGTCGATCGTCTCGCGGCCGTTCGACGCCAGGACGACGTCGTTGCCGCCCTGCATGTTCACCACGGACGGGCCCTTGTCGGTCGGCGAGAAGACCTCGACCTTGTCGGGGCCGTCGGTCATCGTGAACGTGCCGCCCGCGTACGTCCGTACGACCTCGACGCCGACGACGTTGTCGGCCTCGCCGGTGCGGCCGTCGTTCGCGACGCCGTCCTGGGTGAGCACGATCGGCCGCTGCGCGCGGTCGGTGGTGTCGGACCAGTCCTCGAGCTTGTCGATGCCGCCACCGCCGTCGACGACGTCGTTGCCGTCCGTGTAGTGGTCGGGCTTGAGCAGGTCGTCGCCGTCGCCGCCGAGCAGCCGATCGTCCCCAGCCCCGCCGGTGAGCTGGTCGTTGCCCGCGCCGCCGTCGAGCGTGTGGTTGCCGGCCTCCGACGTCAGCTCGTCGTCGCCATCCTCACCGGCGAGCACGACCGGGCCGGTGCTCGACGCCTTCAGCCGGTCGGTGCCGGGGCCGCCGCGCAGCTCGACCGGCAGCGTGAGCGCCGCGTCCGCGACCCAGCCCTGGTCGTCGCCGTCGCCCAGCTCGGCGCGGAACGCCGACGGCATCGGGCACGTGTAGGGGAACGACTCGTTGGGCCGCTCGCAGCCGGGCGGGACCGCGGTGAGGTTGTCGTTGTCGCTGACGCCCAGCCGGCCGCCGTCGGCGGCGGTCAGGGTCGGCCAGTTGAACTCGCCGGGCGCGGCGCGGAGGACGAGCGTGCCGCCCTCGTACGCGAGCGTGGACGCCTGCGTGGCGGCCGGGACGGTCGCCAGCGCGGCGAGGACGGAGAGCGGGATGAGGGTCCGGCGGACGAGGTTCTGAGGCATGGCGCCGACACTGGCCGTTGGGGTCGGGGGCTCGCGCCGGGGAGATCCACGATCGGCCCCCTAGACTGACGTCGCGGTGTCCTCCCTGCCGGTCAAGCCCGAGTTCGGGCCGACGCTGCCCGAGCTGGCCGCACCGTGGTGGCGCCGCACGCCGCGCGTCGTGCGGTTCGCGCTCGTGGCGCTGCTCGCGCTCGTGGTCCTCTTCGTCGTCGTCAAGAAGGTCGGCGGCGGCACCGACGAGATCTCCGTCGTGGAATCCGATGCGCCCGCGTTCAACTTCCGCCATGGCCCGTCGCTGAAGCAGGTCGACCCGCAGGCCGGCGAGCGTGTCCGGCTGGAGTCGTCGCGCGACGGGCTCTTCCTGCAGTCGTTCGTCGTCTCACCGCTCGAGATGCCGCCGTACGAGGGGCGCGCCGCCGGGACGTACCCGATCGTCGCCGAGCAGCTCAAGGAGCGGCTGGCCGCGAAGTACGACCGCTTCGAGCTGGTCGAGGAGGGCCGCGCCCGCATCAACGAGGTGCCCGGCTACGAGGTCGTCTTCCGGGCGATGAACGAGGAGAACCGCCGCCTCTACGGGCGGTTCGTGATGCTGGTCCCGCTCACCGACCCGCCGACGCCGCAGCGCCAGGGCGTCGTGCTGGAGCTGCTCGGCACGCCGTCGGCGGGCATCCCCAACGCGGACTCGATCGGCGACGTGGGCCAGCTCAAGCTCCCGCTGCGCTCGTTCCGGTTCGGGACCGAGGCGCCGTGATCGAGGACGACGTCCGCAACCGGGTGCGGGCGCGCGCCGACGCGCTGGCCGCGCGGGACGAGACGGCGCTCCTCGCGCTCCACCACCCAGACCTGCGCTGGACGACCTACCGCGGCGAGGTGCTCGACCGCGCGACGTACGTGGCACGCAACACGGACGCGGCGATCACCGCGCACCGGCAGGAGCACGAGGACGTCACGATCGTCGTCGTGGGCGACGTCGCCGTCGTCACGTCGGTGGTCACCGACGAGCTCGAACGCGGCGGTGATCCCACCGTGCACCGCGTGCGGCTGACGCAGACGTGGGTGAGCGAGGCGGGCGCGTGGCGCCTGCTCGCCGGCCACGCCGGCCCGCCGATCGACTAGGCGATCCGGTCGCCCGGCTGCGCGCCCTCGCGCGGCTCGAGCAGGATCACCGTCTCGCCGCGCATCGCGCCGAGCACGAGGACCTCGGAGCGGACGGGGCCGATCTGGCGCGGCGGGAAGTTGACGACGCCGACGACGAGGCGGCCCTCGAGCTCCTCCCGCGGGTAGTTGGTGATCTGCGCGCTGGAGCGCTTGATGCCGAGCTCCTCGCCGAAGTCGACGCGCAGCTTCCAGGCGGGCTTGCGGGCCTCGGGGAACTCCTCCACCTCGACGATGCGCCCCACGCGCATGTCGACCTTCACGAAGTCGTCGAATGTGATCTCCACGGACCTGACGGTACTTGCTTGTCACGGAACGGATGGCAAGCGACACTCCCTCGAACGAATGCGTGTTCTCGTTTGTGCTGCCCTCCTCTTGCTGTCGTCCGCCGCGCCCGCGGTGGCCGCTCCTCCCGCCGACCTCGGCCGCTACGACCCCGAAGGCCTGCGGGCCGAGCAGGAGGCCGCGGAGCTCCTGTCGGAGGCGTCGACCGAGACCCACGCCCGCCGCCCGTCCTGCATCCAGCAGATCGAGCACACCCGGCACGGGGACCTGCCGATCACCGACGCCGAGCCGAGCGTGGCCGTGCGCAGCGTCCTCGGGATCTTCCGGCGGCCGCCGACGGGCGAGGAGCTGGCGCTCGCCGCCGACCCGAACGCGACGCTGAACTACGCGGGCACGCTCGAGCGCTCGCGGCAGGGCGTCCGGGTCGTGCGCACCGCCTCGGGGCAGGAGATCGTCATCACGGTCCTCCCGCGGGTCAAGCGGCTCGTCCCGGACCCGGTGCTGCGGCGCTCCTGCACCGAGACCACGCGCAAGATCGCGCGCCGTCTGCGGCGCAGTGCGCGGCCGCGCGTCCAGCGCGAGCTGACCCGGATGATGCGCACGCTGCCAGGCGACGACGCGGACCTCGTGACCCTGCCCGACATCGCCGAGGCGGTGACGATCACGTGGCCCGAGGGCGGGACCGGCGGCCTCTTCGACACCCAGCGCTTCTCGGTCAACGGCACGTTCCTCAGCGTCGGTCGCGAGAAGCGGCGCTCGCTCGTGTTCGGGCTCGTGCCCGACGGCGTGGCGACGGTGGAGCTGCGCTACCCGCGGTACGTCTCGCGCGGGCGGTACCGGGATCCCATGGACTACGGGCGCCGCCACCGGCGAACGGTGCGCGTCCGCGAGAACGCCTTCTCGGCGACCGTCCCGCGCGGGGCGCAGGACTCCCTGCCGGCCGACATGGTCTGGCGGTCGGCGACCGGCGCCGTCGTCCGGGTCGTCGAGCCGGAGCTGGGCTAGCCCGCGGGCGGCGCCGGCGGGGGCGTCGGCGCCGGCTCGGCCGGGGCCGACGGCGTGGTGGGCGTCGTCGGGGTGGTCGGCGTCGTGGGCGTCGTGGGGGTGGTCGGCGTCGTCGTCGGCGTCGTCGGCTCGGGCTGCGTGGTCGGCTGCGGCTGCGGCGCGGGCGTCGGCTCCGGGGCCGGCTGGGGCTCAGGAGCGGGCGCCGGCGCCGGTGCGGGCGGCGGGACCGGCGCGGGCTCGGGCTGCGGCTGCGCGGCGGCCTGGGCCGTCGGCGGCGGGGCGGGCGCGAACGTGCCCCCGGTGCCGCCCGCGGCAGGCTGACCGGGCTGCTGGCCCGGGAGCACGACCGTGTCGACGCCCTGCTGCGTCCCGCCCGTCGGCATGACGGCCGGCTGGGGGCCCGCGGTCGCGCCGGGGTGCTTCTCGGCGAGCTCGCGGGCGTCGGCCGCGGCCGCGGCCTCGCGCTCCCTGGCGCGCTCGGCCTTCAGCTCGGCGGTGACGGTCTTCGCCTCGGTCGTCTCGTCGTCCGCGACGGCGGGCTCGGTCGTGACCGGCTGCGGCACCGACGCGATCGCCACGGGCTCCTGGTGCGGCGGCGCGACGGCCGGCTGCACCGGCGGCGGCGCGACCGCGGACTGCGCGGACGGGTGCGGCACGGGGATGTGGGCGCGCTTGACCTCGACGGCGCCGGCGGTGACGATCGCCGCGGCGGCGAGGCCGGTGGCGGCCTTGGACGCGATCGTGCTGATGCCCGCGGAGACCGCACCGCCCGCCGCGGCGCCGCCGGCCGCGCCCGTGGCGGCCGCGCCGCCGGCGCTGGCGGTCGTGCCCAGGTGGGCCAGCATGAGCTTCTTGAAGAGGAGCAGCGGCGCGACCGGCATGAGCGCGGCCAGCTGCTTGTTCGTCGCCTTGAGCTGCTTGCGGAACATCGTGCAGCGGTCGCAGCCGCGCAGGTGGCGGCGGACCGGCGGGGACGTGCGCTTGAGGCCCTCGGCGACCTCGCCCAGCTCCTCCCGGACCTCCTCGCAGGTGAGCTGGCGCGCCTCGGACATCTCCGCCAGCGCGACGCGGGCGCGCACCAGCAGCGACTTGACCGACGGGACCGTCGTCTCCATCGCCTCGGCGATCTGCTCGTAGGAGAGCGCGTCGATCTCGCGCAGGAGGAGCGCGGTGCGCTGCGTCTCCGGCAGCTCCTGCACGTCGCCGATCAGCGCGCGGAACTCCTCGCGCTTGTGGACCTTGTCCGCGGTCGTCAGGCCGCCCTCGGACAAGTGCACGTCCATCGAGTCGACGCCGATCGCCTGCTGACGGCGCAGGTGGTTCAGCGACCGGTTGCGCGCGATCCGGTACAGCCACGGCCGCACGTTGATCGGGCGGTCGTCGCCGAGGATCGCGTTGAACGCGGCGGCGAAGACCTCCTGCAGGACGTCCTCGGCGTCCTCCTTCGACCCGAGCATGTGGCGGCAGAACGCGAGCAGCCGCGACTGGTACCGCCCGACGAGCGCCTCGAACGCGGCATGGTTCCCCTTCCGCACGAGCGCGATGAGACGCTCGTCCGACTGGAGCCGGAGGAGGGGGGTCGGACCACGAAGGCTCGCGGCCCCTGGGTGTCGAAGGGCAGAAGCTTCCACGCGTGTGTCGAGTGGGAACTCCGCAGACCCCTGAGAGTTGCGGAGATGGACGGAAACGCACGACGGCTGGCGCCTCCGAACGGGGACGTGCCCCAGCGTAGCGGCCGGCCGCCGCGTTCGACCTCCCCTCGGCTTCGCACGCAGGGATGTTCGTGTCGGCATCGGACGATCGCCCCGTAGGGTTCGCAGGTAGGCCCGGGTAGTCCAACTGGTAGAGACCCCGCCCTTAAAAGGCGTCCAAGTGTGGGTTCGAGTCCCACCCCGGGCACTGCCGGCGCGCGTAGGATCGGTCGCCGATGCCCGCTGCTCGCCCCGCCCGGCCGCGTGGTCCCCGTGCCGACGTCGACGCTCGTGCCGCGCTGCTCGACGCGGCGGTCCGGCTGTTCGGAGAGCGGGGGTACGACCGCACGAGCCTGCGGGACGTGGCGGCGGCGGCCGGGGTCGACGTGGCGCTCGTCCGGTACCACTTCGGTGGCAAGGACGGGCTGTTCGCGGCGGCCATGGCGCTCGCGGTCAACCCGGCGGAGGTGCTCGACGGGATCCTGGCGGAGGGCGTCGACGGTGTCGGCGAGCGGCTCGTCCGCACGCTGGTCGCGATCTGGGACGAACCGCGCACCGGCGGCCCGTTCATCGTCATGGTGCGCTCGGCGGCGGCCAACGACGTCGCCTCCAGCCTGCTCCGCGAGTTCATCCAGGGCGAGATGCTCGGCCGGATCGTCGCCGTCCTCGACACGCCCGACCCGGAGCTGCGCGCCGCGCTCGCCGGCACGCAGCTCGTCGGGCTGGTCATGGCGCGCTACGTCGTCGGCATCGGCGCGATCGCGCAGGCGACCCCGGAGGCGCTGGCCGCCGCCATCGGGCCGACGCTCCAGCGCTACCTCACCGGCGACGTCGCCACCTGACGGGCGGCCGCCCGGCGCGGCAGCGTCCGGGCGACCAGGATCGCCGTCACCGCGCTGAGCGCCGCCGCGACGACGAGGCCGACCCCCATCGCGCCGACGAACGCGTCGCTCGCCGCCGCGGCCAGGTCGTCGCCGGCCGGGCCGGGTACCTGCTCGCCGATCCGCACCGCCGCGCCGATCGACTCCTCCGCTGCCTCGCGCGCGGGCGCGGGAAGCGCGGCAGTGGAGCCCTCCAGGTCATCGGCGTACAGCGACGTGACGAGCGAGCCGATCACCGCCACCCCGAGCGCGCCGGACACCATCCGCGCGACCGTGTTCATCGCGGACGCCACGCCCGACTGCGCGGCGGGCACCGCGCTCACGACGGCGTCGGTCGCCGGCGCCATCACCCAGCCCATCGACAGCGCGAGGAAGAAGAAGAACGTCAGCAGCGCACCCACGCTCGTGTCGACGCCGAACGCGAGCGTCGTCGTGAGCACGGCCGCCAGCCCGGTGAGCCCGATGGCCACGACCGGCGCCGCCCCGAGCCGCTCCACCGCCCGGTTCGACGACCCGGCGCCCAGCACCAGCCCGAGCGCGAGCGGCGACATGATCGCGCCCGCCTCGACCGCCGAGTGGCCGAGCGCGAACTGCAGGTACTGCGTGAGCGCGAAGATGCCGCCGAGCAGGGAGAAGAACGCGACGCTCACCGCGAGCGTCCCGACGCTGAACGGCGCGCTGCGGAAGAAGCGCAGGTCGAGCATCGGGTGCGCGACGCGGCGCTCCCAGACGATGAACGACGCGAGCAGGCCGGCGGCCACGGCGAGCAGCGTGAGGATCAGCTCGCTGTCCCAGCCCTCCTCGGGCGCCTCGATCACCGCGTAGACGAGCACGGTGAACCCGGCGGTCGACAGCAGCGCGCCGAGCAGGTCGAACCGCCCGGGCTGCGGGTCGCGCGACTCCGGGACGTAGCGGATGCCCAGCAGCACGGCCACGAGCGCGAAGGGGACGTTCACCAGGAAGACCGACGACCAGTCGAACCACTCCAGCAGCGCGCCGCCGGCGAGCGGACCGAGCCCGATCCCGAGCGCCGCGAGCGCGGCCCAGATGCCGATCGCCTTGCCGCGCTCCTCGGCGGGGAAGACGTTGGCGATGATCGACAGCGTGGCCGGCATGATGAGCGCGGCGCCCACGCCCATCACCGCCCGCACCGCGATCACCTCGTCCGCCGTGTCCGCGATCAGCGCGCCCAGGCTCGCGACGCCGAAGATCGTCACGCCCGACTGCAGCGCGAGCTTGCGCCCGAGCCGGTCGCCCAGCGTGCCGAACACCAGCAGCAGGCCGCTGAACACCAGCAGGTAGCTGTCGACCATCCACTGGAGCGTGGACGCGGACGCGTCGAGCTCCTCCTGGAGCGTGGGGAGCGCGACGTTGAGGATCGTGTTGTCGAGCCCGATCACAAGGAGGCTCAGCGCGAGCACGCCGAGCGTCTTCCAGCGGTTGGCGTGGACGTCGGGGTCGAGGGGTCGGGCAGCAGCCATGACGGCCTCCGGGCGTCGAGATTCAACAAGCGTTGAATCTCGACGGTACCGGAAGGACGTCTCCGGTTCAACGGCTGTTGAAAAGCGGCTACGGCACGATCTTCACGACCTGCCCGCCCGCTCCGCGGAACGGGCTGCGGCGCGGCGTCCGTGCCGGGAGGACCGAGTAGTTCGAGACGTAGAGGGCGCCGGACGCGTCGACCACCGCGCCCTGGGGCGCGAAGAGCTTGCCGGTGCCGAGGCGCTGCTTGACGCCGTCGGGGCGCAGGCGCACGACGTCGCCGGCGAGGTCCTCGGCGCGCGGGTTGGTCGCCAGCTCGGTCAGGTAGAGCGAGCCATCCGGGCCGAAGGCGACGCCGGTGATCATCGTGAAGCCGGTGGCGTGGACCGTCGGGGTGCCGCCGCCCGCGGGCACCTTCCACACGCGCGCCTTGTTGCGCCCCGCGCCCTCGGCGAGCTCGCCGACGTAGTAGTTGCCGTCCGGACCCTGCGCGATCGAGGACGGCACCGCCTGGTTCTTGCCGTTCTTCGGGATGACCGACAGGAGCTTCACGCTGCCGTCCGCGGCCACCTCGAGCACCGAGTTGCCGCCGGCGTCGACGACGATCGTGCGGTCGGACAGCGCCAGGATCGCGTACGGGTTGGAGTTGCGGTCGCCCTTGGCCTTGTCGGCGTTGTTGGCCCACTCGAACGCGGACACGTCGCCGATCACGGTCTTCTCGTTGCCCGTGACGTCGAAGAGCTTCCCGGCCAGGCGGCGGATCGCGGCCGGCACCGCGCGGATCTCGGCCGGCGTGCTCGACGTCTCGACCGCCAGCACGCGCCCGTCGGGCCGCACGCCCACGCCGTCGATCCCGACCGCGAACAGGCCACCCTCGCCGCCGATCGAGGGGAACCCGCTCGCGACGACGGTCTTCGCGCCGCCGGCGCCGAGCTTGAGGACGCGGCTGGTCATCCCGATGCAGGTGGCCTCCTCGCCCTCGCCCTGGCACTGCGTGCCCGCCCGGCCGGCGGACGCGACGTAGACGGCGCCGTCCGGCCCGAGCGCCAGATGGCGTGGGTTGTCGATCCCCGAGGCCACCACGCTGACCGTCTCGGCCTGCGCCGCCCCGCCCGTGCCCCACGCGAGCACGCCCGCGGCGATCCCTGCCACCACCATCCGTTGCGTTCTCATCGACCGATCCTGCGCAGGCCCACTCGCGCGGTGCAAGCGGCGCGGCAGGTCCGCGGTGGATCTCCCCCGGCGCGCGTCGGCGGGCCGGAGCGCCGGGGGAGAGGCCGGTGCGCGGGATCAGCGCACGACGAACACGCGCTCGCAGCCACGCGGCTTGCGGCGCTCGTTGCGGTTGATCCGCACCGTGTCGCGTCCGCCGCCGCAGCGCAGCGTCCGCACCGTCGGCCCGGCGGTCGCCGCGTTGATCGCGTCGCGCCCGGTGCCGGTCGAGACGCGGTCGCGCCCGTACGCGGTGTTGACGGTGTCGTTGCCGCTGCCGGTGGTCAGCCCGTCGTTGCCGGGGCCGCCGTTGACCGCGTCGTTGCCGCGCCCGCCGTAGACGCGGTCGTCGCCGAGCGAGCCTGCGAGCACGTCGCGGTCACGGCCGCCGTCCACGCAGTCGTCGCCGCCGCCGGATGCCACGCGGTCGGCGCCGGCGAGCGCGATGACGCGGTCCGCGCCGCCGCTGCCGGTGATCTTGTCGGCGCCCGCGGTGCCGACGACGGCGTAGGCGGGGCCGCGGCCGCGCGTGCACGCGCCGCCGAAGCGCTCGCGCGCGACGCTCAGCGGCAGGACGGTCCCGCCGCGCGGGCCCTCGAAGGGCTTGCCGATGACGATCTCGCGCACGGGCTGGCCGTTGCCGGCGGCGCCGGCCGCGATCACGCACACCTGCCGCGCGATGACGTAGGTCGAGCCGGCCGGGCAGACGCCCTCGACGGCGCGGCTGGCCGCGCTCGCGCCGGTCGCGTTCGTGCTGCCGTCGTCGGTCGAGCCCGCGCCCGTGCCCGGACCACCAGCGCCGGCACCGCCGGCCGCCGACCCCGCGCCGGCCGCGCCGTCGCCCGCCGCCCCGCGCGCGGCCGCGCACGCGTCACCGCCCGCGATCGCCTCGGCCACCACGACGGTCGCCACCGGCGTCCGGATCGCCAGCGCCCGCCGCACGAGCGCCGTCCCGTCGTCCTCGGCCTCGTTGACCGAGATCGAGCCGAGCGGCCCGAGGTCGAGCCGGAAGGGCGCGTCCCCTGGGGGCAGCGCGACCTGCGTCGCGTTCACGCGCAGGCCCGCCACCCGCGAGCTGCCGCTACGCGCCGTCGTCCCGCCGGTGCACGTCGCGAGCGCCGCCGCCTGGACGGCGTCGACCTCGACCGACAGCCCCGGCAGCGTCACCGCGAGGTCGGCCGCCCGCGCGCCCGCGCCGACCATCGGCCCGGCCTCGACGCCGGTCGCCGCGTCCGCCGCGGCGAGCCGCACGGGGCCGACCGTGGTCTCCTCGACCGTGGTGCTGGACTGCGGCGTGCACGGCGTGCGGGCGTCGTTGGCCCGGATCGGCTCGGCCGCCACGCCCTCGGCGAGCGGCGACTGGAGCGCGCTGAGGCGTAGCGCGCTCGCGCGGCACTGCGGGTCGGCCGCGGAGGCCGGGGCCGTCACCGCCAGCAGCGCGGTGGCGCAGCAGGCGAGCGCGAGCGCGAGCACCCGCGTGCGGCGTGCATCGAACGTCATGGAAGCTCCTCGGGTCTGGGCGCCGTTCTCCAGCCGGACGCCGATGCCGGTACGCCGCGCTTCTCACCACGCGTGACGCACCTGTTTCCCGTAAATCGAGGAGCCGCAACCGCGTAGGCGCGCTGCCGCTCACCCGATGCGGCCGAACGTCACCGCCACGGTGACCCCGCCGCGGCGGCCGTTGGGCGCGCCCTGGGACAGGCCGACGCCGACGTCGCGGAACCGCTCCTCCAGCAGCACGCGGCGGTGGCCGGAGCTGTTCATCCAGGCGCGCACGATGGCCGCGGGCGTCCGTCCGGTCCCGCTGCCCCACGCGAGGATCTCGCCGAACAGGAGCCGCCCGCTGCCGCCGTAGCCGGCCCGCTTCGCGCGGTCGCCGGCGTCGGAGCCGTCGGCCCCGCGGTGCGAGAACGTCTTGCGGGCGACGAGCTGCTCGGCGTAGCGGTGCGCGGCCTCGGCCAGGCGCGGGTCGGGGTCGAGCGCCGGGCGCGACCGCTCGGTGCGCTCGGCGTCGATCAGGCAGCGGACGGCGCGCTCGTACGCCGGCGCGTCAGCCGCGTCGGTGGGGCGCAGTCCGGCGTCCGGGCAGGCGCCGGCGGCAGCAGGGGACGCGGCGAGGAAGACGGGTGCGAGCGCAGCCGCGAGCGCGCGCACCCCGAGGGGCTTCGAGAGCACGGTGATGACCTCATGTCGGCGGCCTCTCCAATGCCGCCGGTCCGGTGGTCAGCCGCGCCTCTCACCTCGCGGGCCGATGGGGTGCTCGGAGGATCACCGCGCAAGGAGCTCTGCAAACCTGGGTCGGCGCGTCGGCGCGCAGCACGACGCGCGGGGACCCGGCCGCTGATGTGAGAAGCGGCCGTGGAGAACGGCCGAGGCGCCGGGTCCCCGCTGCGTCGGCCGAGGAACTGAACCACGATCAGTGGCCTGTGGACGCGCCATCGAGCGCTTTCATCCGGCAGTTCAACCATTCGGACGATCTTCGGAGCCTCGCGCGGCTCCTGACCCGGAACGGGTCGTTCTTGGTCGGGCGGGCATACTCCAAGGCGTGAGCGATCGCATCATCGGCGTGGACGTGGGAGGCACCAAGATCGCCGCCGCCGCGCTGGACACCGGAGACCTGTCCTCTCCGGTCGTCGTCCCGACCGAGACCTCGTCCACCGAGGAGCTCATCGACCAGCTCGAGGACGTCGTCCGCACCGTCGGAGACGCGGCAGCGGTCGGCATCGCCGTCCCGAGCGTCGTCGACTGGCAGACGGGGTCCGCGCGGTTCAGCGTGAACATCCCGTTGGCCGGGGTTCCCCTGCGGGAAGTCCTGGGGGAACGTCTCGGCGTGCCCGTGTACGTCGACAACGACGCGACCTGCGCCGCCCTGGCGGAGGCGCACTCGGACCCCAACGACATCCCGGACGTCCTGGTCATGCTCACCCTCGGAACCGGCGTCGGCGGGGGCATCGTCCTCGGCGGGCACCCGTTCCGCGGCGCCACCGGCGGCGCGGCCGAGCTCGGCCACATCATCATCGGCGCGGACCTGTCCAAGGGCGCGCCGGCGGGCTCGGACCTGTGGCCCAAGCCGGACTCCCTGGAGGGCAACGCCGACGGCGACGCGCTCACGGCCCTCGCGCAGCAGCACGGGCTCGCCAACGGGAAGGCCGCGGTCGCGGCCGCACAGGAGGGACGCCCCGAGGGCGTCGAGGTCCTCCGCATCTACGCCGAGCGCGTCGGCGTGGGCATCGCGAACCTGATGAACATCTTCGACCCGGACCAGGTCGTCCTCGGCGGTGGGGTCTCCGCCGCAGGCGAGCTGGTCCGCGGGCCGGCCGAGGAGGTCGCGCGCCGTCTTGCCCTGCCGGGCATCGGCACCAAGGCGCGCATCCGGCTGGCCCGGTACGGAAACGACGCCGGCATCCTCGGCGCTGCGCTGATGGCGCAGCAGGAGCTGGCCTTGGACTTGGAGAGGAGTCCCGACACCGCATGAGCAGTCCTGCAGTGAACGTGAACCCCCGTCTCGCCGCGCTGGTGCAGGCCGGCGTGAGCCCGTGGCTCGACCTGCTGCGCCGCTCCCTCACCGAGGGCGGCGAGCTGCAGCGCATGATCGACGAGGAGTCGCTGCGTGGCGCCACCTCGAACCCCGCGATCCTCGAGAAGGCGATCCTCGGCTCCGACGACTACGACGAGCAGCTCGAGCAGCTCGCGCGTGAGGGCGCCGACGGCCGGGAGACGTACCGCGCGCTCGTCGTGCGCGACATCCAGGCCGCGTGCGACGTCTTCAAGCCGGTGTGGGAGGCCACGGACCACGTCGACGGCTACGTGAGCCTCGAGGTCGAGCCCGACCTGGCGAACGACACCGAGGGCACGATCACCGCCGCCCGGTACTACTGGGAGCGCGTCGACCGCCCGAACGTGATGATCAAGATCCCGGGCACGCCGGAGGGCGTGGAGGCGATCGAGACCGCCACGTACGAGGGCATCAACGTCAACGTCACGCTGCTCTTCGCGGTCGACGCCTACAAGGCGATCGCCGAGGCGTACATCCGCGGGATGGAGCGCCGCGCGAAGGAGGGCAAGTCGCTCGACGTGCACTCCGTCGCCTCGTTCTTCGTCTCGCGCGTCGACACCGAGGTCGACAAGCGGCTGGCCAAGATGGGCGGCCACGACGAGCTGAAGGGCAAGGCCGGACTGGCCAACGCGCGCGCCGCGTACAAGCTCTTCCTCGAGGACCTCAAGCCGCGGATGGAGGCGATCGGCGCGCCGGCTCAGCGCCCGCTGTGGGCCTCCACCGGCGTCAAGGACCCGGCGTACCCCGACACGCTCTACGTCGACGGGCTCGTCGGCCCGGACACGGTCAACACCATGCCGCTCGACACGCTGATGGCGGCGGGCGACCACGGCGAGGCCGACCCGAGCGCGCCGCCGACCTCGGCGATCGACCCGACCGACGACCTCAAGGCGATCGCCGACGCCGGCATCGACCTGAAGGACGTCACCGACCACCTGCTCGTCGACGGCATCGCGAAGTTCGTGACGCCGATGGTGAAGCTCATGGCGGGGATCGAGTCCAAGCGCGAGGCGATCGTCACGCACCGCCCGCCGACCTTCGAGTCGAACCTCCCCGACGACCTCGAGCAGGCCGTCCGCACGCGCATCGAGCGTGCGCGCGACGAGGACGTCGCGCGCCGCGTCTGGCAGAAGGACCCGACGCTGTGGGGCGGCGACGACTCCACGCCCGAGCTGAAGGACCGCCTCGGCTGGCTCAACGTCGCCGAGCGGATGCAGGAGGAGCTGCCGGACCTCAAGGCGTTCGCGCAGGAGGTCGCCGGCGCGGGGCTCACCGACGTGCTGCTGCTCGGCATGGGCGGCTCGTCGCTCGCGCCCGAGGTCTTCCGCACGTCGTTCGCGAAGGGCGAGGGCGGGCTCGACCTCCACGTGCTCGACTCGACGCACCCGGACGCGATCCTCAACGCCGAGCGCGGGCTCGACCTCGCCAAGACGCTGTTCGTCGTCTCGTCGAAGTCCGGCGGCACGATCGAGACGCTCTCGCACTTCAAGCACTTCTGGGAGCGCACCGGCGGCAAGGGCGAGCAGTTCGTCGCCATCACCGACCCGGGCTCGCCGCTGCAGCAGCTGGCCGAGGAGAAGGGCTTCCGCCGCGTCTTCAACGCCGACCCCGAGATCGGCGGGCGCTACAGCGCGCTCAGCCACTTCGGGATCGTCCCGGCGGTGCTGCTCGGCGCCGACGTCGACGCGCTGCTCGACGGCGCGCTCGTCGCCGCGCAGGGCTGCCGCCCCGACGACCCGGCCGACCACAACTCGGGCCTCTGGCTCGGCGCCGCGCTCGGCGAGCTCGCGCTCCAGGGCCGCGACAAGCTGACGTTCGTCGTCGACGACCCGGAGATCACGTCCGTCGGCCTGTGGCTCGAGCAGCTCATCGCCGAGTCCACCGGCAAGCACGGCAAGGGCATCCTGCCCGTCGCCGACGAGCCGGTCGGCGCGGCCGAGGCGTACGGCGACGACCGCGTGTTCGTCCACCTGCGCGGCGAGGGCGCGAAGCTCGACGAGGCCCTCGGCGGGCTCGCGCACGCTGGCCAGGCCGTCCTGACGATCAACACGCAGGGCGCGAAGGACCTCGGCCGGATCTTCTTCTTCGCGGAGTTCGCGACCGCGGTCGCCGGCTGGGCGCTGGAGATCAACCCGTTCGACCAGCCCAACGTCCAGGAGGCCAAGGACAACACCAAGAAGGTGCTGGACGGGGGCCTGCCGGAGATCCCGACGGGCTCGCTGAAGGACGTGACCGGCAGCGCCAAGCCGCCGCACTACGTGGCGATCATGGCCTACGTGCCGCCGTCCGCGGAGGTCGACGAGGCGATCGCCGCGCTCCGCAGGAAGGTGCGCGACGAGACCAAGGCCACGACGACGTTCGGCTACGGCCCGCGCTTCCTGCACTCCACCGGCCAGCTCCACAAGGGCGGGCCGCAGACCGGCCTGTTCGTGCAGGTCGTCGGCGACGTCAGCAAGGACGTCGACGTGCCGGGCGAGCCGTTCAGCTTCGGCACGCTCATCCAGGCCCAGGCGGCGGGCGACTACCAGACGCTCCAGTCCCACGGCCTGACCGTCGTCCGCGTCCCCGTCTCGGAGATCCTCTAGTGCAGATCGGCTTCGTCGGCCTCGGCCGCATGGGCGGCAACATGGTCGCCCGCATCCACCGCGACTCCGACCACCAGGTCGTCGCGTTCGACCCCAGCGAGGAGGCCCGTGAGCGCGCCGTCGGCCACGGCGCGCGCGACGCGACCTCGCTCGAGGAGCTCGTGCAGAAGCTCGACGCGCCGCGGACCGTGTGGATCATGGTCCCGGCCGGCGACCCCACGCAGTCCACGGTCGACCAGCTCGCCGAGCTGCTCGACAGCGGCGACACGATCGTCGACGGCGGCAACTCGAAGTGGACCGACGACAAGGCGCGCGCCGAGCAGCTCGCGCCGAAGGGCATCCACTACGTCGACGTCGGCACGTCCGGCGGCGTGTGGGGCCTGGAGGTCGGCTACTGCATGATGGTCGGCGGCCCCGACGAGGCGGTCGAGCGCCTCGCGCCCATCCTCGACGTCCTCGCGCCCAAGCCCGACGAGGAGCACGGCCCCGGCTGGCAGCACTTCGGCCCGCCCGGCGCCGGGCACTACGTGAAGATGGTCCACAACGGGATCGAGTACGGGATGATGCAGGCGTACGCCGAGGGCTTCGACCTGTTCGACAAGTCCGAGTACGACCTGGACAACGCGAAGATCGCGCACCTGTGGATGCAGGGCTCGGTCGTCCGCTCGTGGCTCTGCGAGCTCGCCGCCAAGGCGTTCGAGCAGGAGGGCAACGACCTCGGCAACCTCGACCCGTACACGTCGGACTCCGGCGAGGGTCGCTGGACCATCGAGGACGCGATGGACAAGGACGTGCCGACCCCCGTCATCACGGCGAGCCTGTACGCGCGGTTCTACAGCCGTCAGAACGGCGAGTTCACGCACAAGATGCTCTCCGCGCTGCGCGCGCAGTTCGGCGGGCACGCGGTGAAGACGCGGGCGTAGGCCGTTGACCGCAACCGGCACCACGGCCGAGCGGACCGAGGAGAACCCCCTCGTCGAGGGGCTGGAGCGGCTGCCCGTCCACCCGACGACGCTGGTCATCTTCGGGGCGACGGGCGACCTGTCCCGCCGCAAGCTGCTCCCCGCGCTCTACAACCTGGCCCACGAGGGCGCCCTCCCCGGGCGGTTCAACCTCGTGGGCACCTCGCGGTCGCAGATGACCGACGAGGAGTTCCGCGACATGGCGGTCGAGTCGATCAAGCGGTTCAGCCGCCGCACGCCCGACCCCTCCGTGCTCGACGGGCTGCTGTCCGGCGCGCGGTACGTGGCGGGCGCGTTCGACTCGCCCGACCTCTACCGCGAGCTGGGCGAGGTCTGCGCGTCGTTCGACGCGGACGCGGGGCTGAAGCTCAACCGCACCTACTACCTCTCCACCGCGCCGGCGTTCTTCCCGGTGATCGTCGAGGCGCTCGGCGCCGCGGGGCTGGGCAAGGAGCCCGACGCCGACGTCCGCGTCGTCGTCGAGAAGCCGATCGGGACGAACCTCGGCGAGGCCCAGGAGCTCAACCGGCGGATGCTCGCCGTGCTCGACGAGCACCAGATCTTCCGGATCGACCACTACCTGGGCAAGGAGACGGTCCAGAACATCATGGCGTTCCGCTTCGCCAACGGGATGTTCGAGCCGGTCTGGAACCGCAACTACGTCGACCACATCCAGATCACCGCGGCCGAGGACATCGGCGTCGGCTCGCGCGCGGGCTACTACGACTCCTCAGGCGCGCTGCGCGACCTGGTGCAGAACCACATGCTCCAGCTGCTGTGCAACATGTGCATGGAGCCGCCGGTCAGCTTCACCGCCGACCAGGTCCGCGACGAGAAGGTCAAGGTCCTGCGGGCCGTCAAGATCCCGCAGCCGGAGGAGGTCGCGGGCATGAGCGTGCGCGGCCAGTACGTCGCCGGCAACGTGGGCGGCGAGGAGGTGCCGGGCTACCTCGACGAGCCCGACGTGCCCGCCGACACCACGACCGAGACGTACGTCGGGCTGCGGCTGGAGATCGACAACTGGCGCTGGGCCGGCGTGCCGATCTACCTGCGCACCGGCAAGCGGATGGCGCGCAAGATCACCGAGATCGCGGTGACCCTGAAGCCGGTCCCGCACCTCGGGTTCGCGCAAGAGGGCTCGCTGGGCGTCAAGCCGAACACGCTCGTGCTGACGCTCCAGCCCAACGAGGGCGTCTCGCTCCAGCTCGGGGCGAAGATCCCCGGCACCCGGATGAAGATCCGCCCGGTGTCGATGGAGTTCCAGTACGGGACGACGTTCCTCTCCGAGTCGCCCGAGGCGTACGAGCGGCTGATCATGGACGCGATGCGCGGCGACGCGACGCTCTTCACGCGCGTGGACGAGGTCGAGGCGCAGTGGCGGATCTGCGACCCGATCCTCACCGCGTGGGACGAGCGCGACATCCGCCCGTACGCGTACGAGGCGGGCGGTCAGGGCCCGGCCGAGGCGGCCAACATCATGCTCGGCGACGATGCCTGGCGCGCGATCTGACAGCGTCTGGAGCGCGTCGGACACGACGCCTGCGGAGATCGAGGCGGCGATTCGCCGCCTCGTCGTCGAGCGCCACCACCAGAACGCCGGGTACGTCCCCGCGCGGGCGCTGAACATGGTGTGCGTCGTCGACAAGGACTGGAGCGGCGAGATCGCCAACCGCCTGCGCCGCGTCGGCCGCTACCACGCGTCCCGCACGGTCGTCTGCGCGATCGACCCGCGGCGCACGACGCTCGACGCGGTCGCCTCGGTCGCGTCCGACGCCGAGCCCAAGCACGGCGAGTTCGCGCTGCTGCGCGAGACGATCGTGGTGACGATGGGCGCCAAGCACGTCAAGCGGCTCGACACGATCGTGCGACCGCTGGTGGTGAGCGACCTGACGACCGTCGCGTGGTCGCCGCACGACCACCCCGACGCGCTCGACGCGCTCCTCGGGGTCGCCCAGTCGGTGCTGCGCGACTCGATCGACGACCCGGAGCCGCGCGACGCGCTCGGCCGCTCGGCCAAGCTCGCCGAGCGCGCCTACGTCGTCGACCTGGCGTGGCTGCGCACCACGCCGTGGCGTGAGCGCGTCGCCGCGTACTTCGACCCGCCGGAGGTCCGGCCGCTGCTGCAGATGATCAGCGGCGTGACCGTGCGCTACTCGCACGGCTCGGAGGTCGCGGCGCTGCTGACGCTCGGCTGGCTGTCGTCGCGACTCGGCTGGCGGCCGTCGACGCTCATCAAGCACAACGGCGGCCTGCGCGGCACCGCGCACGGTCGCAGGCAGGACGTGACCGTGAAGCTCGAGACGGTTCGGCAGGATGTGCCGGGCATGGCAGGTGTGACGATCGAGACGGCGGACGGGGCGAGCTTCTCGCTCGACCGCGGGCCCGGCGGGCTGCACGCGCGCCGCTGCGCCCCTGACGGGCAGGAGCGCTCGTGGACGGTGCTGGGCGCCTCGCGCGGCGAGGGCGGCATCCTCGGCGAGGGCATCCGCCAGGCGCTGCTGCGCGATCCCGTGTACCAGCCGGCGCTGCGCTGCGCGAGGGCGTTCGCCGCGTGAGGGGCATCGTCGGCGACGTCCCGCTGGGCGGGAGCCCCTTCCCGCCCATCGCGGACTACGCGTACCTCAGCGACTGCGAGACCGGCGCGCTCGTCGCGCCGAGCGGCAACATCGAGTGGCTCTGCCTCAAGCGGTTCGACTCGCCGTCGGTGTTCGGCGCGATGCTCGACCGCGACGCGGGCGGGTTCATGATCGCCCCGCTCGGCGTCCACGTCCCGGCCTCGCGCCGGTACGTCCCGGGGACGATGATCGTCGAGACGACGTGGGGGACGAAGACCGGCTGGGTCATCGTCCGCGACCTGCTCGTCATGGGGCCGTGGCACGACGAGCGCGAGCGCTCCGGCACGCACCGCCGTGCCCCCACCGACTGGGACGCCGAGCACGTGCTGCTGCGGACGATGCGCTGCGTGCAGGGCTCGGTCGAGATGCACATGGAGTGCGAGCCGATGCTCGATTACGGCCGCAAACCGGTGCGGTGGGAGTACACGGGCACCGACTACCACGAGGGTCTGGCGCGCGCCGACGACTCCGACCTGGTGCTCAAGCTGACGACCGACCTGCGGCTCGGCTTCGAGGACGGACGCGCGCGGGCGCGGACGACGATGCACGAGGGCGACTTCGCGTACGCGGCGCTGTGCTGGAGCGAGCTCGGCAACCCGCAGTCGTACGAGGAGGCCTACGAGAAGGTCGTCAAGACCGCGGACTACTGGCACGAGTGGCTCGCGCGGGGGGACTTCCCCGACCACCCGTGGCGGACGCACCTGCAGCGGAGCGCGCTGACGCTGAAGGGGCTCACGTACGCGCCGACCGGCGCGATGATCGCGGCGGCGACGACGTCGCTCCCCGAGACGCCGGGCGGCGAGCGCAACTGGGACTACCGCTACACGTGGATCCGCGACTCCACGTTCATGCTGTGGGGCCTCTACACGCTCGGGTTCGACTGGGAGGCCAACGACTTCTTCTACTTCATCGCCGACGTCGCCGGCGGTGAGGAGGACCTGCAGGTGATGTACGGGATCGGGGGCGAGCGGCAGCTCGACGAGCACGAGCTCGACCACCTCGACGGGTACGAGAACGCGCGGCCCGTGCGGCTCGGCAACGGCGCGTACACCCACCGCCAGCACGACGTGTGGGGCACGATCCTCGACTCGATCTACCTCCACACCAAGTCGCGCGACGGGCTGCCGGATCGGATGTGGCCGATCATCAAGGCGCAGGTCGAGCAGGCGATCGTGCACTGGCGCGAGCCGGACCGCGGCATCTGGGAGGTGCGCGGCGAGCCCAAGCACTTCACGTCGTCCAAGGTCATGTGCTGGGTCGCGTGCGACCGCGGCGCGCGGCTGGCCCGGCTGCGGGAGGAGCTCGACATCGCCGACCGCTGGCAGGAGGTCGCGGACGAGATCCACGCCGACGTCCTGGCCAACGGCGTCGACGACCGCGGCGTGCTGACGCAGCACTACGGGACCGAGGCGCTGGACGCGTCGCTGCTGCTCGCTCCCCTCGTGCGCTTCCTCCCGCCGGACGACGAGCGCATCATCAACACCGTGAACGCGATCGCCGACGAGCTGACCGTGGACGGGCTGGTGCTGCGGTACAAGGTCGAGGAGACCGACGACGGGCTGTCCGGCGAGGAGGGCACGTTCGCCATCTGCTCGTTCTGGCTCGTGTCGGCGCTGGCGGAGATCGGTGAGACGCGACGCGCGCGGGAGCTGTGCGAGAAGCTGCTCGGGTACGCGTCACCGCTGGGGCTCTTCGCGGAGGAGATCGACGCGCGGAGCGGGCGGCACCTGGGGAACTTCCCGCAGGCGTTCACCCACCTGGCCCTCATCAACGCCGTCATGCACGTCATCCGCGCCGACCACGAGCTGTCCATCCGGAGGCAACCGCTCGACGCGCGCAGGCGCGACCCGCTGCGGTCCCTGGACGTCCCGCCGAAAGGAACCATGCCGTGACCCGGCTGACCGTCACGCCTGACATGGAGTCCGCGGCCCGGCGTGCCGCGGACGTGATGGCGAACCACATCAACGACGCGCGGATGCGCTCCGCCGACGTGCACATCCAGGTCGCGGGCGGGTCGACGCCGCAGCTGGCCTACGAGCTGCTCGCGGGGATGCAGGGGACGTGGTCGCACGTGCACCTGTGGCTCGGGGACGAGCGCTGCGTGCCGGCCGATCACGAGGACGCCAACCGGCTGATGCTCCAGCGCGCGCTGCTGGACCGGATCGGCGTGGCGGAGCGACCGCACGTGCACGAGGTGCGCGGGGAGCTCGGGCCCGAGGACGCGGCGTGGCTGTACGCGCGCGAGGTCGTGGGGCTGATGGGCGAGGAGCCGGTCTTCGACTTCGTGCTGCTCGGGATGGGGCCGGACGGGCACACGGCGTCGCTCTTCCCGGGCCATCCGGCGGCGTCCGCGTCGATCGCGCCGGTGATCGGCGTGCGCGACTCGCCCAAGCCGCCGCCGGAGCGGATCACGTTCACGCTGCCCGTGATCGCGCGGGCGCGGTACACGATGCTGCTGGCGACGGGCTCGTCGAAGGCGGAAGCGCTCGCCCGCGTGCGGGCGGGGGACGCCGAGCTGCCGCCGGCGCGGCTGGGGGAGTCGTTGAACGAGATCGTCTGCGACGAGGACGCGGTTGGCTGACCTGTTCGTCGTCCGCCACGGTGAGACGGCCTGGTCGCTGAGCGGCCAGCACACCGGCCGGAGCGACATCCCGCTGACCGACGAGGGGTGCGAGCAGGCCCGCGCGCTGCGGCCGGTGCTGCACCGGGTGTCGTTCGCGCTCGTGCTGTCGTCGCCGCTCTCGCGCGCGCGGCGGACCGCCGAGCTCGCGGGCCTGGCCCCGATGTTCGACGACGACCTGCTCGAGTGGGACTACGGCGCGTACGAGGGCCGCACCGCCGCGGACATCCGCTCCTCGCGGCCGGACTGGGACATCTGGCGCGACGGGGCCGAGGGCGGCGAGTCGCCCGACGAGGTCGCGGCGCGTGCCGACCGCGTGATCGCGCGGGTGCTGCCCGCGCTGGAGCAGGGCGACGTCTGCCTGGTCGCCCACTCCCACCTCCTGCGGATGCTCACGGTCCGCTGGCTCGAGCAGGAGCACGCCTTCGGCGCCCGCATCCCGATGGAACCCACCGCGGTCGGCCGCCTCGGCGTGCGCCGCGGCATCCGCGTCGTCCACGAGTGGACAGCGCCGGCGGACCGCTCCCGCCTCCGCCGCTAGCGCGCAACGCGGCACACCTTCGACTCGCTATGCGAGTCGAAACTGTGCCGCGTTGAACGACTGGGCTACTTCTTGAAGTTCCTGAGCTGCCGCTTGACCTCGTTGTAGGCCGGGCGGTGGGTGCCGTTGCTGCGGACGATGCCCGCGTCGAAGCGGCCCTCGCAGTCAGCGCCGGTGAAGTTGTAGATGTACAGGCGCTTGATGTCGGCCTTGAAGCGCTTGGTCAGCGTGAACATGAACTTCACCGACTTGGCCTGCTTCGACTCGGCCTTCTTGACCGAGGAGGCGCTGGCCGGGTTGCACGGGAAGGACTTGCCGAACTTCGCGACGCCGCCGGTCTCGGTCAGCCAGAACTGGGTCCGCGCGTTGTACGTCTTGACGGTCCTGAGGATCGCGCGCGTGCCGGTGTCGCGGTTGCGGTTCGTGTCGGAGTAGTTGTGGATGCCGACGATCTTCAGGCCGCTGCGCTGCGACGAGGTCAGCGCGGCGTAGAAGCGGGAGATGTACCGCTCGACGCCCTTCTGGTCGAGCACGTCGAGGCCGACGATCGTGCAGCCGGTGCAGATCTTCTTGAGCTCGAGGTAGAACTGCGCGGCGCGCTTGGGGTTGTTCCACGTCGGCTGCGAGGCGTGGTTGGCCTCGTTGAACGCGCCCCACGTCCTGACGCCCTGCGGCTTGTAGCGGTCGATGAGCTTCTTCACCGCGGCCGAGTACTGCTTGACCGACGGGAGCTTGGCGGTCTTGATGCCGAGGTCGTTGGTCGAGATGTGCATCAGGACCTGCGCGCCGTTCGCCTTGGCGTTGGCGACGTAGGCGTCGGCCTGCGCGAGCTCACCGGGACGCGTCGCCGCATCCCACTTGATGAAGTACCGGACCTTCTTCACCCCCAGCGCCTTGAAGCTGGAGTTTCCGAAGATGCCCTCGCTCTGGTCACCGATGCCGACGGCGACGTTCGTCACCGCGGCGTTCGAGACCGCCGGGGCGAGAAGCAGCGCCGAGAGCGCGACGAGGAGAGGGATCAGGGTCTTCCGTGGCATGCGTAGGTCGTCCTCCTGCTGGACGGGCGTTGGCGGAACGTGGAACCCGATGCGGCGGGCGAAGTTGCGCGAGCCTACCGAACCGTTCACCTTCAACCGGCAGCCCCCTGCCTCACTTCGGTCGATCCGGCGCTCGGGGAAGCGCCGCGGGAAGCCGCCCGGGGCGTCGCTCAGGCGACGGCGGTGGAGGCGGTCGCCTCGGTGGCCGCGGCAGGCGCGCCGCAGGCCTCCAGGACCGTCTCGACCAGGCGCTCGTCGCCCTCGACCGTCAGGCCGGCGCGGGAGCCGTTCGGGCTGAACGCGTCGATCCACGCGCGCTCGGTGCCGCTGACGTGCGCGTCGGCGTCGGGGGCGCTGCGCTCCTCGAGCGTCATCCGGCCGCGCTGGACCGTGATGGCGTACTGGCGCTCGGGCCGGCCACGCGAGGTGACGTCCAGCTCGATGATCCCGCTGCGCGAGCGCGGCGGCAGCTGCACGCCGGCGGCGGAGCGGAGGATCGCGCCGATGTCGACGGCCTCGCCGGTACGCGGCGGACCCCACGCCCACTGGTAGCCCCACGTCGCGAGCGCGCCCACGACCGGGAGCACCGCGCGGGCCCGCTCGGTCAGGTCGTAGTCGACTCGCGGCGGCACCTCGCGGTAGCGCTGGCGCGTGAGCAGCCCGTCCGCGACCATGCGGTTCAGCCGCGAGCGCAGCTGCTCGGTGGAGATGCCCGGCAGCACCCGCTGGAGCTCGACGAACCGGCGCGGGCCGGAGGCGAGGTCGCGGATGATCAGCAGGGTCCACTTGTCCCCGACCAGATCGAGGGCCCGAGCGTCGGGCGACCACTGGTTGTAGGGATGCCGCTTGGGGGGCGGAACGGAGGGCATCTGTTCGCGACCTTACACCTCGCGCAGGCGTCTGTGGCGATTTTCCGGTCGATTCGCTGGACGTTCGTTCGATGGTTGGCGCAAGAACTGGGGTGAGCCGCCGTTGAAGGTGTCGTGGGCGACGTCATCTCCCTCGCAGACCACCGCCGCACCCGCCTCGCCGGCCCCGCCGACGCGACGGCTCCGCGGTCGGCGCGCGCCGCGCGCGCGACGCTCCTGTTCGACCTGAGCTCGCCCTTCACGTACCTGGCGGCGGAGCGGGCCGAGCGGCTGTTCCCGGGCCTGGTCTGGAAGCCGGTGCTGGAGGAGGTGCTCCAGCTCCCGCGCCCCGAGCGCGCGGCCGCCGAGGAGCGCGCCCGCCAGCTCGGCCTCCCGCTCGTCTGGCCCGACCTCGGCCCGGAGACCGTCCGCCCCGCGATGCGCGTGGCGTCGCTCGCGGCCGAGCGCGGCTGCGCGGCGGCGTTCGTCCTGGCTGCAACGCGGCTTGCGTTCTGCGGCGGGTTCGAGCTCGACCACCCCGAGGTGCTCGCCGAGGCCGCGGCCGCCGCGAACCTCGGGCTCGAGGAGTGCCTGCGCGCCGCCGGCGACGTGGGCCGCGACGGCGCGATGGAGGAGCGGGCGCGCAAGCTGCTCGCCCAGGGCGCCGACAAGCTCCCCGCGCTGCGCGTCGGACGGCTGCTGTTCCCCGGCGAGGACCGGATGGGCGAGGCGCTCGCCGCCGCGCAGGCCCCCGCCCTGCGCGCCGGCTGACGGGCCTCCTCACGTACCATCTGGGCCGTGCTGGAGCGCGGGCTCAGGCTGGCGTACGAACGTCTCGGGCCCCGGTATCCCCCGGCGGCGCTCTTCCTGCTGTTCGCGCTCGCGTACGCGATCGGGCTGTTCGGCGTCGGCCTGCTGCGGCTCTACCAGGACATGTCGGACGGCGAGCTGGCGATCATCGCGGCCGTCGTCGTCAGCCTGGTCCTGCTGGAGAACGTCCTCGGCCTGCGCGTCGCGCTGCGTCTGATCGCGCCCGCGCGCGCGTGGCTGCACGGCGACCGCTCCTCCGAGGCCGCGACGCAGGCCTGGATCGCGCTCGCCGGGCTGCCGGTGAACTTCGTCACGCGCGGCCGGTGGATCGCGGTCCTCTTCAACGTCGTCCCCGTCGCGCTGTTCGTGACGCTGCTGCTGGGGCTCGAGCCGATCGCCTTCCTCATCCTCGGCGCGGGCGCCGCGGTGCTCCTCATCTACGGCGTGATGCTGCGCTGGTTCGGGATGGAGGTGCTGCTCCGGCCGGTGCTGCGCGAGGTCTCGTGCGAGCTGCCCGACGAGGGGACGCTGCACGTCGCGAGCGTCCCGCTGCGGTGGAAGCTGCTGCTGACGATCCCGGCGATGAACGTCGTCACCGGCGTGCTCGTGTCCGGCATCTCGTCCGCGCGCGACACGCAGAACCTCGCGGACCTGGGGTGGAGCGTCGCGATCGCGGTCGTCGTCTCGTTCACGATCTCGCTGGAGCTGACGATCCTGCTCACGCGCTCGGTGGGCGACCAGATCGACGCGCTGCGCCGCGCGACGCAGGCGGTGGCGCAGGAGGAGCGCGGCGTCCGCGTGCCGGTGCTCGCCACCGACGAGACGGGCGCGCTGGCCCGCTCGTTCAACCAGATGGTCGCGGGGCTGGAGGAGCGCGAGCGGCTCAGGGAGGCGTTCGGCGCGTTCGTCGATCCCGGCATCGTCGACCGCGTGATCGAGCAGGGCACGACCGACCTGGAGGGCGAGGAGGTCGAGGTGTCCGTGCTCTTCCTCGACATCCGCGGCTTCACGGCGCTGGCCGAGATGATGGAGGCGCACGCCGTCGTGGCGCGGCTCAACGAGTTCTACGGCCGCGTCGTGCCGGTGCTCGAGCGGCACGGCGGCCACGCGAACAAGTTCATCGGCGACGGGCTGCTGGGCGTGTTCGGCGCGCCGGAGCGGCTGGAGGATCACGCCGACCGCGCGGTGCTCGCGGCGCTCCACATCGCGCAGGAGATCCGGGCGGCGTACGCGGGGCGGCTGCGGATCGGGATCGGGATCAACTCCGGCCGCGTGCTGGCGGGCACGCTGGGCGGCGGCGGCCACGTCGAGTTCACCGTCATCGGCGACGCGGTCAACACCGCGGCGCGGGTGGAGCAGGCGACGCGCGTGACCGGCGACGAGATCCTCGTGACCGACGCGACGCGGCGGCTGCTGACGCTCCCGTTCAACGGGTTCGAGGAGCGGCCGGGCGTCGCGCTGCGGGGCAAGCGCGAGCAGGTGCCGCTGTACGCGGCGCTCACGGAGTCGCCCGCGGTCTCGAACGCGTAGCGTTCGCGCGCATGTCGACGGACACCACCGCGCAGGCCCTCCACGGAGGGCGGCTGGTCGCCAAGCGCCTGAAGGCCCACGGCGTCACGAAGCTCTTCACGCTCTCCGGCGGGCACCTGTTCTCCGTCTACGACGGCTGCCGCGAGGAGGGCATCGACATCGTCGACGTGCGGCACGAGCAGGCCGCGGCGTTCGCCGCCGAGGGGTGGGCGAAGGTGACCCGCGAGCCCGGCGTCGCCGCGCTGACCGCCGGGCCGGGCGTGACGAACGGGATGAGCGCGATCGCGTCCGCGCAGATGAACGGGTCGCCGATGCTCGTGCTCGGCGGGCGCGCGCCGGCGATGCGGTGGGGCCAGGGGTCGCTGCAGGAGATCGACCACGTGCCGTTCGTGCGGCCGCTGACCAAGCTCGCGGCGACGGCCGACTCGACCGCGGAGATCCCCGGGCTGATCGACGACGCGCTCGTCGCGGCGCTCACGCCGCACTCTGGGCCGACCTTCGTCGACCTCCCGCTCGACCACGTGTTCATGGAGGCGCCCGAGGCCGCGTCCTCCGTCACGCTCCCCACGCCGTGGACCGGCCCGGCCGCCGACGGCGTCGAGCGCGCCGCGGCGCTCCTGCGCGAGGCCGAGCGCCCGGTGATCATGGCCGGCACGAACCTCTACTGGGGACGGGGCGAGGGCGCCCTGCTGGCGCTCGCCGAGGAGCTGCGGATCCCGGTGTTCTTGAACGGCCTCGCGCGCGGGTGCGTCCCGGCCGACCACGAGCTGTTCTTCTCGCGGGCGCGCGGGGCGGGGCTGAAGGGCGCCGACGTCGCGCTGGTGATCGGCGTGCCGATGGACTTCCGGCTCGGGTTCGGGGCGTCGTTCGGGGAGGAGACCGAGATCGTCGCGATCGACGTCGCCGAGCCGCTGCGCGACCACCCGCGCGCGGTCGCGGCGGAGCTGTACGGGGCGCTGCCGGCGACGCTCGACGCGCTGCGCGAGTCGGCTGCGGGCGGGCCGTCGCGGGACGAGTGGGTCGCGTCGCTGCGCGCGGTCGAGACCGAGAAGCGGGAGGCGGAGCGGGAGGAGATGTCGGACCCGCGCGGCCCGCTCCATCCCATGCGGCTGTACGCCGAGCTGGCCAAGGTGCTCGACCGCAACGCGATCGTGATCGGCGACGGTGGCGACTTCGTCTCGTACGCCGGCCGCGTGGTCGACTCCTACGAGCCGGGCTGCTGGCTCGACCCCGGCCCGTACGGCTGCCTGGGCTCCGGCCCCGGCTACGCGCTCGCGGCGAAGCTCGCGCATCCGGACCGCCAGGTCGTGCTGCTGCTCGGCGACGGCGCGTTCGGGTTCAGCGGGATCGAGTTCGACACGCTCTCGCGGCACGGCGTCAACGTCGTCGGCGTGATGGGCAACAACGGCATCTGGGCGCTGGAGAAGCATCCGATGGAGTTCCTCTACGGCTACTCCGTCGCGGCCGACCTGGTGCCCGAGCGCCGCTACGACCAGGTCGTCGAGGCCCTCGGCGGGCACGGCGAGCTGGTGCGGACGCCCGACGAGCTCGTCCCCGCGCTGGAGCGCTCGTTCTCGTCCGGCCTGCCGGCGCTCGTCAACGTGCTGACCGACCCGACGGTCGTCTACCCGCGCAAGTCGAACCTGGCCTGATGCGGCGGGCGCTCCTCCCGCTCCTGGCCGGTCTTGCCCTCGCGGTGGCGGTCGCCAGCTGCGGCTCGCCGGCGTTGAGCGAGGAGGAGGCGCGGGAGGCCGCCGTGGCCGCGGTCGCCGGCGATGCGCTCGTCACCGAGGACGTGCCGATCGACCAGGAAGCGCTGGACCGCGCGATCGAGAAGATGCGCGATGAGGCGGAGGAGGCGGGCGGCACGCTCGCGACCACCGAGTCCGCGACGCCGGTGCCCGGTGAGACGACGAGCGTCCCGCTGACCACGATCCACGAGGCGAGCGTCACCGCCTCCATCTCCGGTCAGCACACCCCGCGTGTCGACCGCGTCAACGACCGCGTCGCGGTCGTCTGGGTCCCCATCGGCGACCGCGACGCGAAGGTCGTCGTGCACGAGGACCACGGAGAGGTGTCGGCGACCGTCGTCGCCTCGCGCCGACGCTGATACCGCTGTCACGCCCACGGCAGTGCCCGAAAACAAGGAAGCCGCCTCGTGAGAGGCGGCTTCCAAAGTGGCCCCGTCAGGACGGGCAGGGGTACGTGCCATGAAAGGGCCGGGTTGTAACGGCCGAACGGCGGGAGGCGCCGTCAATGCGGCTTCGCTCGGCCTATGAGCCGGTTGGAGCAGAAGCTCGTCCCCGGCCAAGGGCAGTATCGGCGCTCGGACCCATAGGGGCACATCGAACATCTGTCCAGTGATCGCCCCCGTTCTGACTAGGTCGCGCTACGCGCGCCCGTGATGCCTAGGCGTTGACGGCTCGGAGGGCCGCGCCGCGCAGGATGTCGTGCTCGGACACCTCGACGCGGTCGACCCCGAAGGCGTCCAGGACCTCGAGGAGGATCGCGACACCGGCCACGATCGTGGGCGCGCGGTCGGGGTGCAGGCCGGGGACGTCGCGGCGCTCGGGGTTCGGCATCGCGGACAGCATCTCCAGCTCCGCGTCGAGCGTCGCCGGCGTGAGGACGTGGCCGTGGACCTTGTCCGGGTCGTACGGCTCCAGCTTCAGGTCGATCGCGGCGGTGGACGTCGCGGTGCCGGCCACGGCGACCGCACCGGTCACGCTCGCGCGCACGTCTTCCGGCACCTGCTCGCGGATGATCCCGGCGACCTGCTCGCGCAGCGCGGCGATCTCGTCCGACGACGGCGGGTCGCCGTGGATGTGGCGCTCGGTCATCCGCACGACGCCGACCTGCATCGACACGAAGAACGACACGTCCTGCCCGTGGCCGACGACGAGCTCGGTCGAGCCGCCGCCGATGTCGATGACGACGATCGCGCCGTCGTCGGCGGAGTGGTCGCGCTCGCTCGTCGCGCCGAGGAACGTCAGCGCCGCCTCCTCTGCGCCCGGGATCTCCCGCGCGTCGAGCCGGTACTCGTCCCGCACGCGCGCGGTGAACGCGGCGCCGTTCGACGCGTCGCGCACCGCGCTCGTCAGCACCGCGATCGTGTGCTCCCCCGCGCCGTGCTCGTCGATGAGCCGCCGGTAGTCGTCGAGCACGGCGAACACGCGCCCCATCGCCTCGTCCGCCAGCGCGCCCGTCGCATCGACGCCCTGCCCGAGCCGCGTCACCCGCGACTCCCGCACCAGCTCGGCGGTGACCCGCCCGTCCGTGACCTCCGCCACCAGCAGGCGGGTCGAGTTCGTTCCGATGTCGACGACGGCGACGCGCATGGCGCGCCACGTTACCCACCGGCCGTGGGCACTTCGAACGCCGCACCGAGTCGTGCGTTGCGCTGGCGAGCGCGCGCCCCGCGACGATCAGGTGTCCGTCCGGTCGTGCGTCCGCTCGAGCTGCTCGCGGACCTCGTCCGCGCTCAGCGGTTCGGCGTTCTCGGCGGCGAAGCGAACTCCGTGCGGGCCGCCCTCGACGCGCGGGCTACCAGCAGGGTGCGGGAGCGGCTTGCCTGCCAGGCCGGCGAGGAGGTTGTCGACCGCGAGCGCCGCCATCCGTTCGCGCGCGGCGTGCGTGGCGGAGCCGATGTGCGGGACGACCAGGAGGTTCGGCGCGGTGAGGAGCGGGTGGTCGGGCGGAAGCGGCTCGGGGTCGGTGACGTCGAGCGCGGCCGCGGCGATGGTGCCGTCTCGGAGCGCTTGGAGGAGCGCGTCCTGGTCGACGACCCCGCCGCGGGCGGTGTTGACGAGGATCGCGCTCGGCTTCATGCGCTGCAGAGCGGCGGCGTCGATGAGGTGCTTCGTCGCGGGCGTGAGGGGCGTGTGGAGCGAGACGACGTCGGCGCGCTCCAGCGCGGGCTCGAGCGGGTCCTTCGATCGCACCTCGATCACGTCCATGCCGAACCCGCGGGCGCGCCGGGCGACGGCCTGCCCGATCCGCCCCGCGCCGACGATCGCGATCGTCGCGCCCTCCAGCTCCAGCCCGAGCCAGCCCGCGGGCTCCCACGTTCGCCAGCCGCCCGGGCGCCGCACCGCGGCCGCGGCCTCGGGCAGGCGGCGCGCGGCGGCGAGGATCAGCGCGAACGCGAGATCCGCCGTGGCGCCCGTCAGCACGTCGGGCGTCACCCCGACCTCGACTCCGCGCCGGGCTGCCTCGTCGAGGTCGACGTTGTCGCTGCCGACGGCGAGGTTGGCGACCACGCGCAGGTCGGGCGCGGCGTCGAAGAGCTGCGCGTCGACCCGCTCGGTGAGCATCGCGAGGAGCCCGTGCGCGCCCGCCGCGCGCTCCCGCAGCTCCTCCGGCGAGGGCGGCAGCGCGCCCTCCCACACGTCGACCTGGTGCGCGGCGCGGAGCCGGTCGAGCGCCGCGAACGGCAGCTCCCTCGAAACGAACACGTGAGCCATGGGTAGTCCGCAACCCTATGGAGACCGATCCGAACAAGCAGGCCGCGGAAGACACCGACCAGGGCAGCGACGACGAGTCGGTCGAGGACTTCCAGCGGGAGATGGAGGACGACCCGTCCCGCCCGCCCAGCGACGACCCGGACCTCGAGCGCCAACGCGGCGGCTGATGCGCTTTATCACCTGGACCGGCGGCACGCCGTTGCTATATTGGTCTCACCGCCGCGGGGTGGAGCAGTCTGGTAGCTCGTCGGGCTCATAACCCGAAGGTCGCGGGTTCGAATCCCGCCCCCGCTACTTCCCGAAAGGTCCGGCTCTGCCGGGCCTTTCGTCGTTCCGGGACGTTCCCGCGGGAACGTGCGCACCGGCTCGTGGTTCCAATGTGGTTCCAAATCCGGTGGGGGCGAGAGGCTCCGTCGCGCGACATAGTCGCGGCATGGCGAAGCGCTCGTACGGCTCGGGACGCCTCTTCGCCCGGGCGGACACTGCCGGGCGGGAGACGTGGTACGGCTCATGGCGGGTCGACGGACGGCGCGTCAAGCGCCGCATCGGCTTGAAGCGCTCGCCGTCGCTTGCGGACGGCCTGACGCGTACGCAGGCCGAGCCGAGCTGCGGCGGCTGATGGCGACGACGACGGTGGTCGCCGGCGCCGCACGTCGGACCGTCGAGGAGGCCGGCACCGCGTACGTCGACCACCTCGAGCACGTGATGGAGCGCAAGCGCACGACGATCGCGGACTACCGCGGCTACCTGCGCAAGCACCTGGTGCCGTTCTTCGGCTCCCGGCCGCTCGACAAGATCGACCGCGCCCGCGTCGAGAGCTACCTCCACGCGAAGAAACGCGACGGACTCTCGGCTAAGACGATCCAGAACCACCTCAACTTCCTGAACGGGATCTTCGTCTTCGCGATCAAGCGCGAGTGGGCGACGGCGAACCCGGTCTCCCTCGTCGACCGCCCGCGCGCGCCGCGGTCAGTCCACCGCCGGCTTCGCTTCCTGTCGTCAGAGGAGCTGGCCGCGGTGGTGCGCGCGGTTCCGGACGACGACCTCGGTGCTGTCGAGCGCCCGCTCTACCTGACCGCCGCGATGACCGGCCTCCGCCAAGGCGAGCTGCTCGGCCTCCGCTGGTGCGACATCGACTGGTCCGCCGGCCGCGTCCGCGTCGCCGAGAGCTACACGCGCGGTGCGTTCGACTCGCCGAAGTCCCATCGTGGCCGCAGCGTCCCGATGAGCGACCTGCTCGGCGGCGAGCTCGAACGCCACTTCCAGCGGACGCGCCGGCGAGGGGAGAAGGATCTGGTCTTCGCTCACCCGCTGACGGGCAACGTCCTCGATGCCTCGAAGCTCCGCAAGCGTTTCCGCCGCGCAGTTGCCGCGGCAGGCGTCGAAGACCTCACATTCCACGAGCTCCGCCACACCTTCGGAACCCGCATGGCCGCCGCGGGAGCGCCACTCCGCGCGATCCAGGCCTGGATGGGCCACGCGGACGCCAGCACGACGGAGATCTACGCGCACTACGCTCCGGACCCGGCCGGCGAGGCCGGCTTCGCCGAGCGAGCGTTCGGCCCGACGTCACCTGCACCCGCGACCCCGGCCGAGCCGACGCGACTCCCGGGTTGCTGAGTCAGCTCCGCTGCTCAGCGACCCAACGCTCGAGGTCGCTCCGCAGAAACCGCAGATGCTTCCCGAGCCGAACACACGGCAGCTCACCACTCCGCGCCGCGTCGTAGACCCACGACGTCCGCACCGACACCAGCTCCGCGGCGGCGGTGAGCAGCGGCTCACCGAGCGATACGGAGGGGCGGGATACGTCAAGTTGGAGTTGATGGGGGCATCCTCTGCTCCGTTCGGTCGACGTCATCCTCCGTCGCGCGAGCGGCCCTCCGACCCACCCCGTAGTTGTGTTCGCTGAGGACGCTGATAACGCGGTGCTTGGAGGCAGCAGCCCCGATGCGGTTCGGTCGGCTGTACTTTTTGCGCAAGCGGGAGCGATCCAGCGTTCGGTCGGTGAGGGTGCGAAGCGTCATGCCCGCAGCATGTCGAGCGCCTCGGCGCTTGCGCTGCGCAGGTCCCCACGGCGGGCTCCGTTCCGGGCGGGCTGCGCGCGCCTGACGTCCCCCGAGCCCGCCTCCGCAAGACATAGACAAGCTAGACGTGATGCGTCCGTCCACGGGGGTAATACTTCGGGTGCGATGGAATCGCACGATCCCTCGGAGCACCTCGACACGGGCGACTGCCTGCTGCGTGGGCTAGACGCCGCTGAGCGGATCGCCGCAGAGGCGCGGATCGCGGCTCGACTCGACGCGTACGCCCCGTTGGCGGAGACGGTGCGCCAGCGAGACGAGACGAACCGGCGGATCCGCAACTCCGTGATACACGCCGCCCGCCCGCAGGAGCTGCGCCGGCTTCAGGAGAAAGCCGACATCGCGCGGCGGGTACGCGAAGAGGAAGAGGCGCTCCACGCGCGCATCCGCGCGAGTACGGCGCCGGTCGACTTCAGCGGCCTCGCACGCGGGCTGGAGCGATTCTCTCGCGCACTGCAGGAACCGCCGCCTGTGTTCGCTGTGGTCTCCGGGTTCCTCCGGCAGCTCTCCGACGAACTCGAGAAGCATCGGCCCACCATCGACCGCGCCATCGAGTTCATCGAGCAGGCGCGCGAGCCGATCATGACGCTCGCGGAACTCCATCGCAGGGGGGCGTGGGGCCCGGGCGGCGGACGGACGGTCGTTCTCTATCGGCGGGATACGCGCGGAAACCCGCACCTGGCGACGCTCCTGCGGGCGATGGGCTGGAAGGTCATCGAGGTCCCGGGGTTCGAGCGAGCCTTCCGGCGCGCGCTCCGCAAGCATGACGCCGGGCAGGCGAGGCGGCTGTCGCATGCCTCGGGTTGCTGGGGCCGCGCCGGTCCGCGCCGCCGTGAGCGCCGGACGCGTCGGACGTGCGCTTGCGCCGTGCCCACGGATGACGACCGGGACGGCCACGGGGGCTCCGCGTGGACCAGTTCCTCGATTTCATCCCCGAGCACATGCACGACGAGCTCGGCTGGGTCGCTCTCGTTGCGGCGATCTCGATCTTGGTCTTCACAACCGTGCGGACCGCTGGCGCGATCGTCCGCGGCCTTGAGAGCTTCATCCTCGCCGTACGCAGCCTCGTCACCACATGGCGGCAGGGTGGATTCGGTATCCGCTCGCGTCCGACGTCTCCGCCCCTCGAGGCCGCTGCGGCGCATGCGGAGCTGACGGCTGGCCAAGACCCGGCGGCCGAGTCGCCCATCGACCCGACCGCGCTATTGGAGGCGGGGGGCTCCGACCCGTCCGCCGCCCCCGAGACTCCGGTTTAGGCCCCACTGCGCTATCGCTTCCGCGCGGAAGTGATTGCGCGGGACGGTAGTCAACAAGTTCCTAAAGCACGACGCTTAGTCGCGTGTCCGGTTCAGGTGACGCTCCAATCGCTCAACCACCACGATGAGATCCGCGCGCAGCTCACGCGCGTGCTCAAGGGCGTCGAGCAGCGCCAGTTCGCTGACGGTGCCCTCGCGGATACGGCGCGCCCGGTTGCGCTCCACTGCCCGCTCAACGAGCCGGCCGAGATACGCCGCGATCGAGTCGTTCCCGACCACGTCCCGGAACTCTCGCCATACCTCGTCGCTGACGTTCACCCGCGCCTGGTGGTCTCGCGTCGTTGCGTTGGCCTTCGGCGAGGCCGCCCCCACGGCGCGCCGGCGTGTTCGGCGTCCCATGACGACCTAGTCGCGCGAGTCGCCGCGAGCCCCCTTCCGCGTGTACATGTCGACGATGCACGAATCGTCGCTCCTATGTGTCAAGGGCTGTGGCGCGGAGGCTGGTGAAGACGGTGCGGGCCAGGTGGCGCTTGAGGGTGCGGAGCGCTTCGCGGTTGGTCTTGCCTTCGCTCTTCCGTCGGGCGTAGTAGGCCTTGGCGGGCGGGTGGGTGCGGATCTGGGTGACGGCGATGATGTGCAGGGCGCGGTTCAGGCGGCGGTTGCCGGTCCGGTTCAGGCGGTGGCGTTGCTGTCTTCCGGAGGACGCGTCCAAGGGGCTGACACCGGCGTAGGCAGCGAGCTGCGCGTCGGGGCGAAACCGGCCGACGGGTCCGACGTTGGCGATGATCGCCGCGGCGCAGAGCACGCCGCAGCCGGGGATCCGGAGCAGCTGCGGCGCGGTCTGCCGGGCGAGCGTGGTGAGTTCGCGCTTGAGCTGCGCGGCCGAGCGGACGAGTTCGCGGATGCGGCGCAGCAGGTCGCGGCAGACGCGGACCTGCGCGGTCTGCGGCAGGCGCTTGAGGTGGCGGTCGACGTGGTCGAGATTGGTCAGGTTCGTCAGGCCTTGGGCGGGGATGTGGAGCTCGGGGTCGAGTTCGTGAAGGTGCCAGCGCAGCCGGCGCTGATGGGCGGTTGCGTCGGCGATCAGATCGTCGCGGTGATCGACCAGCAACGCGATCTCCCGCTCAACTCCGGGCAACGCCGCGACCGGCAGATCGGGTTCGCGAACGGCGGCTCTGGCGATCGCCAGCGCGTCGATCGCGTCGCTCTTGCCGAAGCTGCGAACCGCTTTGCGCTCGGCGGCCATCAGCTTCGGCGGGACGCGCAGCACCCGTTCGCCGGCCTCGAGCAGCACGCGTTCCAGGCCGCTGCTCATGTTCCTGACGTCCTCGATCGCCCAGACCCGGTCCTCGTCGAGACCTTGCGCCCACTCGAGCAGCTTCGCGTTACCGGCCGGGACCGCGTCGACTTCGAGCTGGTCGAGCAGCTCGCCGGTCTGCCGGCCCACTGCCGCGGCGAAGTGACTGCGCTTGTGCGCGTCCACCCCGATCACGATCATCGTCTTCTCCCCTTCTCACCTGCGTTGAGTTGGGGCCTTCGGCGGACAGCACTCGTTCGGGGCGTCTAGGCCACGCTCCTATCAAGTCACGCCGACAGCCCTTCGACGCGGCGGACGACAAGACCGGCCGATAGCCATCCCGACAACGGAAGGCACGCAAGTGTTGAGTCGGCCCGCCGCGCCGAAGCTATGCGCCGCTCCGAACCCATCGCCCAGGCCGCGTCTGGGAGGGCACTCTGAATGAGTGCAAGTGTGTGCTGCGTCTGTCGGCCCTATGCCTCAGGAACGCGTCGAACCGGGCGCGCGCCGATTTCGACCGGCAGTGTGAGGCATGACGGGACCGTGTAGCTACGAAGGTCCGGCGGGGTCTTGCGATGAGCCGCCAGGCTGACCGATGGGCGCTGCTTGAGGAGACCTAAGACTCGAGCGTGACGCAGACTGCAGAATCATCCGGGGTTCAGCGTTGGCGCCACTCGGGTCAGCGTGTGAGCCAGTTGGGCGCGGTGCCCGTGACCGTGAGCGCGTGGACCCATTTCAGCTCCTGATAATGCATATCTGGACTCGCGGCATCGTCCGGGTCAACTAGCTCGTGGCCTTTGCTGACCTCTAGTACGCCCGTGTAGTTGATCGCGTCGAAGTTTGAGCCGGTCACGGTCGCGTACACGTAGTACGTGCCACCGAACATCGTGTCGAGAGCGCTGACGGTCCTCTTTGAACGTGGGTGGAGATTGACGACTGCGCAGTCGTCCTCGCGCGCCTCAGCTTCCTCTGGCCATCCGGGTGGAAAGTCCCCTTTGGGAACGAGGGACCAGATGGTCCGGTGATGCCCGAGCGCGACCCAAGGAATACGTCGGACGAACCCGGCCGGCACGGAACTCGTCGGATCCCCGTTTTCGCTGTCCGGGAAAGAGTCGAAACAGAGGCGCCGGTGCAGCACAAGGCGCAAGGGGGACAGTCCCTTGAACGGAGATGGTCGGGCAAGCGACAGGTAGATCTCGACGTCAATCGCTGTGTCTCGCTTCGTTTCCGCTGCGAGTTCGAGGAAGCCCTCCGTGTGCTGGGACTGGGTGTCGGTGTCCCAAAACTCGTTGCTCGCGTCGAGGCCTCTCAACACAAGCCTCGGCCGCCGACCTCGCGCCCGCCACTCCGGTCCGAAAAGCGCAACGAGCACAGCTGCGACGGTGATAAGAACCCCGGCCATTGCGACAGAACCAGTGACGTAGTCCCAAGTCACCTTCTCTGCCGCGGCACTCAGCGGTTGGAAAGGCATCGCATCATTCCGGTGGAGCCGCTTCGTGTCACAACGTACCTGCGGCGCGATCGCGTTCGGAGACCAATCAAAGCCTGTCTAAGGAGCGAGAGGCCTGCTTCAGCGAGGGTGATCTCCGCTTCGACACCACAAGGCGGTGTCAGTCACCCGAATCGGGAATCGGAACGTCCTCGGGCGTATGACAAACGTAAACCCAAACGTGATCCGGCTCTCCGCCACCGGGTGACTGCTCAAGGATGTCGAGAGCACGCTTCACCGCAGCGCTGGCGTCCGCGAAGGTGGCGGCAGGGTGCTCCCAGGTTGCCGTTCCAGCGCGCGAGAAGCCGTCGTATTCGAGCGACTTGACGACAGCGGTGCGCGTAACTCCCTGTAATTCATGGTTGATTGAGAAGCGCACGGTTGCTCGAAACATTGTCTGACCATACGGGCGGTCCTCCAGACTTGCAATCGCCTAGAACGTCGGACCGGGTGCTCAGCGGCGTGCTGGATCCGTAAGGAGTCTGTTGTCATCAGCCCCAATGGGCCGTACGGCCGGGCCCGTTCCCGGGTCGCGTTGACCGCATCGGAGTCAACGTGGGTTTCGCAGGATGTCCGCCACCGCGGGGTGCGATGGTCGCTCGTGGTTCCAATGTGGTTCCAATCTGACGAGAACCACCCCTCGCGAACCCCACGAATCTCTCGCAAACTGCGGGAACCTGAGACAACCCGACCCCCGGGTCTTCATCTCATAACCCGAAGGTCGCGGGTTCGAATCCCGCCCCCGCTACTTCACGAAGGGCCCTCTCACGAGGGCCCTTCGTCGTTCTCCTCACAAGTGCCGGGAGAACCAGGCGGTGCTCGCCTCCATCGACTCCTCGAAGCCGCGGCCCGGCACGTACAGGTCGTGGTGCTCGGCCTGGGGGATCTCGACGAAGTCGGTGGGAGCGGGGACCTCGGAGACGAAGTCTCGGGCCATCTCGGTGGGGATGATCCGGTCCTTGCCCGCGACGATGACGAGCAGCGGTGCGGCGATCCGCCTGGCGTACGGGCGCACGTCGAACTCCACCGCGTGCTCGAGCGAGCGGGCCGTGAAGCAGTTCTGCCACTCCAGCGGGACGCCGGCGGGCCCGTTGATGGCGTAGTCGTAGCCCTCCTGGCTGTCGACGAGCGCGAAGGTGCCGGGCGGATCGTTGGGCATGAGGACCTGCTTCCACAGCGTCGGGCGCTCGCCGCTGAGCGTCCGCCGGCGCTCGGCGTGGAACATCGCGCGCAGGCCGGCGAGCGCCTCGCCTCCGAGGGCGTGCTCGGTGATCGTCGTCCCGGTGATCCACGGGGCCTGGCTCACCACCGCCTTCACGCGGTCGTCGTGGCCCGCCACGGCGAGGACGTGCCCGCCGGTGAAGCTCGTGCCCCACAGGCCGATCCGGCCCGGGTCGAACGCCGGGTGCGCCTGGGCGAACGTGATCGCCATCTGCATGTCGCGCGACTGGGCCACCGGATCGAACTCGTTGCGCGGGAGCCCGTCGCTCGGCCCGAAGTTCCGGTGGTCGTAGAGGACGACCCCGTAGCCCGCACCGCAGAGGTGCTCGGCGACGATCGTCAGCCGATCGGCCGAGTCGCCCATGCCGTGGGTCACGACCACGGCCGCGACCGGCTCGCTGGCGTCGGCGGGGACGTACGCGCGGCCACGCAACGTGAGCGCGCCCTCGTACGACCGGAACTCGATGTCTTCGACTCGCATGGGGGCCTCCAGGTGCCGGGGACCGTTCTGTACGCGATCCCAATTGGTACTGAGTACCGCAAGGTATCAAGTCCACGTCGGCTACCATCGACCCCGATGGCGACTCCGCGGCGTCCGCTCACCGACAAGAACCGCGCGCGAGCGCGGGCGCGGATCGTCGACGCGGCGAGCGAGCTCTTCGCGCAGCGCGGCTTCGAGGCGGTGTCGGTGGCCGACATCGCGGAGCGCGCGGAGGTCGGCCGGACCACGTTCTTCCGCCACTTCCGCGACAAGCAGGAGGTCGTCTTCGCGAGCGAGCAGGCGGTGGTCGACGCCATCGCCGAGCACCAGCGCCAGACGCCGCAGGACGCTCCGGCCACGCTCGACGAGGCCCTCGCGCAGCTCCGCGAGGTCGTCCTCCTGCTCTGCGAGCAGGCGACGCGCGACGTCGACGCGTACCGGCGCCACTACGCCTTGATCGAGCAGCACGTCGAGCTGCAGGGGCGCGACGCGCTCAAGACCCGGCACCTCACCCAGCTGCTGGCGGACCTCCTCGTCCACCGCGGCGCTGACCAGGAGACGGCGCGCCTCGCCGCCCACCTCGCGGTGGCCTGCTACCTCGCCGGCCGCGAGGGGAGCGCCGACGACCCGCGCTCGCTCGCGGACAGGACGCGGTCGAGCTTCGACCGGCTCACCGCGGATCGGCGCCGCTGATGCGCCGGTGTCGCGCCGGCGCGGCCTACGCCGCGTCGAGCGCCGCGCGGTCCAGGCCGGTGGCCGCCGCGACGTAGTCGAGGATCCACCCCACAACGGTCTCGCGCCGCTCGCGGCCCACGAGCACGTAGATGCCGTGCCCGTCCTCCAGCCCGATGACGTTCCGCGCGATGCCGCGCACCGGTGCGGTCAACGTCAGCTCGCCGGTGCTCGCGCCGACCTCGAGGATCGAGGTGTACATGGTCACCTGGCGCTCGACGTACGCGGACATGAGCGCGGCGCACTCGGCGCTGCGCAGCGCCACGCCCTCGAGCTCGTAGAGCATCCGCGTGACGGAGTCGTCGACGCCGGTCGGGATCCCCATGTCGACCGCCACGCGCAGGCGCGCCGCCACGCCGGACGCGCGCGCGACCTGGGCCTCGCGCTCCTCGCAGTAGCGCTTGACGCCGAGGTCGTACGCCGCGGTGAACAGCTCGTCGAGGCCGTCGTAGTAGTAGAGGACCGCGCCCGACGTCAGCCCGGCCGCCTCGGCGACGTCCCGCAGGCGCACGCCCGTCAGGCCCTTGTCGGCGACGAGCTTCGACGTCGCGGCCACGAGCTCGTGGCGGCGGCGTTCCTGGTCGCGCGTTCGGGCCATCGCGCCGTCAGCGTAACGGACGGTTGACAACCGCCAGGGGCCTCGTCATTTTTTGAAGCACGTTCAAGGAAACGTGGGAGACCGCTGTGCACATAGCGCTCGAGGCATCGCCGATCGCTCCATCGCCTTCAGTGCCGGTCCGCGCTGCGGCCGCGTCTCCGTCCGCCCGGATCACGGTGGCGGACGCGCTCGCGCTGCCGGTCCTGCGGCGCGGCCTGCCGCGCGTGGTCGCCGGCAACGAGCAGCTCGGCCGCCCGCTGCGCTGGGTCCACGCCGGCGAGGTGCCGAACATCGCCAAGCTGCTGCGCGGCGGCGAGCTGCTGCTGACCACCGGCATGGGCATCGGGGCGCGCGCGGCCGAGCAGCGCCGCTTCGTGGCCGAGCTCGCCGCCCGGGACGTCGCGGCGGTCGCGATCGAGCTGGGCGAGCCCTTCCGCGCGCTCCCGCTAGCGATGGTCGCTGCCGCCCGCGAGCACGGCCTGCCGCTGGTCGAGCTGCGGCGCGAGGTGCCGTTCGTGGAGGTCACCGAGGCCGTCCACACCGCGATCGTCAACCAGCACTACGACCTCCTGCGCCGCGCGGACGCGCTGCAGGCGCGGTTCAACGCGCTCGTGCTCCACGGCGGCGGCATCCCGGGCGTGCTCGCGCTGCTGGCGGACGCCATCGGCAACCCGGTCTTCCTCGAGGGCGGCGACGGCCGGCTCCTGCTCCACGCGGCGCCCGGCCGCGGCGAGGCCGAGGGGGACCCGGTGGGCGCCTGGTCGCGCGCCGCTGACGCGGGCGTCGCCGTGACCGTCGACGCGCCCCCGGGGACGCCGGCCCGCCGCCTCGTCGCCCTGCCGGTGGACGCCCCGCTCGACGCGCTCACCGAGGTCGCCGTCGAACGCGCGGCGAACGTCGTCGCCCTCGCGCTGCTCCGCGGGCGCGAGGAGGACCGGCTGCACGCCCGCGGCCGCGGCGATCTGCTGGCGAGCCTCGCGGCCGGCACGATCGCCCCCGCGCGGGCGGCCGAGCACGCCGGGGCGATGGGCTTCGCGCCCCGCCCGGCCCGGCTCCTCCCGCTCGTCGCCCGCCTGGCGGGCCGTCCGTGCACCGGGGGATGGCTCGCGGCGCTGCCGGAGCTCGACCAGGCGCTCGCCGCGTCCGGCGTCCCCGTGCTGGCCGGCGTGGCGCCAGGGGACGAGGGCACGCTGCTCCTCCTGCTCGGGGTCGCCGACCCGGCGCACCGGCAGGCCGTCGCCGACCGCGTCGCGCGGGCGATCCACGCGCACGCGACGCGGCACCACGACGCGCCGGCGGTGGTCGCCGTCGGCGCCCCGGGGGACTGGTCGTGCGCGCGCCTCGGGCTGGCCGGGACGATCGACAGCGCGGCCGCGGCGCTCGCGCTTCCCGCCCGTCCGTGGCACGACGCGACGCGCATGTCGCTCGACCAGCTGCTGTGGCGCTGGCGGGACCGGGGCGAGCTGACCGTCTTCGTCGCGAGCGTCCTCGGCCCGCTGCTCGACTACGACGCCGAGCGGCGCACTCAGCTGCTGCCGACGCTGGAGGCGCTGTGCGAGCACGGCGGGCGCAAGGCCGAGACGGCGCGGGCGCTGCACCTCAACCGCCAGGCGCTGTACGACCGGATCGCCCGCCTGGAGCAGGTCCTCGGCGTCGACACCGGGGACGCGGAGGTCCTCCTCGAGCTCCAGCTCGCCGTTCGCGCGCGCCGGCAGCTCGGCGTGACGGCCGCCACACAAGCTGTCGGCTGAGCCCGGGCAGGTTGCCGACAGCTTGTCGGTTCCCCCGCGCATCCCGGCGCTCCAGAGTGCCGCGCATGCCCCGCTTGCTCACGATCCTCGCCCTCCAGCACGGGCACGTGGCGGGAGATCCCGCAGCCACCCTCGACCGGTTCGAGGAGCGCGTCCGCACGGCAGGCCGGCTCCTGGAGCAGGTCGACCTCGTGATGGCGCCCGAGCTGCACCTCTCCGCGCCGCCGGCGCTGCTGGACGAGTCCGACGAGTACGCGGAGAGCGTCGCGATCGACCTCCCGGGACCGGAGACCGAGCGCCTCGGGCGGCTGGCCCGCGAGACCGGCCTGTGGCTCGTCCCCGGCAGCGTGTACGAGCGCACGCCGGACGGCATCGCCAACACCGCGCTGGTCATCGACCCCGACGGCGATCTGGTCACCCGCTACCGCAAGTGCTTCCCGTGGCAGCCGTTCGAGGGCACCACGCCCGGCCGGCGCCTGGAGACGTTCGACATCCCCGGCGTGGGTCGGATCGGGCTGGCCATCTGCTACGACGGCACCTTCCCGGAGGTCTTCCGGCAGCTGGCCTGGTACGGCGCCGAAGCCGTGCTGCAGCCGGTCCTGACCAGCACCGCGGACCGGGAGCCCGAGGTGGTCTGCGCGCGGGCCAACGCCATCTTCAACCAGCTCCACGTCGTCTCGCTCAACGCGCCATCGCCGTACGGCCACGGGCGCACCGTCGTCGTCGACCCGGAGGGCACGGTCCGGTACGAGGCGGGCACCGGCGAGGAGCAGATCACCGTCACGCTGGACCTCGACGCCGCGGCCACGGCCCGGCGGCGGGGGAGCTTCGGCATCAACCGCATGCTCGACCAGCTCGACCGGCTCGGGCCCGACCTCGAGCTGCCGATGTACGGCGGGTACGTGCCGCGTCCCGCCGAGGCCAAGATCAACGAGGAGCAGCCGGCATGAGCACCACCACCGTCAGGCCGGCCGGCGCGCCCGCGGACGGCGCGCCCGCGGCGTCCCTGGTCGCCGACAAGGGCCTGCGGCCCGGATCGATCGGCCTGCTGGGGAGCACCGTCCTCGGCGTCGTCCAGACCGCGCCCGCCTACAGCCTGGCGGTCACGCTCGGCCTGCTGGCGGCGACGGTCGGCCTGCAGGCGCCCGCGCTCGTCGTGCTCGGCTTCCTGCCGATCCTCTGCATCACGATCATGCAGCGCGCGTTCCTGCGGCAGGACCCCGACTGCGGCACGCTGCTGGTCTGGGTAGGCCGCTCGCTTGGCCCGAGCCTCGGCTGGCTGACGTCGTGGACGATGCTCGTCGCGACGGCCATCGCGCTCGCCAACCTCGCGCTCGTCACCGGCAGCTACGCCTTCCTGGTGGTGGACGCCGACTCGCTGGCCGGCTCGGCGGTCGCGACGACGGCCGTCGGGCTCGTCTGGCTCGCCGTCGTCGCGCTGCTGGCACTGCGCGGCATCGAGATCTCCTCGCGGCTGCAGACGACGCTGCTCGTCGCCGGCATGGCGGTGCTCGGCGTCTTCACCGCGGTCGCGCTCGTGAAGGTCGCCGCGGGCAGCGCGGGCGACCAGGCGATCGATCCCTCCCTGGACTGGCTCAACCCGGCGGCCGTCGACGGCAGCGGGGCGCTCTCCGCCGGCCTGCTGCTGACGATCTTCCTCTTCTGGGGCTGGGACGGACCGTCGTCGGTGGTCGAGGAGGCGGACGACGCGTCCACGCCGCGCAAGGCGATCGCGCTCTCCGTCGGCCTGCTGCTCGGCTTCTACCTGCTCGCCGGGATCGCGGTCCAGGCGTACGCCGGCATCGGCGTGGAGGGGATCGGCCTGGGCAACGAGGAGAACGCGGGCGACGTGCTCGGGGTCGTCGGCACCGCCGCGATCGGCTCCTGGTTCGGGACGCTGATGGAGATCGCGGTGCTGACGTCGGCCGCGGCGTGCCTGGCCGCGGCGATCGTGCCGTCGGCGCGCGCGCTCCTGGCGATGGGCGCCTACCGCGCGCTGCCCGAGACGTTCGCGACGGTCGACCGCCGCACCGGCGCCCCGGTCGCGGGGACGATCGCGGTCGCGGCGGGCACCGGCGTCGTGCTGGTCGCGCTGCAGCTCGTCTCCCAGAACGTGCTCGCCGACGCCATCGGGGCGCTCGGCCTGCTGATCGCCCTGTACTACACGGTGTTCGGCCTCGGCTACCTGTGGGCGTTCCGCGCGCGGATCCTCGGCGGCGGGCCGCGCGCGCTGCTGGTCGAAGGGCTGCTCCCGCTCGCCGGCACCGCCGTGCTGGGCTGGGCGTTCGCCCGCACGCTGAAGGACACGTACGCGACCGACTACGGCTCGACGACGATCCTCGGCGTCGGCGGCGTGTTCGCCATCGGGGTCGTCGCGGTCGGCATCGGCGTCGTCGCGATGGTCGCCTGGCGGCTGCGCGCCCCCGCGTTCTTCCGGGGCGAGACGTTCGCCCCCGACTACGTCCGCGAGCACCGGCCGGACCTGGTCGGCGCGCTCGACTAGCCGGCCGCTCCGGCCGCCCACCCGTTCGCACACCCATCGAGGGAGGAACACCCGTGCCCCGCACCCCGTACATGCGCACGCTCCAGCGCCTCGCCCGCCTGCAGCGCGCGGCCGACGCACAAGGCATCGACGTCGCCGAGGCGGAGGGCCGCGCGCGGGCGCTCGCGACCTCCGACCAGGGCCTGACGCGCCGCGAGATCCTGCGGCGGGGCGCCGTCGCCGGCGCGGGCGCGACCGTCGGCGGCTGGGCGCTCAACAGCCGGCGGGCCTTCGCCGCCGGGCCCAGGACGCAGCCGACGATCGCCGTCGTCGGCGCCGGCATCAGCGGCATCACCTGCGCGCGCACGCTCAAGGACCTCGGGTTCGCCAACGTGACGGTCTACGAGGCCGCCTCGTACATCGGCGGGCGCACCGCCACGAACACCACGTCGTGGGACGCCGGGCAGTGGACGGAGTGGGGCGGCGAGCTGATCGACACCAACCACTCGACGATCCACTCGCTGTGCGAGCGCTACGGCCTCGACCTGATCGAGCTGCCGACGGTCCAGACCCCCGGGTCGAAGGACATCATCGTCATCGACGGCGCGTACTACCCGTGGGCCGACATGGTCGCGGAGTGGAAGGCGTCCGGCGCCGACGCCGTGCTCGACGCGCAGATGCGGACGCTGCCGACGTGGCCGTGGCCCTACGACGCCAAGTGGTCGGCGGAGGCGATCGCGATCAGCGACATGACGGTGCAGGACTGGGTCGAGCGCTACATCCCCGGTGGGTACGGCTCGCGGCTGGGGAAGTTCGTGAGCCTGGCGTACGTGCTCGAGTACGGCGCCGAGGCGCACGAGCAGTCCGCGCTCGACCTCATCTGCCTGCTGGGGTTCGGCACCAAGATGCCGGCCGACGACTGGTGGATCTGGGCGGAGTCCGACGAGCGCTGGAAGATCGTCGGCGGCAACCAGCAGCTCTCCCTCCTCCAGGCGGCGGAGATCGGGTCGTCGAACATCAAGCTCGGCTGGGCGATGACCGCGCTGAGGACGAACGCCACGGGCACCGTGACGCTGTCCTTCGACGCCGGCGGCCAGAGCCGGACGGTCACCGCCGACCGCGTCGTGCTCGCGCTGCCGACCGGCGTGCTCAAGCACATCCAGGCCGGCGGCGGCTTCGCCGGTGCCGGGTTCGACGCCCGCAAGCGCGCGCAGATCGCGGCGATGCCCATGGGCGCGGTGCACAAGCTGCACGTCCAGACGAGCGACCGCTTCTACGGCAAGCCCGGCCCGTGGGGGAACGGCACCGGCTCGGCGTTCGGGGAGCGTTTCGGCCAGTTCTGGGACGGGACCTGGGGCGAGCCCGGGACGCGCGGCATCGTGTGCAACTACTTCGCCGGCGACGCCGCGCGTGCGGTCGTGCCGCCCAAGCCGTGGGGTCAGACGACCGACGCGGACCCGGCGACGGCGCAGTTCGTCCAGGCGCAGGCGGCGACGTTCCTCGGTCAGGTCGAGCCCGCGTTCCCCGGGATGACCGCTCGGTACACGGGCAAGGCGACGCTCGCGGCATGGCACACGAGCCCGCTCCAGCGCGGCGCGTACTCGTACTGGTCGCCGGGCTACGTGCAGCGCTACTGCACGTATGAGCGGGTGCCGCAGGGCCGCGTCCACTTCGCCGGCGAGCACTGCTCGCAGGACTTCCAGGGGTTCATCAACGGCGGTGCGGAGGAGGGCGAGCGCGCCGCCAAGGAGCTGCTGGCGCTCTACCGCTGACCGCCCGGGCCGGGAGGGCGGGGCGCGCGCCCGCCCTCCCGCCGCCGGAGCCATCACCATGTGCGGGATGCCGACCGCCCGCTCCCCCGAGCCGGACGCGCCGCTCAGCGAGCCGCAGCTGCGGGCGCTGGCCGCCGTGGCGACCGCCGTGGCCGGCGCGCACGAGCTGCGCGATGTGCTCGAGGTCGCCGCGGAGGAGACGCGCGCGGTGCTCGGGGTGTCGGCGCTGGCGATCAGCCGGTGGCATCTGGACCGCGGCGAGCTGCAGACGCTCATCAACGTCGGCGACCTGGCGCCGGGGGAGGAGCGGTGGCCAGAGGACGAGACGTACGCGCTGGGCGACTTCCCGATGGCGCACCAGGTGCTGCGGCGCGGCGAGCCGCACGTGACCTCGGTCGACGACCCGCGCGCGGACGCGGCCGAGCGAGCGCTCCTGGAGGAGCTCGGCAAGCACGAGTGCGCGGCGGTGCCGATCGTCTACGAGGGCGCGACGTGGGGCGAGATGTACGTCGCGAACATCGCGGGCGTACCGCCGCTCAGCACGGGCGACGTGCAGTTCATGCGGGCGATCTGCGCGCAGCTCGCACTCGCGATCGGGCGCGCCGAGCTGTTCTCCGACGTCCTCGCCGCCGCCTACCGCGACCCGCTGACCGGCCTCGCCAACCGGCGGGCGCTGGAGGAGCGGCTGGGGGAGCTGGTCGAGAGCGCGGCCGACAGCGTCGCGATCCTCCTCGGCGACCTCGACGGGCTGAAGGTCGTCAACGACCGCGACGGCCACGCGGAGGGCGACCGCGCGCTGCAGGCCGTCGGCCGCGCGCTGCAGGCGGCGGCGCGGCCCGGGCTGATGGCCGCGCGGGTGGGCGGCGACGAGTTCTGCGTGCTGCTGGAGCGCTCGTCGCGCGCGGCGGCCGAGCGGCTCGCGGGGGAGCTGAGCGAGTACCTCGCGGTGGGCGATCCGCCGGTCGCGGTCTCGTGGGGCGTCGCCGACCAGCCGGGCCCGCTGCTCGATGCCACCGCGCTGCTGCGCGCCGCGGACGCCGCGCAGTACGCGGCCAAGCGCGAGCGCGCGACGCGGCGCGGCGGCGGTGGGACGGCCGGTGCGGCCGACCGGCCGGGGCGGCGGCTGCACCGCGACGCAGAGCTGCGTGCGGCGGCAGAGCTGACCGAGGTGCTCGCCCGGCTGCGCGGCGAGCTGGACGAGCGCGCCCGCACCGGCGGTGCCCGGGACGTCGAGCTGGCGCGGCTCGCGGCCGAGGCGCAGGAGCGTCTGCGGGCGCTTCTCGGTTAGCGGACGCTCACGCGCAGCAAGCGGTCAGCGGTCGCTCGCGGCGAACAACGCCAGCCGTCGCGCGACGACCCTCGCCAGCGGCGATTCGGACAGCAGCTCCCGCAGCGCCTCCAGGGCGGGCTCGAGGTCCCGATCGGCGACGTGCTCCTCTGCCTCGTGGAACGCCTTGTCACGCACACGCGCGACGCGCCGCTCCAGCCGGCGCCCCGCGTCGGTGAGCGTCAGCTCGACGCGCCGCCGGTCGCCGGCGGCGGGGACGCGGTCGACCAGGCCGGCGGCGACGAGCCGGTCCACCAGCCGGCTCGGGTGGCCGCTCTCGGCGATCAGCAGCTCGCCCAGCTCCTTGAGCGCGATCGGGCCGCGGCGCCCGATCACCTCGAGCGCGTCCGCCTGCCCGCTGGTGACGCGCAGCGGGCGCAGCAGCTCGTTGTCGCGGCGCTCCAGCTCCCGCTGGGCGGCCTTGATCGACATGACGAGCTCGCGGACCTGGCTCACGCGCCGAACGATACGACCATCATCGGGTGATGCGTCATCTGATGATGTGCCACGCGCATGGCTGTCGAGCGGCTCTCGACGGCGCCCGCGCGCGCAGGTAGGGTCGCGCGGACGTGCTGCGCATCGCGCTTCTCGGAGACCTCCGCCTCGAAGTCGACGGGGCGCGCGCGGCGCTGCCCGCGAGCCGGCGGGCGCGTTCGCTGCTGGCCTGGCTCGCGCTGCACCCGGGTGAGCATCCGCGCTCGGAGGTCGCCGGCCGCTTCTGGCCGGACGTGCTGGAGACGAGCGCGCGCACGAGCCTGCGCGGGGCGATCGCGGAGCTGCGCCGCTCGCTCGGCCCGGCCGCGGACGCGCTGATCGCCACCCGCGACCGCGTCGGCCTGCGCCGCGGCGACGGCGTGTGGATCGACGCCGACGAGCTGGAGGCGCGGCTGCGCGCAGGCGACGTCCCGCAGGCGCTGGAGCTCGTCCGTGGCGAGTTGCTCGCCGGCCTGGACGACGAGTGGATCCTCCCGCTCCGCGAGGCGCACCGGCGTGAGCTGCTGACCCTCCACGGCCGGCTCGCCGCGGAGGCGGAGGAGCGCGGCGACCTGGGCGAGGCGCTCGACCACACCCGCCGGCAGGCCGAGCTGGAGCCGCTGTCCGAGGAGGTCCACCGCGCGCTGATGCGGCGGCTGGCCGCGTCGGGCGACCGCGCGGCGGCGGTCACGGCGTACCGCGCGCTGGAGGCGCGGCTGCGGCGCGACCTCGCGATGGCGCCCGCGCCGGAGACCCGCGCGCTGCTCGACGCGCTGCGGGCGGAGGGCGCGGTCGGTGGTCCCGCGGCGGCCGGCGGCGCCCCGCCGCGCACGCCCACCCCCGACGCCCGCCCGGCCCCGGACCAGGACGGCACGCCGCTCCCGCTCCCCGGCCCGCTCCTCGCCGAGCGCGCCCCCGTGGTCGGCCGCGACGCCGAGCTGCAGCGGATCGAGGCCGCGTGGGCCGACGCGTGTGGCGGGACGGCGCGGCTCGTGCTGCTGGCGGGCGATCCGGGCATCGGCAAGACGACGCTCGCGCGCGAGGCCGGCCGGCGCGCCGCGGCCCAGGGCGCGACCGTCCTCTACGGCCGTGCCGACGAGGAGGGGATCGTCCCGTACGAGCCGTGGGTGCAGATCGCGTCGCACGCGGTGACCCACGCGAGCGACGCGACCATGCAGCGGCTGGCCGCCGGCGTCGGCCCCGAGCTGGCGCGCCTGGCGCCCGAGCTGCGCCGCCGCGTCCCCGACCTCCCGCAGCCGCTGCAGGCCGAGCCCGACACCGAGCGGTGGCGCCTGTTCGACGCGCTCGCCAGCCTCCTGGAGGAGCTGTCGACGGAGCGCCCGACGCTGGTCATCCTCGACGACCTCCACTGGGCCGACCGCTCGACGCTCCTGCTCCTGCGCCACGTCGTCCGCGCCAAGCCCACCGCGTGCGTCCTCGTCGTCGGCACCTACCGCGCGATCGAGGCCGACCCGGACGGGCCGCTCGCCGCCGCGCTGGCCGACCTGCGCCGCGAGCACCTGTTCGCCGAGATCGACGTCACCGGGCTCGAGAAGCCGGCGGTCGCCGAGATGGTCGCGCGCCGCCGGGGCGACGAGGCCGCCGACGCCGCGTTCGTCGCGGCGCTGCACCAGGAGACCGAGGGCAACCCGTTCTTCGTCGAGGAGGTCCTCCGCAACCAGCCCGGCGGCGGGGTGCCGCAGGGCGTGCGGGAGGCGGTCGGCCGCCGGCTGGCGTGGCTGTCGGCGCCGGTGCTGGAGCTGCTGAGCGCCGCGTCCGTCATCGGCCGCGACTTCGACTTCGACGTGCTCGCGCGCATCAGCGCCGACGACCAGGACGCGCTCATCGCGCGGCTCGACGAGGCGGTCGCCGCGCAGGTCATCGAGGAGGTCGGCGTCGGCCGCTACTCGTTCCTCCACGCCCTGATCCGCGCGACCCTGTACGACGACCTCAGCCTCACCCGCCGCGCCCGGCTGCACCTGCGCATCGGGCAGGCGCTGGAGGAGCTGCGCTGCGACGCGGGCCAGGTGCCCTACGGGGAGCTGGCGCACCACTTCTGGGTCGCGGCCGCGGGCGAGCTCGGGCGCGTCGCCGACTACTCGGCGCGCGCGGCGGCCGAGGCGCTCGACCAGCTCGCCTACGACGAGGCGGCGAACCACGCCGAGCGGGCGCTGGAGGCGCTCGACGCCGCGAAGGCCGACGAGCCGCGCCGCCGCATCGACCTGCTCCTGCTGCTCGGCGAGGCGCGCGCCCGCGCGGAGGAGACGCCGGCGGCCCGCGCCGCGTTCGTCGCCGCCGCCAAGCTCGCGCGCAAGACCGGGGACGGCCGCGCCCTCAGCGCCGCCGCGCTGGGGGTCGCCGGCCCGTCGTGGCGGAGCTTCGGCGAGGTCGACGAGGAGGCCGTGGCGCTGCTGGAGGAGGCGCTCGCCTCGGTCGACCGCCAGCACGGCGCGCTGCGCGCCCGCGTCCAGGCGCGGCTCGCGATCGCGCTCTACTTCGCCCGCCAGCCTGAGCGCATGCAGGCGCTCACGGGCGAGGCGCTCACGCACGCGCGCGCGTGGAGCGACGGGCCCGCGCTGGCGGCGGCGCTGGAGGCGCGGCTGTACGCGACCTGGCATCCCGACGGGCTGACCGAGCGGGTGCAGGCCGCGGTCGAGCTGGGCCAGCTGGCCGAGCGCGAGGCGCGGCCGGAGCTGGGGGCGCTCGCCCGCCGCTGGCTCGTGGTCGCGCTGCTGGAGGCGGGCGAGATCGACCGCGCTCGCGAGGAGACCCGCCGCCACGCGGAGGCCGCCGAGCAGCTGCGCCAGCCGTACGAGCAGATGTACGTCGCGGTCTTCGGCGCGCTGTGGGCGCTGCTGGAGGGCCGCTACGAGGACGCCCAGCAGCACTCGCAGGCGGTGCTCGCGCACGGGCAGACGCGCGGCGGCGCCGACGCGCTGCAGTTCGTCGGCGTCCACCTCCTCTCGATGGCGCAGGAGCACGGCGGCCTGGAGCACCTCGTCGACCCGCTGCGCGCGAACGCCGACCAGTACCCGGCCATCCCCGCGTGGCGTGCCGCGGTCGCGTACTGCGAGGCGGTCGCCGGCGACCGCGACGCGGCGCGCGCGACGCTCGCGTCGATCGCCCCGATCCCCGAGCACCTGCCGCGCGACGCGAACTGGCTGCCCGGGATGATCTTCTCCGCGCAGGCCGTGGCGCTGCTCGGCGACGCCCGCACGGCGCGCGAGCTGCGGACCGCGCTGGAGCCGTACGCCCACCACGGCGTCCTGCTCGGCGCCGGCGGCGCGCTGTGGAGCACGGGCGCGCACTGGCTCGCGGTCCTGTGCGACGCGGCGGGGGAGCGGGAGGACGCCGCGCGCTTCTGGGAGCAGGCGCTCGCCCGCGCCCGCGCGATGGACGCGACGCCCTGGATCGCGCGGGCCGAGCAGGGCCTCGCCGCCGCGCGCGGTCAGGCTCCGGCCAACGCCACGACGCCCAGCGCGACGTAGATCGCGGCGCTCCCGTAGGCCAGGCGGTGCCCGGCGACGGCGCTCCGCAGACGGCTGCGCAGCCGGGCTGCGGCGATCGCGTACGCGCCGTCGCTCAGCGCCGCCAGCGCGACGAAGCACAGGCCGAGCACCGCGATCTGCGCGGCGACCGGGCCGTGGCCGGGCTCGACGAAGCCGGGGAGGAACGCGAGGAAGAAGAGCGCGGTCTTGGGGTTGAGCACGTCGACCAGCACGCCCTCGCGGAACAGCGCGCGGTGGGAGGCGGGCCCGCGTCGTCGGGCGGCGGTGGCGTCGGCCGCGGCAGCACGATGGCGGCGGACGGCGCGGACGCCGAGCCAGACGAGGTACGCCCCGCCCGCCGCGCGGACGAGGTGGATCGCGGCGGGCGACGAGGCGAGGAGCGCGGACAGGCCCGCGGCGGCGGCGCCGACGTGGAGCAGCGCGCCGGTCTCGATCCCCGCGACCGAGACGAGCCCGGCGGTGCGGCCGTGCTCGAGCGTGCGGCCGACGACGTAGAGCACGGACGGGCCGGGGATCGCGAGCAGCGCGAGGGTGGAGGCGGCGAAGAGGAGGAGGGTGGCGGGATCGGGCATGGGCCGACCCTCCTCGCTCGCCGTGCGCGCACCGTGCTGCGCGCGTGAAACGTCACCGGCCGGCGGCGGGCGCCTCCCCGTAGGGCACCAGGCGGACGGGGCCGACGAGCCCGTAGGCCTGCCGCGCCGCGACGCCGTACACCGTCGGGTCGGTGACCCGCAGGCGGTTGAGGAGCGTGGTCGCCACCTCGACCTCGATCACGTTGCGGCCACGGCGCAGGTACGGGCCGACGTCCACCGTCGGGGCGACGAGGTCGGCGGGCGGCAGCGCGCGGCCGTTGACCTTCACGCGGTAGGTGTCGAACACCTCGCCCAGCTCGAGCATCGCGCCGAATCCGCCCGACCAGGGCTCTCGGAGGTCGACGGTCGCGCGGTAGCGGCCGACGCCCGAGACGTCCTCGAGGCCGGGCACGTCCTTCCACGCCTTCAGCCCGTCGAGCGTCAGGCGGCGGCGCGGCTTGCGCGTCTCGGTCGGCGTCGCGCCCGGCTGCCAGTCCTCGACCTCGAGCTCCCAGCGGGTCAGCGGGATCGGCGCCGGGACGTCGGCGATCTTCCCGCGGACGGTGCGGCCGTTGTGCAGGGTCGTGGCGTACGTGCCGGGCGTGGTGTCGCGGATGACGAGCCCCCGCGCGGTCGCGCGCACCGCGTCCGCCTCGGTGCTCGTCGCGGCGCCCGGGCGCAGCCAACCCGGCGCGGCGCCCCGGCCCGCCCAGCCCGGCGCGGCGAGCGCGACGACCGTCGTCTGGCCCGGGGCGAGCGTGACCCGGACGCGGATGCGGTCGGGCGCCGGGCGGTCGAACAGCGCGAGCGGCTCCACCTTCCCGGTCCACGCGTCCACGCGGAACGGCACCGCGCCGCGGCCGCCCGCCGCCTTCAGCGTCACGAGCTGGTCGAGCGGCGCGGTGGCCGAGCCGTTGGCGAGGAAGTACAGGTCGGTCCGCCCGTCCTGGCGGTGGGCGTTGAGGAGCGTCGAGCGCTCGTGCTCGACGTCCCGTGCGATGCCCAGCGCGGCGAGGCCGGTCGGGATGTCGGGCCGGTCGGGGACGTTGCGGACGGTCGGCTGGGCGAGCAGCTCGGCCATCAGCGCGGCGAGCCGCTCGTTCTCGCCCGGCTTGGGGAGGCCCGGGACCTTCGGCGCCGACCAGTTCCCCACGACGACGATCGGCAGGCCGGCGCGCGCGAACGTGAGCAGCTTCTCGACCGTGCTCACCTGCAGCTCGGTGGCGCGCGAGGAGAACGCGTCGCCCTCGAACACGAGCGCCTTGTACGCCGGGCCGTCCGGCGCCAGGCGGCCGCTCGCGACCCGCGCGAGCGGCAGGTGGAGCAGGCGCTCGCTGAGGATCTGGTGCGTCCACCCGAGCGGCACGCCCTCCTTCTCGAACCACGGCGCGCCGAAGCCCGAGCCCGCGTAGCCCTTCTGGCGGAGCGTCGCGACGTCGATCCGGTTCGTGCCGGTCTGGAGCACGAGCTGCGTGCGCGCGAGGTAGCCGGCGACGTCCTCGGTGTGCTCCCACGTCGGCTGGCGCGGGCCCCACGACTCGCCGTAGCCCATCCGGCCGCCGTACGGCGTGAAGGCCGCGAACCCGGGCCACGCCGCGCCGGGCGCCGACGCGTACGAGAAGCCGTGCAGCACCGCCTGGTTGACGCCGGCCGAGTACTGCGTGACGAGCTTCGTCACGAGCGCCTGCCACGTCGTCGCGTAGGCGCCGCCGGCGGTCGCGCCGGCCTCGTTGGAGAGGATGCGCCGGCCGCCCATGTCGCGGCCGCCGGCCAGGCAGCGGAAGTCCTCGAGGTTCTTGAACCCGAGCGACTCGCCCTCCGGGATGTCCATCGTCGCGGCGGCGGCGATCGCGTCGGTCTCGAGGCCGTACGGCTGGATGCGCAGCTGCAGCCCGAGGCCGTGCGCCCAGTCGCGGAGTGGGACGACGTGCTCGTCGAGGTAGAGCTGGCTCAGCGTCTCCCACACGTCGCGGCGCACGCGGCGGGTGGTGTCGGCGTCGAAGTCGAAGACCGGTCGCTCGTTGACCTCCAGCAGCACCGGCAGGTAGGGCAGGAGCGAGTAGCCGCGCTGGCGCTCGAACGCCTCGGGGAGGACCGGGGTCCACAGCGTCGCCTCGGTCTCCAGCTCCAGCGAGTCCTCGAACAGCGCGCCCCCGGCGTCGCGGAGCAGGCGGCGGATGCGGGGCGTGAGGATCATCGACTCCCACGCGTCGATGACCGCCTGCGTGCCGGCGCGGCTGAAGTGGTCGATGACGTACGGCTCGGGGACCGAGTGCGGGCCGGCCTCGGGCTGCTGGCCGCTGCCGCGCTCCCAGTAGGAGATGAGCGCCCACTGGCCCTCGTCCGGCGCGGTCCACGTGAGCGCGCCGTCCTGCACGTCGCCGGTGAGGTCGACGAGCGAGGCGCGGTCGAGCACCGACGGCGTGCGCGGGTTGGTGGAGAGCGTGACGACGCGCGCGGCCTGGACGGCGAGCAGGCGCTGGTCGGTGACGCCGGCGCTGGGCTCGACGACCGCGTGGGGGAGCGGGCCGCTGTGCGTCTCGCCGGCGGCGAGGAGCTTCAGGCCGTGCGCGAGCTCCTGCACCGCGGCCTCGTCGTCGGGCGTGATCGTCGGGACGGCCGCCGGCCAGGACGGGCCGACCGCGATGTCCACGACGACGCCGCGCCGGCGGGCCTGGGCGAGCGCGGTCTCGACGGCGGTGAGCCACGGCCCGGTGCCCCAGCCGTGGCCGGCGGGATCGAGGTCGTGGCCGGAGCCGACGCTGTGGTGGACGTCCTGGATCTCGACGCCGCCGAAGCCCGCGTCGGCGATCTGGTCGATCTCGCGGGCGATCTCGGCCGGGTCGACGAGGCCGTGCGGCCACCACCAGCGGAACTTGGCCTGGACCGGGCGCGGCGGCGCGGCGAACTTCCCGGCGAACCCGGCGCTCGGCCCCCAGGCGCGCGCGACGGCCCCGGCGGGCGTCGGCGACGCGGCCAGCGCGCTGGCGCCCGACGCGGCGGTCAGCGCCAGGAAGCCACGGCGCGTCAGCTCGTGCCGGCGGGCCTCGCCCGCACGGTCCTCGGATCGACCCACGATCGTCTCCTTGTGTCCCCTGCCCATCCCCCGCGGACGGGCGCGGAGCGGGACCCTATGTCCCCTTTTGCGCGAATCGCAACCTGATTGGCGCGTTCTCGATCACAAGCGAACAGAAACGATCGCGTCACCGCACAGGCGTCGTTCGTCATGCTGAGGCCCATGCGCGTCATCGCCGGCACCGCCAAGGGCACCCAGCTCCGCGCGCCCTCCTCGGACGGCACGCGGCCGATCTCCGACCGCGGCAAGGAGGCGCTGTTCTCGATCCTCATGCCGCGCCTGCAGGGCGCGCGGTTCCTCGACCTGTTCGCCGGGACGGGCGGCGTGGCGATCGAGGCGCTCTCGCGCGGCGCCGCGCACGCGCTGTGCGTCGAGCTCGATCGCCGCGCGCTCGCCGACCTCGAGCACAACCTCGCCAAGGCACGCGTCGCGGACCGCGCGGAGGTCGTCCAGGGCGACGCGTTCGCGGTCCTCCAGCGCGGAACGCCTGAGCCCTACGACATCGTCTTCGTCGCGCCGCCGCAGTGGAAGGCGATGTGGGACCGCGCGGTGCTCACGCTCGACGCGCGTCCCGAGTGGCTCGCGCCCGGCGGCCTCGTGGTCGTCCAGTGCGACCCGAGCGAGATCCGCGAGCACGTGCTCGAGCACCTCCACGAGATCGACCAGCGCGTGTACGGCGGGGTCGCGTTCGTGTTCTACGGCTCGCTGGTCGTCTAGCCCAGGCCGAGCCGCTTGCGCTCGGCGCGCCAGCCGTCCATGAGCGGCGGGAACTCGCGCACGAGGTAGGCGAAGAACGCCTCGCTCTCGGCCATCCGCCGGCCGCCGCGCGTGTCCGGGCCGAGCACCTCGGCAGCCTGCGCGAACACCGGCCCCCAGCGGCGCAGCAGCGCGATCCGCCCGCCGTACATCTCCGACCACAGGTCGTCGCCGAGGCGGAACCGGTCCCGCCGCTCGCCCGGCCGTCGCTCCCGCAGCACGAGCCCGCCCGCGGTCAGCGACCGCACCGCGCCGGAGATCGCCGCCGGGCTCACCTGCAGCCGCTCGGCCAGCTCCGCGGCGGTGAGCGCCTCCTCGTCGTCGGCCATCAGGCATGCGAAGACGCGCGCGGGCATGCGCTGCATGCCCGCATCGGTGAGCAGCCCGGCCAGGCGCTCGACGATGCGGCCGCGGTCGTCCGTGATGGGCCGCAGTCTAGCTGCGGCTTCACACGTTTCAGGAATTCATGAATCTTGTGTACGGTGGAGGGCATGAGCAGCGCCATCGCCATCCGCGGCCTGGTCAAGCAGTTCGGCAGCTTCCGCGCGCTCGACGGCCTCGACCTCGACGTGGCGACCGGCGAGGTGCACGGCTTCCTCGGCCCCAACGGCGCCGGGAAGTCGACGACGATCCGCGTGCTCCTCGGGCTCCTGCGCGCGAGCGGCGGCGAGACGCGGCTGCTGGGCGGCGACCCGTGGCGGGACGCGGTCGCGCTGCACCGGCGGCTCGCGTACGTCCCCGGCGACGTGAACCTGTGGCCGACGCTGACCGGCGGCGAGGCGATCGACCTGCTCGGGCGGCTGCGCGGCGGTGTCGACCCAGAGCGCCGGGACGAGCTGCTGGAGCGGTTCAAGCTCGACCCGACGAAGAAGGCGCGCACGTACTCGAAGGGCAACCGGCAGAAGGTCGCGCTGGTCGCGGCGCTCGCGGCGGATGTCGAGCTGCTCGTGCTCGACGAGCCGACGTCCGGCCTGGACCCGCTGATGGAGAGCGTCTTCCAGGAGCACATCCGCGCCCTGCGTGACGAGGGCCGCACCGTGCTGCTCTCCAGCCACATCCTCGCTGAGGTCGAGGCGCTGTGCGACCGGGTGACGATCATCCGCGAGGGCAAGACGGTGGAGAGCGGCGCGCTCGACGACCTGCGCCACCTGCACCGCACGTCGATCGACGTGCGCACCGAGCGATCGGTCGACGGGACGCTGCAGCGGCTCGCCGGCGTCCACGACCTCCAGCTCGAGGGCACGCGGGCGCGGTTCGACGTCGACGCCGACGCGCTGGAGGAGACGCTGACGACGCTCGCGGGCGCGGGGATCGAGAGCCTCACCAGCCGCCCGCCGACGCTGGAGGAGCTGTTCCTGCGCCACTACGACGGCACGTCGTGAGCGTGACGCTCGCCGGGCTCGGGCCGCTGCTCCGGTTCGCGGGCCGCCGCGAGCGGCTCCGCATCCCGGTCTACGTCGGGCTGTTCGCGCTGTTCGCGCTCGTCACCGCGGTGCAGAGCGAGGAGCTGTACTCCACGCAGGCCGAGCGGGACGAGTACGCCGCGACGGTCGCCGGCAACCCCGGCATGGTCGCGCTCGTCGGGCCGGCGCACGCGGTGACGAACGTCGGCGGCGACGTCGCCTGGCAGCTCGGCGGGCTCGGCGGCGTCGCGGCGGCGCTGATGTCGATGGCGATCGTCGGTCGCCACACCCGGGCGGAGGAGCAGTCGGGCCGCAGCGAGCTCGTGCGCTCCAACCCCGTCGGACGGGCCGCGCCGACCGTCGCGGGCCTGCTCCTCGCGGTCGCTGCGAACGTCCTGCTCGCCCTCGTGCTCACGCTCGCGATGCTCAGCCAGGACCTCGACGTCGCCGGCAGCGTCGCGTTCGGCGTCTCGCTCGGCGCGGTCGGGCTGACCTACGCGGGCCTGGCGCTGGTAGCGGCGCAGGTGAGCCAGACGACCTCCGGCGCGTGGGGGCTGCTCGGCGCCGCGGTCGGCTTCTCGTACGTCCTGCGCGCCGCCGGCGACGTGGGCGACGGGACGCTCTCGTGGCTCTCGCCGATCGGCTGGGGCCAGGCGATGCGCCCGTTCGCGGGGGAGCGGTGGTGGCCGCTGCTCCTCCTGCTCGGCGCCGCCGCGGTGCTGATCGCCGCCGGGCTGCGGCTGGTCGCCGGCCGTGACGACGGCGCGGGCGTCCTCGCCGAGCGGCCGGGCCCGCCGCACGCCGCGCGGTGGGTCACGACGGCGACCGGGCTTCCGCTGCGGCTCGGCCGCGCGGGGCTGTACGGCTGGTCGCTCGGGCTGCTGCTGAGCGGCGCGTCGATCGGCTCGATCGCGCAGGACGCCGACAGCGTGCTCGGCGACTCGCAGGCGGTCGACGACCTCGTCGGGCGCGCGGGCGGCAGCGCGGTCGACAACTACCTGGCGATCTCGCTCCAGTCGCTCGGCATGGTCGGCGCGGCGTTCGCGATCGCCGCGGTGCTGCGGCTGCGGACGGAGGAGCGCGAGGGCCGCGCGGAGGTGCTGCTCGCCACCGCGCTCGGCCGCACGCGATGGGCGGCGGGGCAGCTCGCGTTCGCGCTCGGCGGCACGGTGCTCGTGCTCGGCGCGGGCGGGCTGGGGACCGGCGTGACGGACGCGATCGTGGCCGGCGACGCGGGCCGCATCTGGGTCTCGTTCGGCGCCGGCCTGGCGTGGGTGCCCGCCGTGTGGGTGTTCGCCGGCCTGACGCTGCTGCTGGTCGGGGCGCTCCCGCGCGCGGCCTCCGCGGCGTGGGGTCTGCTGGGCGCGGCGTTCGCGGCCGGCATCTTCGGGCCGCTGCTCGACCTGCCGGACTGGGTGCTCGACCTGAGCCCGTTCGACCACGTGCCGTTGCTGCCCGCGGCCGAGGGCGACCCGGGCGCGCTGCTCGCCCTGACCGCCGTGGCGGCGGCGCTGAGCGCGGCGGGGCTGGCCGCGCTCAGGCGCCGCGACGTGGGCTAGCGGCGCCCGCCGCGCAGGGCGGGCACGTCCACGACGATGAACTCCGAGTCGTCGGGCCGCCCGGCGTTGCGGCCGGTCGAGCCGAAGTTCGTGTCGTTCACCAGCGCGAGCTGGCCGTGGCCGAGCGGCAGCACCGACTCGACGGTCAAGAACGGGAACTTGAACGGGTCGCCGAGGCCGAAGTCGCCCTCCCGGGCGGGGAGCGAGATGCCGGTCGGGTCGGCGACGTCGAGCAGGTCGACCAGCTCCGTCTTCGCCACCGGCGCGTCGCCCGGCCGCCCGAGCGCGAACCGGAAGACCTTCTTGAGCTGCGCCGCCGGCCCCTGCGCGTTGTCGCGCTCGATGATCGCGAACGACCCGTCGTCCAGCCGCGTCAGGTCGCCGATCGCCGCGTCGGGACGCTCCATCAGGTACGTCCACCGGCGGCCGGTGTAGCGCCGCTCGCGGACGTCGAACTCGTAGATGTGGCGGCGGCGCTTGTCCTGCTCGGCCAGCAGCGCCTGCTCGATCGACGGGTACAGGTAGCGCCCGTCGCGCGAGATCGCCATCCCCTCGAAGCCGCCCGAGCTGGGCAGCGTGACCGGCAGCGTGCCGCGGTAGGCGTTCTCCTGCGCGCGCACCTTCGGCAGCGCGATCGGCGCCTCGAGAACCCGCCCCTGCGCGTCGGTGTGCAGGAGGTACGGGCCGAACTCGTCGCCGAACCACAGCGTGCCGTCGGCGCCGATCCGCAGCGACTCGACGTCGAAGTCCGCGCCGGTCAGCAGCCGCTCGTCGGTGCCCTCGGTCGTGATCGGGAACGGGATGTTGCCCTCGGGGTCGCGCAGCTGGATCGTGTCGAGCACGCGCACGTCGCCGGCGCCGCCGCGCGCGGTCTCGAAGCGCGGGTCGACGCGGTAGACGCGGAGCAGGAACTCGGCCGAGTTGGCCTTCGTGCCGTAGCCGTTGTCCGGCATGGCGTAGAGGCCGCGGCCGGCGGGCGCCTCGATCAGCGCCGAGAAGCCGCCGAGCGGCTGCTTGGGGAACGGCGCGGGCGCCGGCTGCGAGCCGGTCGTCTGCGACTCCGCCGGCAGGACGGCGCGGCCGGTGAGCGTCGGCACGCGGTCGTGGCCGCGGTCACCGACGGCCGCGACCGCGGCAGGGGCCGCGGTCGCGAGCAGGACGCCGGCGGCGAGCGCCAGCGTGGGGAACCTCCGGGTGATGTGCATCGGGCGGAAGTTCATCCGCCCGGTGCACGCCGGAGGTTGCCCGGCTGTGAACCGCTGGTGCTACTTGATCCGGACCGTGTAGACGGCCGTCTTCTTGCTGCCCACGTCGACGCGGAGCCGGTAGCTGCCGCGCGTGACCTTGCGGGTCGCGCGGAGCTTCGACGCCGTGCCCTTGGCGTACGTGCGGCCGAGGCGGGTCAGCGTGGCCGAGCGCGAGGAGAGCGTCCGCACGCTGGACTTGGACGCCTTCGCGCCCGCGGCCTTGCTGTCCGCCGAGACGACGACGCCGATGTCGCAGGTGACCTGGCCGTTCTTGACGGTGCAGGTGATGGTGGCCGGGTCGCCCTTGTCGCCCTTGTCACCCTTGTCGCCCTTCGGGCCCTGCACGCCGGTCTCGCCCTGCGGTCCCTGCGGGCCGGCCGGGCCGACCGGGCCGGCATCGCCCTGCGGCCCCTGCGGGCCGGGAGCGCCGGTGTCGCCCTTGTCGCCCTTCTCGCCGGCCGGGCCCTGCGGGCCGGTCGGGCCCTCGGGGCCCTCCTCGCCGCGCGGCGTGTCCGTGCTGACGCCGCTCAGCGGGACGCGGTGGACCCGGTCGGCGGTGTTCGTGGCGAACTGCAGCGTCGCCACCGACGTCGCGCCGGCGGCACGCGACGGGGCGAAGCGGACCAGCACGCGGCACGAGCCGCCCGCCGGGATCGGCGCGGACGAGCAGTCGTCCTGGACGACGAGGAACTCGCCCTCCGAGCCGGCGTCGCCCGGGACGACCTTGACGCCGGAGATCTCCAGCGGCTGGTCGCCGTCGTTGGACACCGTGACCGCCTGGACCGGGCTGATCGTGCCCGTCGGCTGCGGCGTGAACACCGGCACCGGCGCGGAGAACCGCGGACCCGGGCCCGTGTACGCGTCGACCTGGATCGTGCGCTCGGTCGTGATCGGGGCGAGCGACGCCTCGTCGGTGTACTCGCGCATCGAGTCGAGCGTGACGTTCACCTTGACCGTGCCGTTGCGCAGGCCGGTGACCTCACGCGTGACCGGGTCGAGGATCGCGACCTTGCCGGCCTTGCGGGCCGCGTCGACCGCCGCCTGGCCGGAGCCGATGGCGAGCGAGTCCGAGCCGCCCCAGCGGAGCGACACGGGGTACGCGAGCGGCACGACGCGCGTGCCGTTCTGGTTGACGCCCGACGGCTGGACGAACGAGCCGGTGAGCGTGCCGGACGTGCCGACCTCGATCTTCGCCGGGGCGTTCAGGTCGACCGTCGAGGCGAACGCGCGGGCGTCGGCGGTCAGCCACTGCTGGGAGGCGGAGGCGTCCTTGTCGACGCTCCACTTCACCCAGCCGGTGATGCCGCCGCGGTCCGGCGTGCCGTACGGCGACTTGCCCGACGAGGGGAGCACCGTGTACGGGACGCCCTCCTCGCGGTGGACGTCGAGGATCTGCGCGTGCGAGCCGGTCATCGTGACGGGCTTGCCGCTCTCCTCACGGAAGTCCGAGAGGAGCTTCTTGATGAGCTCGACCTCGGTGCGGTCGGTCAGCTGCGACGCCTTCGTCGCGGCGGGGTCGTCGACCGGGTGGTGAGCGAAGACCAGGACGTTCTTGACGTCCGCGTCGGTCTTGGCCTCCTCCAGGGCCTGCTGGAACATCGTCAGCTGCGCGAAGTCCGAGCCGCGCAGGGAGCCCAGCGCGGAGTTGAGCAGGATGAACCGCGTGCCCTTGTGGTCGAACGTGCGGTACGCCTGGCCGAACTCGGCCTTCCAGCTGTCCAGCGTGCCCTGACCGGCGGCCGTGTAGGCCTCGTGGTTGCCCGGCACGTAGTAGCAGGGCACCTTCCCGCCGGTGGGCGACGGCGTGTGGTCCTCCGGCAGCTCCTGCCCCGCGGGGATCAGGTCGCAGCCGCCGGCCTCGAGGGTCTCGCGCGCGAGCTTCAGGTCGGCGGGCGAGCCGAGGTCGGTGATGTCGCCGTTGAGCACGACGAGGTCCGGCTTCTGCTGGCGGATGCGCTTCAGCGCCGAGATGCCGACCTTCGCGAGCGTCGGGTCCGCGGCGGTGAACTGGATGTCCGACAGCGTCGCGTACGACCAGTCGTCCTGGCCGTTCGTCTTGCCGTCAGGCGAGATGATCGGGTCGGCCTTCAGCGGCGCCTCGGCCGGCAGCTCGACGTCCGGGGCCTGGTCGACCTCGATGCGGTCGAGCACGATCGCGCCGTCCTGCTGGCGGCTCGTGTTCGTCTCGATCACCTGGAACTGGCTGATCGAGACCGGGAACTTCGTGTCCGCCGGGAGCGTCCACGTGATCTCGTTCCAGCCGGGCTTCGGGCCGGGCAGGAGCTGGTTCTTGCTCGTGCCGGTCGCGTCGACCCAGTACATGGTCGAGAACTCGGTCTGGTCCTCCGACCACACGCGCCAGCGGATGCGGAGCGGCTGGCCCGGGACCGGGATGCGCGACGCCGCCGGGCGGCTGACGCCCATGTTGCGGGCCTTCTTGTAGTCGAGGCGCAGGCCCTCGGGCGCGAGCGACAGCGTCTTCTGCGTGCCGGCCGTGCCGTTGGTCTGCCAGCGCGAGACCTCGTCCTCGTTGTCGAACTCGTAGATCGCCTGCGTGTTGACGCCGACGGTCGTCGGGAGCTGGACGGACTTGCCTGCGGCCTTGATCGTCACCAGCGTGCCGCCGACGGCGACCGGGGTGATGCGGAGCGCGTCGCCGGCCGGCTGGATCTTGACGACCTTGGGGTCGTACTCGAGGTCCAGGTCGGCGGCCTCGACCGGGGCGGTGAAGCCCTGCGCGTCGCGGCCGGTGACGTTCACGATCGTCGGAGCGCTGGTCGGCTCGGCGATCGAGAGGCGGGCGGTCGACAGCTCGAGCTCGTCGAGCCTGCCGAGCACGCGGACCTCGGTGTCGGTGCGCGCGGTGTCGCTGGTGGCGCGGACGCGGACGTCCTTGCCGCCGGCGGCCGGCGCCGCGAAGACGCCGTTCGTGACGGAGCCCTCGGTCGCGGTCCAGTTGACGTCGCTCTTGTTCAGCGCGACCGGGACCTGGTTGCTGTCGACCGCGGCCACCTTCAGCGTGCGATGCAGGCCGGGGAAGACCTTCGCGTCGCCCTCGCCCGGGGTGACGACGAGGTCCTCGACCTTGCCGTTGCCGGCCTTGACGAAGACGCCGACGCCGTTCGGGTCCGAGCGCTCGTTGCCGTCGGACGGGGTGTTGCGGACGGTCGCGAGCGGGTTGCCGAGCGCGCGGCCGACCATCGTGGTGGAGCCGCCACCGTCGAGGTTGACGGCCGTGTCGGCGCCGAGCTCGTCCATCATCTCGGCCATCTTCGGCAGCGTCACGCCGCCCTTGCCGGTGCCGCCCGGGCCGTCGACGGTCAGCAGGATCATCGTCCGGCCGCCGTCCTTGAACCCGATCGCGGTGCGCGGGGCGATGGAGTTGCCCGACGCGCCGCCGCCCGACTCGCTCGGCGGGACCGCCGCGCCGTCGCGCACGAGCTGGGCGTCGGTGCCCAGCGCGAACTTGAACTTGTCCTCCATCGCCGGGTTGACGTCGTAGGACAGCGTCGCGGTGTCGCCCACGCGGAGCTTGCGCAGGTCCTCGGCGCCGGCCTCGCGGCCGACGAGCGCGGTGACGCCCTCCGGCAGGACGCCGCCGGTCGGCGTGCGCGCCTCCTGGACGACCTTGCCGTCCTTGATCCAGATCTCCGCGGTGTTGGCCGCGTTGCCGGCGCCGCCGGCGTTCGTGATCCGGTCGTAGGAGCCCCACTCGGAGGTGTAGGCGCCGATGCCGCCGGACGGGATGCCGACCTGGTTGTAGCCGGCGATCGTGCGCTCGGCGAGGCCGAACGTCACCTTCGCGGACAGCGCGAGGTTGACGAGCTTGCCGATGCCGCCCTGGGTGACGCCGATCGACTGGCCGCCGTTGCGGGTGCCGCTCTTGCGCAGGTTCCCGCCGGCGATCTCGAACCCGAGCGCCGCGCCCGAGTTGCCGATGTCGAAGAAGTCGCCGTTGACGCCGGCGACCGCGCCGGCCTTGTTGGCCTGGACGCTGAGCGCCGAGCCCTGCGCGACGTGGTCGGCGTGCAGGAGGTCGGTCGTGACCGCGGGGTTGGACAGGTCCGCGGTGAGCACCTGGCGATCGAGGAACGCGGTGGTCGCGACGCCGCCGGACGTCAGCCCGTTCGTCGTCAGGTACTTCTGGTGGGTCAGCTCGATGCCGGGGCCGAGCGGCTCCTTGTCATCGATCAGGGCGAGCGGCTGAGCCGCCTGCGCTGCCGCAGCGGGCAGCGCGACTACGGCCGCCGCAGCGGCCAGCGACGCGCGCCAGCGGCGCACGCGCTTGGGACTTGCGAGCACGGAGCTCCTAGTGACTCGGGGGGTGAGGACGCGCGGCCGTTCGTGGCCGCGCGTCGCCCGACTCTGAAGAAAGGAACGCCGTTGACCTGTTTCCGACCGGTTGCCGACCGGTGGAAAAGGTGTGAACGACGAACGTTTTCGCTGAGGAGACGCCTACTCGGTGCCGAAGAGGCGGTCGCCCGCGTCGCCGAGGCCGGGGCGGATGTAGCCGCGCTCGTCGAGGCCGCGGTCGAGCGTGGCGGTGGTGATCGGGATGTCGGGATGGTCCTCGCGCACGCGCGCGATGCCCTCGGGCGCCGAGACGAGCGTCACCAGGCGCAGGTCCTCCGCGCCCTGCTCGCGCATGCGGGTCAGCGCGGCGCTCGCGCTCCCGCCCGTGGCGAGCATCGGGTCGACGACGAAGACCGTGGAGTCGGCGACGCCGAGCGGGAGCGACTCGTAGTAGTCCTCGGGCTGGAGCGTCTGCTCGTTGCGGCGCATGCCCAGATGCGCGACCGACGCGTCCGGCACGAGGCGCAGGAAGCCGTCGACCATCCCGAGCCCGGCGCGCAGCACCGCGACGACCATCACCGGGCGGGCGAGCACGCAGCCCTCGGTCTCCTCCAGCGGGGTGGCGACCGGGACCGGCTTGGTGGGCACGTCGCGCAGCGCCTCGTAGGCGAGCGTCTCGGCCGCCGACGCCATCGCGGCGCGGAACTCCGCGCGCGACGTCCCTTCCGCCCTGAGGGTGGTCATCGCCTGGGCGAGGAGGGGGTGGTCGACGACGTGCACGCGGTCCATGACGCGCGCAGGTTATCCAGCCCTTCACATCCCGCCGCGCCGGGAGCGGCGATACCGTCGTGCGTTCATGGAGCCACGCCGCAACGTCGAGCTCAAGGCGCTCGACCCCGACCCCGACGCCACGCTCCGCGCGGCGCTCGACCACGGCGCCGAGGACCACGGGCTGCTGCGCCAGCGCGACACGTACTTCGCGACCCGCGACGGCAAGCTCAAGCTGCGCGAGGAAGTTCGGGAGGGCCAGTCGCCGCAGGCCTGGCTGATCGCGTACGTGCGCGCCGACGAGGCCGCCGCGCGCCTCTCCAGCTACCACCTCGTCGACGTCCCCGACCCGGCCGCGCTGCGCGCCGCGCTGGAGGCCACGCACGGCGTCAGCGTCGTCGTCGACAAGCGCCGCCGGCTGCTGCTGCACGACGGCGTGCGCATCCACCTCGACGACGTCGACACGCTCGGGACGTTCGTCGAGCTGGAGGCGGTCGCGCCGCCGGAGTCCGACCTCGCCGCCGAGCACCTGAAGGTCAGCGAGCTGCGCCGCGTCCTCGGGATGTCCGACGACCGCGTGCTGTCGCTGGGCTACGCGGCGCTGCTGCTGGAGGACGGCCGCACCGACGCGCTCGTCGCCGGCGCGCGCCGCGCGTACGAGCGCGCGTACGCCCCGTACTCGAACTTCCCCGTCGGCGCCGCGTTCCGCGACGAGCACGGGAACATCCACATCGGCGCCAACGTCGAGAACGCCGCCTACCCGGTCGGGAACTGCGCGGAGGCGTCGGCCCTCGGCGCGCTCGTCGCGGGCGGCGGCCACACGATCCTGGAGGTGGCCGTGATGGCCGACACCGATCTGATCACGCCGTGCGGCGGCTGCCGCCAGCGCATCGCCGAGCTGGCGGCGCCCGACACGCCCGTGCACCTGTGCGGGCCCGAGGGCGTGCGCCGCACGACGACGGTCGGCGACCTGCTGCCGTTCAGCTTCGGCGCGGACGACCTCGGGGAGGCGCGCGCGTGAGCGCCGACGCCACGGCCGCCGCCGTCGACACCCTCCGCCGCGCGCTCTCAGGCGCGCCGGTCCCGAAGCTCGCGCTCGTCCTGGGCTCGGGCCTGGGCCCCGTCGCCGACGCGGTCGAGGACGCCGTCGCCGTCCCGTACGCCGACCTGCCGGGCTTCCCCGTCGGCTCCGTCCACGGGCACGCGGGCCGGCTGGTGATCGGCCGGTTCGAGGGCGCGCAGGTCGCGATGTTCCAGGGCCGCGCGCACCTGTACGAGGGGATCCCGGCGCCGCAGCTCGCCAACCCGATCCGCACGATCCGCGCGCTCGGGGTCGAGACGCTCGTGCTCACCAACGCCGCCGGCTCGCTCAACGCCGAAGTCGTGCCGGGCCGCCTGATGGCCATCACCGACCACATCAACCTGATGGGGCAGAACCCGCTCATCGGCCCCAACGACGACGCGCTGGGGCCGCGGTTCGTCGGGCTCGGCGACGCCTACGACCGCGACCTGATCGGCGCGCTGCACGACGCCGCGCGCGAGGCGCGCGTCGAGCTGGCCGAGGGCGTCTACCTCGCGGTCGCCGGGCCGTCGTTCGAGACGCCGGCCGAGATCCGCGCCTTCAAGGTCCTCGGCGCGGACGCGGTCGGCATGTCGACCGTGCCGGAGGTGATCGCCGCCCGCCACGTCGGCCTGCGCGTCGCCGCCGTCTCCGCCATCACCAACCTCGCCGAGGGCATGGGCGACGTCCCGCTCAGCCACGAGCAGACGCTGGCCAGCGCCGAGCAGGCCGCCGTCGACCTGGAGCAGGTGCTCCGCCACTTCGTCCGGGGGTTCTCCGCATGACCGACCCGATCACCCTGCTCGACCTCACGAGCCTCAACGACGGCGACGGGCCCGACGTGGTGCGCTCGCTCGCCGTCAAGGCCGTGGTGCCCGGCGGGACGCGGCACGTCGCCGCGCTGTGCATCAACCCGGATCTCGTCGAGGTCGCGGTGGAGGCGCTGGCGGGCACCGGCGTGCTGGTCGCGACGGTCGCGAACTTCCCCGGCGGCGCGAACGACCCGGACACGGCCGCGCGCGAGGCCGCGGCGGCGGTGGCGGCGGGCGCCGACGAGGTCGACGTGGTCGCGCCGTGGCAGGCACACCTGGACGGCGACGCGGACGCGGTCGCGGCGCTCGTCGCGGCGACCAAGGAGGCGTGCGGCGACCGGACGCTGAAGGTGATCCTGGAGACCGGCTCGCACCCCGACGCGGGGGCGACGCGGGCGATGGCCGACGCGGCGCTCGAGTCCGGCGCGCACTTCCTCAAGACGTCGACCGGCAAGGTCGGCGCGGGCGTCTCGCCCGAGGCGGCGCAGGTTCTGCTGGAGGCCGTGCGCGACTTCGGCAGCGGCGGCGTGAAGGTGAGCGGCGGCGTGCGGACGGCCGAGCAGGCCGACGCGTACGTCGCGCAGGCCGAGCGGGTGCTCGGCGCCGCGGTGACGCCCACGACGTACCGGATCGGCGCGAGCTCGCTGCTCGACGCGCTGCTGGAGCGCGAGGCGTGACCGCGCCCGTCAAGGAGCTGATCCGTCGCAAGCGCGACGGCGGCACGCTCGACGCCGACGAGCTGCGCGCGATCGCGAACGGCATCGCCGACGGCGGGCTCACCGACGCGCAGGTCGCGGCGTTCGCGATGGCCGTGTTCTTCCGCGGCCTCGACGCGCAGGAGCTGCCGCTCTTCACCGCCGCGATGCGCGACTCCGGCACCGTGCTCGACTGGTCGGGGCTCGACCGGCCCGTGCTCGACAAGCACTCGACCGGCGGCGTCGGCGACAAGGTCTCGCTGCTCCTCGCGCCCATGCTCGCGGCGTGCGGCGCGGCCGTCCCGATGCTCTCCGGGCGCGGGCTCGGCCACACCGGCGGCACGCTCGACAAGCTCGAGGCGATCCCCGGCTACGACGCGACGCCCGACGCGGCCAAGCTGCGCCGGACGGTGGAGCGCGTGCACTGCGCGATCGCCGGGCAGACGCACGACCTCGCGCCGGCCGACCGCAAGCTCTACGGCATCCGCGACGCGACCGGCTCCGTCGAGGCGCTCCCGCTGATCGTCTCCTCGATCCTCTCCAAGAAGCTCGCCGCCGGGCTGCAGGGCCTGGTGATGGACGTCAAGCACGGCTCGGGCGCGTTCATGCCGGAGCTCGATCGCGCGCGCGGGCTCGCGCGCGCGCTCGTGGACGTCGCTGGCGCCGCGGGGCTGCCGACGGTCGCGCTGCTCACCGACATGGACCGGGTGCTGGGCCGCACGGCGGGCAACGCGCTGGAGGTCCGCGAGTCGGTCGAGGCGCTGCTCGACCCGGCCGGCGCCGACCCGCGGCTGATCGCGGTGACGGTCGAGCTGGCGCGCGAGCTGCTGCCGCTCGGGTCGCTCGACGCCGACCCGGAGGAGGCGCTGCGCAGCGGCGCCGCCGCCGAGGCGTTCGGCCGGATGGTCGCCGAGCTGGGCGGTCCGGCGGACTTCATGGAGTGCTACGCCGACCACCTGGAGCGCGCGCCCGTCGTGCGCGCGGTGCACGCCGAGCGCGCCGGTGTCGTGACCGCCCACGCCACGCGCGACCTCGGCCTCGCCGTTGTCGTCCTGGGCGGCGGGCGGACGGCCGACGGGCAGGCGATCGACCACGCGGTCGGGCTCGACGCGGTCGCCGCCCCGGGCACGCGCGTCGGCCCGGGCGACGACGCGCCGCTGGCCGTCGTCCACGCGCGCGACGAGGCCACCGCCGACGCGGCCGCGGCCGCGGTCCGCGCGGCGATCACCGTCGGGGACAGCGCGCCGGCGGATCCCCCGGTCGTGGCGGAGGTGCTGCGGTGAGCGACTTCCCGGTCCCCGACGTCGCCAAGGCGGAGCTGCACGTCCACCTGGAGGGCACGGCCAAGCCCGAGCTGGTCAAGCGCATCGCCGCGCGCAACGGGCTGAGGCTCCCCGACGGGCTCTTCAAGGACGAGGACACGTTCGCCTGGAAGGACTTCCTCGACTTCCTCAACTCGTACGACCTCGCGGCGAGCGTCATCCGCACCGCCGAGGACTACCGCGACATCACGTACGAGTACCTGCGCGACTGCGCGGCCGAGGGCGCCGTGTACGTCGAGCTGATCGCGTCGCTCGACCACGGCGCCGCCGTCGGGCTGCCCGACGACGAGCACTGGGCGGGCATCGCGCAGGGCATCGACGACGCGGAGGCGGAGTTCGGCATCGTCGGGCGCATCCTCTCGTCGGCCGTCCGCAACTTCGGCGTCGAGGCGGCGGAGAAGGTCGTCCAGCGCACGATCGACCACCCGCACCCGTACGTCGTCGGCTTCAACATGGCGGGCGACGAGGCGGGCTACCCGCCCCCGCCGTACGCGCGGGCGTTCGCGATGGCCGCCGAGGCCGGGCTGGGGTGCAGCGTCCACGCGGGCGAGTGGGCCGGGCCCGAGTCGATCCGCGGCGGCCTCGCGCTCCCCGGCGTCACGCGCATCTCGCACGGCGTGCGCGCGGTGGAGGACCCGGCGCTGGTGGATGAGCTCGTCGAGCGCGAGATCGTGCTGGAGGTGTGCCCGACGTCGAACGTCGTGCTCGGCGTCTTCCCCTCCTACGACGCCCATCCGCTCAGGTTCCTGCATGAACGGGGCGTGAAGATCACGTTGGGCAGCGATGATCCTCCGTACTTCGACGCGTCGATCGGGCGAGAGTACGGGGTGGCTCAGCACCTGGGATTCGGCACGGAGGAACTCGAGGAGATCACCGAAACCGCGCTGAATGCGGCCTTCGCTCCGGCGGAGACGATGAAGATCGTGCAGGACCGCCGGAACCCGAGCTAGTCTCCGTACCCAGACCTGGGTCAGGTCATTCGCACCACCCTGCCTGCCCACACTTCTGAAGGAGCCAGTTTGTCTGTACGTAGGTTCGCCGCGGTCGCGATGACCGGGTTGCTCGTCGCGTTCGCTTCCGCGTGCGGTGACGACGAGGAGAGCGGCTCCGGCTCGGAGTCGGCTTCCACCACCGCTTCCGACAAGCCGGCCATCAAGGTCGGCCTGGTCACCGACATCGGCGGCCTCAACGACCGCTCCTTCAACCAGCTCGCGAACACGGGCCTCGAGCAGGCCAAGTCCGAGCTGGGCATCGAGACGCGTGTCATCACGTCGAAGTCCAACGCGGACTACGTCCCGAACCTGACGACGCTCGTCCAGCAGAAGTACGACCTGATCATCGCCGTCGGCTTCCTCATGGCCGAGGCGACCGAGACCGTCGCCAAGAAGTTCCCGGACGCGAAGTTCGCGATCATCGACTCGTCCGCGGAGGGCATGAAGTCCAAGCCGACGAACGTCTCCGGCCTGCTCTTCAAGGAGGCCGAGGCCGGCTACCTCGCGGGCTACCTCGGCGGCCTGTGGGCGAAGGACAACGACGTCGACACGATCTCCTCGGTCGGCGGCCAGAAGATCCCGCCGGTGGACGCGTACATCGCGGGCTACCAGGCCGGCGCGAAGGCCGCGAACTCGTCGATCAAGACGCTCAACGGCTACTCCCAGGACTTCGTCGACCAGGCGAAGTGCAAGGAGATCGCGCTGAACCAGATCGAGCAGGGCTCGGGCATCGTGTTCCAGGTCGCCGGCCAGTGCGGCCTCGGCGCCCTCGACGCGGCCAAGCAGGAGTCCAAGCTCGGCATCGGCGTCGACGCCGACCAGGGCTACCTCGGCTCGCACATCATCACCTCGGCGATGAAGCGCATCGACACGGCCGTCGTGTCCGAGATCAAGAAGGTCCAGGACGGCACGTTCGCCGGCGGCAAGGACGAGATCTTCGACATCAAGTCCGACGGCGTCGGCCTCGGCAAGCTGTCCGCCGACGGCGAGAAGTACCAGGCCCAGCTGGACGAGGTCCAGCAGCAGCTCGCCGCCGGCGAGATCGACGTCCCGGACACCGTCAAGTAGTCAGGGACGTGGCGTCCGAGACGCCGAAGACCGCAGGTGCCGCGGAGCTCGCCCTCGAGCTCCGCGGCATCACCAAGCGGTTCGGGGCCGTCACCGCGAACGACGCCGTCGACTTCCAGCTGCGGCGTGGCGAGATCCACGCCCTGCTGGGGGAGAACGGCGCCGGCAAGTCGACGTTGATGAACGTCGTCTACGGCATGGTCGCGCCCGACGAGGGCGAGATCCGCGTCGGCGGCACGCCGGTCACGATCGGCTCCCCGCGCGAGGCCATGGCGCAGGGCATCGGCATGGTGTTCCAGCACTTCATGCTGATCCCGGTCATGACCGTGGCCGAGAACCTCGTGCTCGGCGACGAGCCGCGCAAGGGCGGCATGCTCGACCTCGCGGCCGCGCGCCGGCGCACGCGCGAGCTGTCCGAGCAGTACGGCCTCGCCGTCGACCCCGACGCGAAGGTCGGCGACGTCACCGTCGGTCAGCAGCAGCGCGTCGAGATCCTCCGCGCGCTCGACCGCGGCGCCGACATCATCGTCCTCGACGAGCCGACCGCGGTGCTGACCGCGCAGGAGACCGCCGAGCTCGCGGCCGTCCTGCGGCGCCTGCGCGACAACGGCACGTCCATCGTCTTCATCTCGCACAAGCTCCGCGAGGTCCTCGACATCGCCGACCGCGTCACCGTCCTGCGGCGCGGCAAGAGCATCGAGACGTTCGCCACCGAGGGCGCGTCCGAGGCGACGCTCGCCCGCGCCATGGTCGGCCGCGACGTCGTCCTGCGTGTCGAGAAGGAGCCCTCCAAGCCCGGCGACGCGCTCCTCGAGATCGAGGACCTGCGCGTAGTCGACGACCGCGACCTGCCGGCCGTCGACGGGATCTCGCTCACCGTGCGCGCCGGCGAGATCGTCGCGCTGGCCGGCATCGACGGCAACGGCCAGCGGGAGCTGGTCGACGGCATCGCCGGCCTGCGCCCGGTCGCGTCCGGCCACGTGCGCGTCGGCGGCGTCGACATCACCGGCTGCGATCCGCGCGAGGCGCGCGACGCGGGGCTCGGGCACATCGCCGAGGACCGCCACGCGCGCGGGCTCGTGCTCCCGTTCTCCATCGCCGAGAACCTCGCGCTGCGCGACTACAACCGCGGCTCGCGCTTCGGGCTCATCAACCCGCGCCGCATGCTCGACAAGGCCAAGACGCTGATCGGCGAGTTCGACGTGCGCGGCGGCTCGCCCGCGACGCCGTGCAGCTCGCTGTCGGGCGGCAACCAGCAGAAGGTCGTCGTCGCGCGCGAGATCGCGGGCGACCCGCAGGTGCTCATCGCCGCGCAGCCCACGCGCGGCCTCGACGTCGGCGCGATCGAGTTCGTGCACCGCCGGCTGCTCGCCGAGCGCGACGCCGGGCGCGCGATCCTGCTGCTGTCGCTGGAGCTCGACGAGGTCCGCTCGCTGGCGGACCGCATCCTCGTGATCTACAACGGACGGATCGTCGGGGAGACCACGCCCGACGCCTCGGACGAGGAGCTCGGGCTCCTCATGACCGGCGGCTCCGCGCCCGCTCCTGCCTCATGAGCGCCTCCGTGACCCCGCCCCCGCCTCCGGCCGCCCAGCCGGAAGGCGCCGGTTCGACCGTCTCCGGCCGCCTCGCCGAGGCGATGCGCGACGGCGGGCCGATCCTGCCGCTCGTCACCGTGCTGCTGGCGTTCATCGCGGGCGGCCTGGTCGTGCTCGCGACCGGCCACGACCCGTTCTCGACCTACAAGGCGATCTGGGACGGCACCGGCCTGAAGTGGCTGCTGCCGTGGACGCCGGAGGCCGACCGCGAGCTGGCGGCGGCGAACCTCCAGCAGACGCTGATCACCACCACGCCGCTGATCCTGCTCGGCTTCGCGGTCGCCTACGCGTTCCGCGCCGGCCTGTTCAACATCGGCGGCCAGGGCCAGTACACCGTCGGCACCGTGCTCGCCGTGTGGGTCGGCTCCTCGTTCGCGGGGATGCCCGGCTGGCTGCACATCATCCTGGCGATCCTCGCGGCCTCGATCGGCGGCGCGATCTGGGGCGGCATCTCGGGCTTCCTGCGCGCGTCCACGGGCGCCAACGAGGTGATCACGACGATCATGCTGAACTGGATCGCGATCTGGATCGCGGTCTACCTGTTCAGCCTCGGCGGGCCGCTGCAGAACGACACGCAGCCGGACATCCCGGTGTCCAACGACGTCGTCCAGAACGCGCGGCTGCACGTCTTCTGGGGCGACAAGGAGCTGCAGGGCCTGCACATCGGCATCTTCGTCGCGATCACCGCGGCGCTGCTCTTCTGGATCCTGCTCAACCGCTCGACCAAGGGCTTCGAGGCGCGCGCCGTCGGCCTCAACCCGGAGGCGGCGCGCTACGGCGGCATCCGCGTCGGGCGCACGTACGTGCTCGTCATGGCGATCTGCGGTGCGTTCGCCGGGCTCGCCGGGTCGCTCGACATCCTCGGCTGGCAGTTCCGGCTGGCGACGAACGACATCCAGATCTCGCAGCTGGGCTTCATCGGCATCGCGGTCGCGCTGCTCGGGCGCAACACCGCCGTCGGCACCGTGCTGTCCGCGCTGCTGTTCGGCGCGCTCCTGACAGGCACGTCGGTGCGCAACCTCGACCCGACCGTGTTCGAGCCGGAGATGGCGCAGAACCTGACCTACGTCATCCAGGGCATCGTCGTGCTCCTGATCACCACCGACGTGCTGCTGATGCAGCTGTGGCGGAGGATCAAACGCGGCCGCAACGGCTCCGGACCGGCCGGCGCCGAGCCTGAGGCGGTGCCCGCGTGAGCACCACGACCGAGAACCTCGTCGGCAAGCTCCGCGCGCCGAAGCTGCCGCACCGCGGCGCGCGCACGCCGATGACGCAGGAGAAGAAGCTCGGCATCCTCGGGCTCGTCGTCGCCGCGCTGGCGTTCTTCATCACGATCCCGCCGCTGACGGTGCGGACGCTCGTGCCGTCGGTGGTCCTGACGCTGATCGCGGTCGGGCTGGCCGTCGTCGCGCTGCGCGGCGGCGAGAGGAAGATCGGCTGGGTCGGTGTCGTGCTCGCGCTGCTGTGCCTGGTGCTCGCCTACGGGGCGACGCAGTCGGGCGTCGGCAAGCTCGAGACCGTCGTGTCGTGGAGCGCGCTGCTCGCAGCGACGCTGCGCTACGCCACGCCGCTGCTCTTCGCGGGCCTCGGCGGCCTGGTCTCCGAGCGCGCGGGCGTCGTGAACGTCGGCCTCGAGGGCATGATGCTCATGGGCGCGTTCTTCGCGGCGTGGGGCGCGGCGGAGAGCGAGTCGTGGCTGATCGGCATCCTCGTCGGCGTCCTCGCGGGCGTGGCGCTGGCCGCCGTGCACGCCCTCTTCTCGATCACCGTTCGGGCCGACCAGATCGTGTCGGGCGTGGCGCTGAACTTCGTGGCGCTGGGCCTGACGGGCTACCTCTACGTCGACACGTTCGGGACGGAGGGGACGCCGGACGACCTGCCGCAGGTGCCGGAGATCGACCTGCCGACCGAGTCGCTTGGGTTCATCGGCAAGGCGATCGGCAACCAGAACCTGCTCGTGTGGGGCGCGTTCCTCGCGGCCTTCGCGATCTGGGTGTACGTCTTCCGGACGCCGCGCGGCCTGCGCCTGCGGTCGGTGGGCGAGAACCCGCGCGCGGCCGAGACGGTGGGCATCGGCGTCGAGAAGATGCGCTACGGCGCGGTGCTGGCGTCTGGCGCGCTGGCCGCGCTCGGTGGCGCGTTCCTCTCGATCGGCTTCGTCCACTCGTTCACGCAGAACATGACCGCGGGCCGCGGCTTCATCGCGCTGGCCGCGATGATCTTCGGCCGCTGGCACCCGTTCGGGCTGGTCGGCGCGACGCTGCTGTTCGGCTTCTCCAGCGCGCTCGCGCAGCGGCTGCCCGAGTTCTCGCCGCAGGCGGCGACGCTCTTCCAGGCGCTGCCGTACGTGCTGACGCTGATCGCGGTCGCCGGCCTCGTCGGCCGCTCGACGCCGCCCGCCGCGGACGGCGTGCCCTACCGCCGGGAGGATTCGTGACGCCGCCGCCCGTGACCGAGACCGACGTCCTGATCGGCGCCGAGGAGCTGCGCGAGCGCGTCGAGCAGCTCGCGGCGCAGATCTCCGCCGACTACGCGGGGCGCTCGCTCGTGCTCATCTGCGTCCTGAAGGGCGCGGTGTTCTTCCTCGCCGACCTGATGCGCGAGCTGACGGTCGACTGCGAGGTCGACTTCATGGCGGTGTCGTCCTACGGCGACGCCACCGAGTCGAGCGGCGTCGTGCGCGTGCTCAAGGACCTCGACCGCCCGATCGAGGGCCGCGACGTCCTCGTGGTCGAGGACATCGTCGACTCCGGCCGCACGCTCGCGAAGCTCCTCGAGATGCTCGAGACCCGCGGCCCGGCGTCGCTCGAGGTCTGCGCGCTCTTGACCAAGCCGGACCGCCGCGAGGTCCCGCTCGAGGCCTCCTACGTCGGCTTCGAGATCCCCGACCGCTTCGTGGTCGGCTACGGCCTCGACCACGCCGAGCGTCACCGCAACCTCCCCCACATCGCCGTCCTCGACTAGCGGGCGGGCGGCCCCGGGCCACCCGAACCCGAACGCTTGACCGGGAACCGGCGCATCACGCGCGCGGCGGTGATCTAGTTCCCGTGCATGAGGCAGGTGTTGCGAGGGGTCGCGGCGGTGGCGCTGCTGGTGGTGGTGGGTGGAGCGGCGCCCGGGAGCGCGAGCGCGCAGGGGAGCGAGGCGGTGTGGGCGCTCACGAAGGGGTGCTACGCGCTGAAGGCGGGCGACAAGTTCGTAGGGCGTGACGGGAGCGGGTACGCGGCGAAGGCGGGTGAGCTCGCGCAGGCGCAGCCGTTCCGGTTCCAGGCCGCGACGCTCGGGCGGTACCTGCTGTACGGGCGCGAGGGCGACCACCTCGCGACGGCCTCCACCGCCGGCGCGACGATCACGCAGGCCCGCACGCCGAGCGAGAACGCGGACTGGCAGGTCACCGAGGACGGGGGCGGGTACACCTTCGCGCTCGCGAGCCAGACCGACCGCAAGCTCGCGGTCGGTGCGGGCGGCGTCCTCGAGGCGCAGGCCACCGCGACGCGGTTCCAGCTCGTCCCCAACCGCAACTGCGCGGAGTTCCCCGAGGTCCAGGTCAACGTCTCCGGCGACCCGATGCGCGGCGAGAGCCCCTTCGGCGAGGTCCGCGGCACGGTGGACGCGCACATGCACCTGATGGCGTTCGAGTTCCTCGGCGGCCAGGCCCACTGCGGCCGGCCCTGGCACCCGTACGGCGTCACCCAGGCGCTCGTCGACTGCCCCGACCACTACCCCGCCAACGGCTCTGCGGCGCTGCTGGAGAACGTCATCTCCAAGAACTCGACGCCGGTCCGCCAGCACGATCCCGTCGGCTGGCCGACCTTCAAGGACTGGCCGGCGTGGAGCTCGCTCACCCACGAGTCCTCGTACTACAAGTGGCTGGAGCGGGCGTGGCGGAGCGGGCTGCGGCTCTACACGAACCTGCTCGTGGACAACCACGTGCTGTGCGAGCTGTACCCCTTCAAGCGCAACTCGTGCAACGAGATGGAGACCGTGAGGCTCGAGGCGAAGGCGATGCGCGAGCTGCAGGACTACATCGACGCGCAGGAGGGCGGCCCCGGCAAGGGCTGGTTCCGCATCGTCAAGGACCCGTACGAGGCGCGCCGCGTCATCAACGACGGCAAGCTCGCGGTCGTGATGGGGATCGAGGTCTCCAAGCTCTTCGACTGCGGCGTCTACAACGACCAGCCGACGTGCACCAAGGCGGAGATCGACCAGCGCCTCCAGGAGGTCTACGACATGGGCGTCCGCCAGATGGAGCTGATCAACAAGTTCGACAACGCGTTCGGCGGCGTCGCGGGCGACGAGGGGACGACCGGCGTCATCACGAACGTCGGCAACAAGCTGGCCACCGGCAAGTTCCTCGACATGCGCACCTGCGAGGGCCACGCGCACGACCGCCAGCAGCTCGGCATCCCGCACGCGCACAACTCGGACAGCCTGATCGCGAACGGCATCCAGGCCTTCGTGCCGCCCGGGACGCTCCCGCTGTACCCGGCCGCCCCGCACTGCAACGCCAAGGGCCTGACCGAGCTGGGAGAGCACCTCGTCCGGCGGATGATCGAGAAGAAGATGATCATCGACCCCGACCACCTCAGCGTGCTCGCGCGCAACCAGCTGCTCAGCGTGGTCGAGCAGGCGAACTACCCGGGGATCATCTCCAGCCACAGCTGGTCGACCGAGGACGCGTTCCCGCGGATCTACAAGCTCGGCGGCTTCATCACGCCGTACGCCGGCGACTCGAGCGGGTTCGTGAAGGCGTGGGAGGCGACGAAGAAGCTCCGCGCGCCCGGCTACTACTTCGGCTTCGGCTTCGGCGCCGACGCGAACGGCTTCGGCGCGCAGGGCCCGCCGCGACCGGACGCGCAGAAGAACCCGGTCACGTACCCCTTCAAGAGCCCGCTCGACCCGGGCGTCACCGTCGACAAGCAGGTCAGCGGCTCGCGCGTCTACGACATCAACGTCGACGGCGTCGCGCACTACGGCCTCTACGCCGACTGGCTGGAGGACCTGCGCAAGATCGCGGGCGACGAGATCGTCACCGACATGGCGCGCGGCGCCGAGGCGTACCTGCAGACGTGGGAGCGCGCCGACGGCATCCCCCGCAGCACGTGTCAGCCGGCGCGCACGCACCTCGACCGCCGCGGCGTGGGCGCGATCACCTACGGCAAGACGGCGGACGCGCTGCTGCGCTCCGCCGGGCAGCCGGTGCGGCGCGGGGCGCGGGCATGGGAGCTGTGCGTGCAGGAGCGCGGCCGCGGCGACGCGCCCGTCTACGCGTCGCTCGACGCCTCGGGGCGCGTCGCGCTCGTCGGCACGCGCGCGAAGTCGCTGCCCGCGTTCGGGCTCGGCGTGGGCGACCGGGCCAAGCGGGCGCGCAGGCTGACCAAGCGCGCGCTCGGCCGGCCGGACATCCGCATCCGCTCCAACCGCGCGGGCGGCTACTTCGTGTACGGGATGCGCGGCGGGCGCATCGCGTGGACCGCGGCGACCACCGCCGCGGTCGGGCGCGACCCGGTGCAGCTGCGCCGCCACATCCGCCAGGCGGGCCTGGCCTTCACGGGCTAGGCCGCGGGCTGCGGCACCCACCCGGCGGGGAACGCGCCCGCCGGGATGCGGCCCGCAACCGCGTCAGGGAAGAGCCGGAGCGCCAGCGCGCTGCACGGCCGCCCGGCGAGCAGCGGCGCGAGATCCTCCACGACGTGGAGCACGCGCAGCGTCGCGCCGATCTGCAGGTCCGCCGCGTTCGGCTGCTCGCCGCCCATCACGCCGTCGGCGAGGTACGCGTCCACGTGGTCGAGCTTCGCCGGCAGGCCCTGGAGGTCGTCGTGCAGCCGCTGCGCGGTGATGCCGTGGTACTTCCACGCGGCGCGCACGAAGCGGATCGCGAAGTCGGTGCCCGCCGGATCGAGCGGGCCGGCGCCGCCCATCGTCCCCATCGCCTCGGGCCGGAAGTGCAGCGCGCCCCACGGCAGCCGCCGCCCGAGGTCCTGCAGCTCCTCGTCGCCCCACCGCTCGGCCGCGCGCACGGCGTCGGCGCGGTCGGCGGGGAAGAGCGCGGGCTCGGGCGCCAGCTCCTCGAGCCTGGCGAGGATCGCGCGTGAGCCGTGCACCGGCTCGTCGCCGACCAGCAGGCCCGGCACGGTCGTCCGTCCCTCGCCGTACAGCTCGGCCATCTTCGCCGGGTGCTCGCCCATCGGCAGGTCGACCCGCTCGTACGCCAGCCCCTTCAGCTTGAGCGCCGCCTCGGCGGTCATGCAGGGGTGCGAAGGCGGGAGCGCGTGGAGCGTCAGCGACGGGACGGTCATGCGCGGCACCCTACCCGCGTCCACTGCGCCACGGTTGCGCTGGAGCGTCCGCACGTGGGACGCCGAAGTACCGCAAGGTCGTGGCCGAGCTGGCCGGCGCGTGCAGCCAGCCGATCGCGGTCGACCGGCGGGCGACGATCGTGCGCCGCACGGTCCGCGGGGGCACCGTCCGCGTCGTCGCGCGCGTGCGCGGCGTCGCCCGCGGCGCGGCCGTGACGCTCGACCGCCGGTTCGGGTGCGGGGCGACGGAGCCGTACGGGAAGGCCCGCGCCGGGCGGGGCGGCGAGATCGTCCTGACCCTGCCGCTCCCGCCCGCGGGCGCCGACCCGGTGCTCTACCGCGTCGTCGCCCCGGTCGGTCGGGGCGCGTCGTACACGCTGCCGATCGTCGTCACGTCGTCGGCTGCAGCCCGCCGTCGATGACGTAGTCCGCGCCGGCGATGTTCGCCGCCGCGCCGGAGGCGAGGAGCACGATCAGCGTCGCGACCTCCTCCGGCCGGCCGAACCGGCCGGTGGTGAGGCCGAACTGCGCGGGCAGACCGTCCATCACCGCGTCGACGTCGCTGCCGTTGGCGTCGGCGATGAGCTGCGCCAGGCCGCCGTCGCCGGTCCACATGTCGGTGGTGACCGGACCGGGGGAGACCGTGTTGACGCGCACGCCCTGCGGCCCGAACTCCTTCGCCAGCGCCTTCGACAGGTTCGTGAGCGCGGCCTTGGCCGCACTGTACGCGGCGACCGATGCGTCCGGGAGCGCGGCGTTGAGCGAGGAGACGTTGACGATCGCGCCCGCCGCCCGCTCGACCATGTACGGGAGCGCCGCGCGCGAGGCCCGCACCGCGCTCATGACGTTGACGTCGAACGTCCAGCCCCAGTCCGCGTCGGGCGTCGTGAGGAAGCCGCCGAGCTGCGGCCGCGCCGCGCCGACGTTGTTGACGAGCACGTCGACCGTCCCGTGCGCGAGCACCGCCCGCTCGACCAGCGTCGCCGGGCCCTCCTCGGTCGCGAGGTCGACGCTCACCGGCAGCACGTCGAACGTGCGCGCGAGCGACTCGAGCTCCGGCGTCCCGCGCCGCGCGCCCGCGACCACCCGCGCGCCCTCCCGGGCGAACGCCCGCGCGGTGGCCAGCCCGATGCCCTTCGACGCGCCGGTGACGACGACGACCTTGTCCTGCATGTCGAGTTCCATGCCCGTGCAACGGCGAAGGTCGTGGCGATGTGAGGTCAGCCGCCGGCGCGCTGCACGAGCACCTGCGGATCCGGCTTGGTGTCGATGCGCAGCAGGCGCGCGGTGGCGGTGTTCACCGGCAGCCGCTCGTACACCTCGAACCGCGACGTGAACGTCGTCCACTGACGCGAGCCGGCCGGCCTGGACTCGATGCGCACCGTGATCGGCGCGGAGGTCTGCGGGTCGACGTGGTACTCGGCCTGGACGACGACCGTGCCGGCCTGAAGGCGGTAGCGCTCCGCGCCGACCAGACGCCGGACCTCCCGGCCCGCGACCGTGGCGAGCCCCGCATCGCGCAGCTTGCCCTGCGAGAGCAGCTCGCGCAGCGTGATCACCGGGTCGCGGCCGAGCGTCGTCGTGCCCGGGGTGTTCATCCTGCGGCCCACGCCCGCGTCGCGCAGGATGCTCAGGCGGTTGGTGCTGCGGACGTAGAAGCGCTGGACGCCGTCGGCGTAGGCGATCTCGGCGGTGGGGAACCGGTCGCTGGTGCTGACCGCGCGCCACCGCGCCTCGGTCGACCACAGCTCGACGCGCGCGCTCGCAGCGCCGCCGCCCGCGGGACGCGTGCGCTCGTTCCCGCGCCCGCGATGGTGCTCCTGCACGACGACCGTGTGGAGGATCGTGTCCGCGGGCGCGGCCAGCGCCGCCCGCGCCTCGGCCACCGGGTCGAGCCGCTCGGGCGCGCCGGGCAGCGCGAGCACCGCCACGAGCGCGCCCGCGAGCGCTGTGGCGAGCCCCGCGGCCGCCACGCGCCGGGGAGTGCGGCGCCGCGCGGGCGGAGCCGTCGTCGCTCGCTCCAGCGTCCGCCCGAAGTCGTCCAGGTACCGGTCGAGGTCGCTCATGCGCGCACCGCCTCCGTGATCGCGTCGATGTCCAGTCCGTCGCCGAGCGCGCGCAGCCCGCGCGACACCCGCGCCCGCGCCGCCTGCTCGGTGATGCGCAGCCGCCGCGCCACGTCCGCGTACGGCAGCTCCTCGACGACGCGCAGCTCGACCGCCACGCGGACGTCCGGCGAGAGCGCCGCGACCGCCGCAGCGACCTCGCGCCGCAGCACGTCGAGGCCCGCCTCGCGCACGAGCTCCGCCTCGACCTGCTCCGACGCCGGCGGCCGCTCGATCCCCAGCCGCTGCAGCGCCCGCTGCTCGGCCCGCCCGCGCCGGTAGTACGCCGCGAGCTGGCGCCGGGCGATGCCGTACAGCCAGGCCGCAGCCTCGCCGTCCGACCGGCCGCCGCGGAACCGCCGCCGCCCCGCGACCGCCTGCGCGAACGTCTCCGCCCACACGTCGAGCGCGACCTCCGCGTCGGCCGTCCGGCGGACCAGGAAGAGCAGCAGCTCGCGGCCGTGGGCAGCGTACAGCGCGGTGATGTCGAGCTCGCGGCGGCGCATCGTCGGCCCTACAGTTGCGCGAACGTCCGGCCGTGTGACACGCGCCGCTGCTGGGGAGACCGCAGGCATGAGCGCGACCACCGCCGCGGGCGGCTTCCCCGCCGAGGACATCACCGCCTGGCGCGGCCAGGACGTCCTGGACCCGGACGGCGACAAGCTCGGCAAGCTCGAGGAGCTCTACTACGACGGCGAGACCGACACCCCCGTCTTCATCGCCGTCAAGAGCGGCCTCGTCGGCAAGAAGCTGACGCTCATCCCGCTCGCCGGGGCGACCGTCAGCCCCGACCACGTCCGCGTCGTGCACGCGAAGAAGGCGGTCAAGGACGCGCCGAGCATCGGCACCGACACCGAGCTCACGGTCGACGACGAGACGACGACCTACGCGCACTGGGGCCTGCCGTACACGCCCGTCGGCGCGGGCACGCGGCGGCTCGCGAGGCGCTGAGGCGGGCCGGCTAGAGCCGGCCGCCCTCGAGCAGCCGGCGCAGGAAGCGCTGCGTCTCGGGGTGCTGCGGCGCCTCGAGCAGCTGCGTCGGCTCGCCCTCCTCGACGATGCGGCCCTCGTGGAGGAAGCAGACGCGGTCGGCGACCTCCTTGGCGAACGACATCTCGTGCGTGGCGAGCACCATCGTCATGCCGCTCGTCTTCAGCTCGCGCAGCAGGTCGAGCACCTCGCCGACGAGGTCGGGGTCGAGCGCGCTGGTGACCTCGTCGAGGAGCAGCGCGCGCGGCTCGGCGGCGAGCGCGCGGATGATCGCCACGCGCTGCTGCTGGCCGCCGGAGAGCTGGTCGGGGTGCGCCTTCTCGCGCCCCTCCAGCCCGAACCGCGCGAGCATCTGCCGCGCGTTGGCCTCGGCCTCGGCGCGCGGGATGCCGTGCGCGCGCACCGGCGCGAGGACGATGTTCTCCAGCACGGTCAGGTGCGGGAAGAGGTTGAACTGCTGGAAGACCATCCGCAGCCGCCGGCGGACCTCGACCGGGTTGACCGACGGGTCCGTCACGACCTCGCCGTCGACGAGGACGTCGCCGTCGTCGATCTCCTCCAGCAGGTCGATGCAGCGCAGCAGCGTCGACTTGCCCGAGCCGGACGCGCCGATCAGCGCGACGGCCTCGTGCGCGTGCACGGCGAGGTCGATCCCGCGCAGCACCTCGCGGTCGCCGTACGCCTTCGTGACGCCGCGGACCTCCAGGACGGGCGCGCCGCTCATCGCGCCACCTGCTTGCGCTGCATCCGGTCCACGATCCGCGCGAGCGGGATCGTGACGCACAGATAGAGGAATGCGGCCGCGAGCAGCGGCGTGTAGATGAACTCCGACGACGCCTGGATCTGCGCGACGCGGAACGCCTCCAGCGGCCCGAGGATCGACACCAGCGCCACGTCCTTCTGGAGCGAGATGAAGTCGTTGAGCAGCGGCGGCAGCACGCGCCGGACCGCCTGGGGGAGGATCACGAACCGCAGCGTCTGCCGCTCGGTCAGCCCGACCGCGAGCGCGGCCGAGCGCTGGCCGGGGTGGATCGAGTCGATGCCCGCGCGGTAGACCTCGGCCACGTAGGCGCTGTACGCGAGCGTCAGGCCGATGCCGCCGAGGATGATCGGATCGGTCGGCAGGCCGTCCATCGCGAGCGCCGGGATGCCGAACCCGATCAGGTAGACGACGAGGATCACCGGCACGCCGCGGAACAGGTCCACGAACACCGCGCTGAGGATGCGCAGCGGCGCCAGCGCGGCGTGCTTGGACTGCCGCACGAGCGCGATCGCCAGGCCGAGGATCAGCACCGCGATCTCGACGACCACGAAGAGCTTGACGTCGAGCCAGAAGCCGTCGAGGACGTCGGGGAACGACGCCTTGAAGTCCTCCCACGAGAAGAACGTCTCGCGGACGGTCGGCCAGCCCTGGCTGGTGACGATCAGCGTCACGAGCACGCTAAGGACGACGATCGTGGAGACCGTCGCCACCAGCGTGTCGCGGCGGGCCTTCTTCCGGCGCGCCGCCTCGCGGACGGCGCGCCGGTCGGTCGATGCGGGGACCGCGGCGCTCACTTCACTGCCCGGGCGGTGCGGCTACTGCAGGTCCGGCGCGGCGTCGCCGCCCATGTACTGGTCCTGCAGCTTCTCCAGCGTGCCGTCGGCCTTCAGCGCCTCGACGGCCTGGTTGACGCACGGGGTCAGCTCCGAGTCCTTCTGGAGCAGCAGGCCCCAGTCGTCGCCGCCCGGCGCCTCGAACTGGCCGACGATCTTGCCGCCCTCGATCTCCGCGGCGGTCAGGTAGAACGCGGTCGGCAGGTCGACCACGATCGCGTCGACGCGCTTGGTCTTGAGCGCGCGGACGGTGTCGTTGGAGTCGTTGAAGACCTGCGGCTGCTGCGTCGGCTTGATCTGCGCGGTGGCGGCGTCGAGCGACGTCGTGCCGACCTGCACGCCGAGCTTCTTGTCGGCCAGCTCGGCCAGCGACGTGGCCTTGGCCGCCTCGCTGTCGGCGCGCGCGACGACGGCCTGCGGGGCGGTGAAGTACGGGGTGGAGAAGTCGACGCGCTTCTGGCGCTGCGGCGTGATCGAGATCTGGTTGATGTCGAAGTCGAACTTCTTGTCGCCCGGCGCGTAGGAGGAGTTGAACGGGACGGTCGTCCACGTCACCTCGTCCTTGGTGAAGCCGAGCTGCTCGGCGACCGCGTACGCGACGGCGGACTCGAAGCCCTTGCCGTTCGTCGGGTCGTCGTCCTCGAAGTACGGCGGGTACGCCGGCTTGTCGGTGCCGACCGTCAGCTTGCCGTCGGCGAACGTCTGCAGGGACTCCTTGGTGCAGGAGTCGGCGGCCGTCGTGGCGGTCGTCGCGCTGGTCTGCGCGCTCGAGCCGCTCTCGTCGTCGTCACCGCAGGCGGCGACGGTCAGGGCGAGCGGGACCAGCGAGAGGGCGAGGGCACGGCGCAAAGACGGCATGACGATCCTTCGTCGGACGGGAGCGGGTCCCGAAGAATCTAGCCATGCCTGGTCGAGTTTCCCGGGGATGTGGGCGCCGCGTCACGCGCGGCGCCCCTGCCCGTGGGGTCAGCGCGGGCCGCGCGGGTGGCCGCCGAAGCCGAAGCCGGGGCCGCCGGGGGCCTTCGGGACGTCGGGGCGGCCAGGGCCGCCCGGCCCGCGGAGGGGGAACGCGTCCTCGAACACGTCGCGGACCTTGTCCTCGCTCACGCCGAGCTCCTTCGCCAGCGCGGCGACGAACGCGGCGTGGCGCTCCTCGAACCGCTTCTCGGCCTCCTCGCGGAGCTTCTCCTGCGCGGTCTCGAGCTGCTCCTCGGTCACCCCGAGCGCTTTCGCCAGCTCGGCCTGGTGGTCGTCGCGTGAGCCGCGGTCGGGCCGCACGGCACGGAACGCGTCGCGCAGCTTCTCCTCGGAGACGCCGAGCTCGGAGGCGAGGTCACGCGGGCCGCCGTCCTTCAGCGCCTCGCGGACCTTGGCCGCGTCGACGCCGAGCTCCTTCGCCAGCGCATCGGCGAACGCGTTCGTCTTCTCCGTGCGCAGCTGCTCGAGCGCCGCCTCCACCTTCGCGGCGTCGAGCCCGAGGGCCTTGGCGAGCGCGTCGAGGTGCTCGTCCTTCGCCGGGGGTGCCTGCGTGTCGCGGACCTTCTCGAGCGCGGCGCGGAGCTGCTCCTCGGTCACGCCGAGCTGCTTGGCGGTGTCGGCGATCCGCGCGTCGGGGCCGCGGAAGCGCCCGTCGTGGCGCGGGTCCTTGGGTGGCGTGGGCGGCGCGGGGGTGGTGGCGGTGGCCGCCGGCGTCGTCGTCGCCTGGGCGCCGGCGGTGCCGTCGCCCGCCTGGCTGCCCAGCGCGAACCCGACGGAGGACAGCACGACGGCCCCGGTGAGGGTCGCGGCGGTCGTCTTCGTTCGCTTGGTCATGGGAGCCACGGTCCCGGCCGAACCTGAAGGCGGCCGAAGAGGAACGTAAGAACCCGAAGACCCGCGTAAGCGCCGTGAGCGTGACGAGCGCGGCGCGCCGGGTAGGGCGACGGGCGATGGCGAACCCCGACCCCACTGCCGGCTACGCGCCCGGCGAGCAGCGCCCGCTGAAGGGCTACGCGGTGCTCAGCGGGGCGTTCTTCACCGCGCTCGGCGGGGCGCTGACCGCAGCGCACCGCTCCGGCCGCACCCTGGACCGCCCGTCCACGACCGACGTCGTCCTCGCCGGCCTGGCGACGCAGAAGGTCGCGCGGCTGATCGCCAAGGACAAGGTCACGAGCTTCGTCCGCGCGCCGTTCACCCGCTTCCAGGAGGCGCCGGGCCACGGCGAGGTCGAGGAGGCCCCGCGCGGCGAGGGCCTGCGCTACGCCACCGGCGAGCTGCTCGTGTGCCCGTACTGCCTGGCCCAGTGGGTCGCGGGCGGCATCGCGGTCGGGTGGGTCGTCGCGCCGCGCACCACCCGCCTGCTGACCGGCATGTGGGCCGCGCAGGCGATCGCCGACGGCGTCCAGCTCGCGTACTCCAACGCCGAGTGACGCCCGGCGTCGGCGACCTCGCGTTCCTGAGCGACTGCCGCACGTCGGCGCTCGTCACGCGCGGGGGCGAGGTCGTCTGGTGGCCGGGCCCGCGGTTCGACGGGCCGAGCGTCTTCACCGCGCTGCTCGACCCCGACGCGGGCCGCTTCGCGCTGGGCCCGGCGGCCGCGGCGGAGCGGGTCGAGCGCGCGTACGTCCCCGGCACGCTCGTCCTGCGGACCGAGCACGCGCTCGCGGGCGGCGCGCGGCTCGTCGTCCACGACGCGCTTGCGCTCGAGGCCGGCGCCGAGGGCCACGAGATCGGCCACCGCTCCCCCGACGCGCTCGTCCGCGTGGTCGAGGCGGTCGGCGGCGACGTCGAGGTCGAGGCGACGTACGTGCCGCGCCCCGAGTACGGCCTGGCCGTCCCGCGCGTCGTGCGCGAGCGCGGGCGGCTGGTGACGCTCGGCGGGCCCGAGCGGCTGTTCGCCGCCGACGCCGGGACGCTCGCGCCCGACGGCGGCACCGCCGCCGCGACGTTCACCCTGCGCGCGGGGGAGCGGCGCGGCTTCGTCGTCCACCGTCGGCCCGGCGTCCGCGCGGACGGCCCGCCCGCGCTCGACCCGTTCGCGACGCTCGACGCCACGATCGCGGCGTGGCGCTCGTGGACCGACGAGCACGAGGCCTACGACGGCCCGTACCGCGAGCAGGTCCGCACGACCGCGCTCGTCCTGCAGGGCCTGACCTACCAGCCGACCGGCGCGGTGGTCGCCGCCGCGACGACCTCGCTGCCCGAGCGCCCCGGCCACAGCGACACGTGGGACTACCGCTTCGCGTGGCTGCGCGATGCGAGCCTCATCGCCCGCGCGATGCTCGACGCCACGTGCAGCGACGAGGCGCTCGCGTGGTTCGGCTGGATGACCCGCGCGGCGGTCTCGTGCCGCCACAGCTCGCACGTCCAGATCGTCTTCGGCGTCGGCGGGGAGCGGCAGCTCGACGAGCGCGCGCTCGACCACCTGCGCGGGTGGCGCGACAGCCGGCCGGTGCGGATCGGCAACGCGGCGTGGCGCCAGCGCCAGCTCGACGTGCTCGGGGAGGTGCTCGACGTCGCGCACGCACTCGACGAGGCCGAGCTGCTCGACCTCGACGACTTCACCGCCGCCTTCCTCTGCCAGCTCGTCGACCGCGCCGCCGAGTCGTGGCGCGAGCCCGACCGCGGCATGTGGGAGGCGCGCGACCAGGACCGCCGCCACACGCTCGCCGCGGCGCTGTGCTGGGTCGCGCTCGACCGCGGGGTGCGGCTGGCGGAGAAGCTCGGCGAGCACGCGCGTCCCGAGGCCTGGGCCGCCGCGCGCGACGAGGTCCACGCGACGGTGCTGCGCGACGGGTGGAGCGACGCGCGCGGCGCGTTCGTGTCGGTGCTCGGCGGTGACGCGCTCGACGCGTCGCTGCTCCTGCTCCCGCTGTACGGCGTCGTCGCCGCGGACGACCCGCGGATGGTCGCCACGTGCGACGCGGTCGAGCGGGAGCTGGCGCTCGACGGGCTGCTGCGGCGCAGCGAGACGCGGCCCGACGAGCCCGCGTTCCTGCCCGCGACGTTCTGGCTGGCGGCGGCCCGCGCGCAGGCGGGTGACCCGGCGGCGGCGCGGGCGGTGCTCGAGCGCGGCGCCGCGTGCGCGAACGACCTCGGGCTGCTGAGCGAGATGTACGACCCCGGCGCCGGGGAGGCGCTCGGCAACGTGCCGCAGGCGCTGACGCACGTGGCGCTCGTCGCGGCCGCACGCGCGATCGAGGAGGCGGAGGCATGAGCAGGGTGGTCGTGGTGACCGGCGCGAGCGCGGGCGTGGGCCGCGCGACGGCGGTCGAGCTGGGCCGGCGCGGGGACCGCGTGGCGCTGATCGCGCGCTCCGCCGAGCAGCTGGAGGCGGCCGCGCGGGAGGTGCGCGCGGCGGGCGGGGCCCCGTACACGTTCCCGCTCGACGTCGCCGACGCGGCCGCGGTGGAGGCGGCGACGGAGCGGATCGAGCGCGAGGTCGGCCCGATCGACGTGTGGGTGAACGACGCGATGACCGCGGTGCTCGCGTTCGTCCACGAGACGTCGGCGGAGGACTTCGCGCGCGTGATGGAGGTCAACTACCTCGGCTACGTGCACGGGACGCTGGCGGCGCTCAAGCGGATGCGGGTGCGCGACCGCGGGGTGATCGTGCAGGTCGGCAGCGCGCTCGCCTACCGCGCGATCCCGCTGCAGGCGACGTACTGCGCGTCGAAGTTCGCGATCCGCGGGTTCACGGACGCGCTGCGCACCGAGCTGCTGCACGAGGGCAGCGGGGTGCAGGTGACGATGGTCCAGCTGCCGGGGCTGAACACGCCGCAGTTCACGTGGGTGAAGACGAGCCTGAAGCGGCACCCGCGCCCGGTGGCCCCCGTCTTCCAGCCGGAGGTCGCCGCGCGCGCGATCGTGTGGGCGAGCGAGCACCCGCGCCGCGAGCACTGGGTCGGGCTGAACACCGCGATCATCATCGCGGCCAACCACGTGTTCCCGAGGCTCGGCGACCGCTACCTCGCGCGCACGAACGTCGACGGGCAGCAGACCGACGAGCCGCTCGATCCCGGCCGACCGGACTACCTGTACGCGCCGCTGGACGACCGCGGCACGCACGGGCCGTTCGACGACGAGGCGAAGTCCCGCTCGCCCGCGGAGGTGCTCGCGCGCTACCGGCGGCCGCTGACCGCGGGCCTCGTGGCGGCGGGGGCGGCGGCGACCGCGGCGCGGCGGCTCAGGGTGCGCGGCTGACGCTCCGCCCGTCGAGGCTGGCGGTGTAGCGGCGGCCGTCGGTGAGGAAGATCGTCCAGCGCGTCCCACCCGTGGCGGTCAGCGTCGCGTAGGCGAAGGATCGCGCGGGCACACGCGCGCGGGAGGTCGCTGTGCGCGCCATGCGCCGCACCGCCGACGCGTTCACCTGCGACCAGCGCAGCGTGGGGAACCCGCCGATGCCCGGCGCGGCGGTCGTGGCGAGGACGCGCGTCCCGGTGCTCCAGTCGTGGTGCATCACCCGCAGCCGCTCGGCCGGCGTGATGACCTGGACCTGCACGCTGTCGGGCGCGATGCGGACCATGATCGGCCGCCCGCCGCCGCTGCGCGCCTTCAGCCGGCGCAGCGCGGGCGCGAGGTTGCCCCGCAGGAGGAGCGAGCCGCGTGCGAACCCGCGCGGCGGCCCCGACGTCTGCGTGACCTCGCTCTCGGTCACCGAGCCCTCGATCTCCACCCGGGTGGATGACGACTCGCGCACGGCGGTGTCGCCGCCCTCGCCCGCGATCAACCCGTACGCCATCACGCCGAGCGCCAACGCCACGGCGACGAACACGATCCCCACGACCCAGGCGGACGCGCTCGACGCCGCGTCGTCGTCCGGCGACTCCAAGGCCAGCGGGGAGGCCGGCCTGGGCGGCTGCACGATGCCGCCGCCGGCGATCGGCACGTCGGCCGCGGTCACCGGTGCGGCGGGCGCCGGCGCCTCCTCGCGCGGCGTGCCGGTCGCGGCACGCGGCGGCTTCGTCATGTCCCCCGACCACCCCATCGCGCCCAGCGGGTCCTCGCCCACGTCGCGCCCGAACGCGTCTCGTTCTCCCGTCACAGCCGGCAGTCTTGCGCATGCGCGGCTCAACGCAGCCTTCATCTTCGGGGCTTGCGCCTGTGCGGATTGTCTGTAGGGTCCCGCCCTGCTCGTCACGGCACCTGTCCCGCCGTGAAGGAGGAGGGGGCGGAGGGCCTCCCGAGCGGAGGCCCTCCGGCGATACCGTGCTGCGCGTCGACGACCGTCCGCGCAGCACCACTCGCAACTCGACGTTCCCCCCGCCGCTCCACCGGGGAGGCCCATGCGGAGAGCAGTTCCTGCAGAGGGGGTCACCGACGATGCGACAGCTGACGAGCCTGGACGCGCAGTTCCTGGCGATGGAATCCGCCCGCACGTACGGGCACGTGTCCGGACTCGCGATCCTGGACCCGTCGACCGCGCCCGGCGGCCAGATCACGGGCCAGGACGTCTGCCGCCTCGTCGGCGAGCGGCTGCCGCTCCTCAAGCCGTTCCGCTGGAAGCTCGCGGAGGTCCCGTTCGGACTCGACCATCCGTACTGGATCGAGGACCCGGACTTCGACCTGGACTTCCACATCCGCGAGACCGCCGCGCCGCCGCCGGGGGACGACCGCGCCCTGGCCGAGCAGGTCGCGCGGATCGTCGCGCGGCCGCTCGACCGCTCCCGGCCACTGTGGGAGCTCTACCTCATCCACGGGCTGCCCGAGGGGCGCGTCGCGGCGCTGACGAAGATCCACCACGCGGCGGTGGACGGCGTGTCCGGCGCGGAGATCCTCAGCGCGCTCGTCGACCTCAGCCCCGAGGGGCGGGAGGTTGAGCACCGCCGCCGCCGGCCCGAGCGCGACCGGATGCCGTCGCAGCTGGAGATGCTCGGCCGCGGCCTCGCCGGCCTCCCGCGCCAGCCGCTGCGCGCGCTCGGCGCGGTGCCGACGAGCGTCCCGAACCTCGCGGACATCCCCGGCGTCCAGCAGCTCCCCGGCATCCCCACCCTCGGCCGCGCCGCCACCGCCGCGCGGCGGATGCTCGGCGCGACCGACGAGGGCGCGCTGCTCGGCCCGTCGCCGGTCTCCGTGCCGCGGACCCGGTTCAACCACCCGATCAGCGCGCACCGGCGCTTCAGCTTCGGCTCACTGCGGCTGGACCGCGTCAAGGCGATCAAGAACGAGCTCGGCATCAGCGTCAACGACGTCGTCGTCGCGATCTCGGCGACCGCGATCCGCAACTACCTGCTCGAGCGCGACGAGCTGCCCGACCAGCCGCTCGTGGCGATGATCCCGGTGAGCGTCCGCACGCAGGAGCAGATCGGCACGTTCGGCAACCGGATCGGGATGATGATCGCGCCGATCCCGACCAACGTCGCGGACCCGCGCAAGCGCCTGCAGGCCGCCCACGACACGCTCCGCTCGGCCAAGACGCGCCACCGCGCGATCCCCGCCGACCTGCTGCAGGACGTCACGAAGTTCATCCCGCCCGCGGTGCACGCGCGCGCGTCGCGCGCGACCCTGCGGCTGAGCGGCTCACGCCGGCCGCTCCTCAACCTCGTCATCTCCAACGTCCCCGGCCCGTCGATGCCGCTGTACATGGCCGGCGGCCGGCTCGAGGCGCACTTCCCGGTGTCGGTCATCACGGACGGCGTGGGCCTCAACGTCACCTGCATGAGCTACCGCGACCACATCGACTTCGGGATCGTGGTCGACCGCGAGATGGTCGACGACGCGTGGCCGCTGATGGACGCGCACCGCGCCGCGCTCGAGGAGCTCGACGAGGTGATCTGCGGCGACCGCAGGGGCCGCGTCATACCCTCGAAGCATGGATCTCGCAAGCCTGCTAGGGCGCAACAAGCTCAGCCTTCCCACGCCTGAGGAAGCGCTGCGCGGCCGGCCGGCGGAGATGCCCCTGACGGACAAGCACGCCGTCCTCGGCACGCCGCTGAAGCCGCCGTTCCCGGAGGGCACCGAAACGCTCGTCGTCGGCATGGGGTGCTTCTGGGGCGCGGAACGGATCTTCTGGCAGACCGAGGGCGTCTACACGACCGCCGTCGGCTACGCCGGCGGCGTGACGCCGAACCCGACGTACGAGGAGGTCTGCTCGGGCCGCACCGGGCACACCGAGGTCGTGCTGGTCGCGTTCGACCCGGCCAAGATCTCCCGCGAGGAGGTCCTGCAGAAGTTCTGGGAGGGCCACGACCCGACCCAGGGCATGCGGCAGGGCAACGACGTCGGCACGCAGTACCGCAGCGCGGTCTACGTCTCGACGCCCGAGCAGCTCGCCGCGGTCGAGGCCACGCGCGACGCCTACCAGGCGCGCCTACGCGAGGCCGGCTACGGCGACATCTCGACCGAGATCAAGCTCGACGCGGACCTGCCCTTCTACTACGCGGAGGACTACCACCAGCAGTACCTCCACAAGGTCCCGAACGGCTACTGCGGCATCGGCGGGACCGGCGTGTCCTGCCCCATCGGTCTCAGCGCCTAGCTAGACCCCGTTCAGCGAGAGCAGGAGGATCTCCGGCGGCGCCCCGAGCCGCACGGGGAGCCTGCTCTCGCCGATCCCCCGGCTGACCACGAGGTGGCGGCCGCCCTCGACCACGTGGCCGTCGGCGAACCGCTCTCCGAAGCGGGAGGGCATCCACGTGCTGCGCGCGATCGGGACGTTGACCTGGCCGCCGTGCGTGTGGCCGGACAGCGTGAGCGCGACGCGCTCGGGGACGCGCGGGAAGACGTCGGGGTCGTGGCTGAGGAGCAGGACGCCCGCGCGGTCGGGCACCGCCGCGAGCGCGCGGGCGATGTCGGGGCGGCGCTCGGTCGCGTCGGCGACGCCCGCGACCCACAGCTCCTCCGGCGTCCGCGCGATCCGCGTCGCGCTGTTCTCCAGCACGCGGATGCCGTGGTCGCGCAGCGCGCCCGCGACGCGCTCGCCGTCCGCGGCCCAGTCGTGGTTGCCGAGGACCGCGACCGTCCCGAGCGGCGGCGCCAGCGCCCCGAGGCGGGCGGCGACCGGCTCCGGGGCGACGCGCGCGCCCAGCTTCACCTCCGGGTCGACGTAGTCGCCCAGCAGCGCCACGAGGTGCGGGCGCAGCTCGCCCACGGCGGCGACGACGCGCTCGACCTGTCGCAAACCCACGTGCGGGCCGCCCGCGTGCAGGTCGCTCACGAGCGCGACGCGGAAGCCCTCGTACCGCCGCGGCCAGCGCGGCAGGTGCAGCTCGAGCCGGCGGACGACGATCCGCCGCGGCTCGAACCACAGCGCCCGCGCGGCGACGCCCGCGCCGACCACCGCGGCGCCGGCCGCGAGCGCGCGCGGATCCAGGCCGGTGCGACGGGACGCGCCGGGAGCTATGCCAGCGCCCCCGGCAGCCCGTCGCCGCCGTCGCGCAGCTTCCAGTGCTGGGGGATGTCGGCGTGCTCGGCGAACGCCAGGTGGTCGTCCGCGCCGGAGGTCGCCATCGCGTCCCACGCCTTCTGCAGCGCGCCCTCGAAGTCCTCGGCCTCGATGTGCAGCTCCAGGATCCCGACGTCGTCGGGCTCCGGGACGGGGATGCCGAGGGCGTCGGCCAGGCGCTGGCGCGCGTTCGCGCACGGGACGCCGTGGTCGAGGCACTGCAGGGCGACGGCGTAAGACATGGGGCTCATCTCCAGTCCGGGTGCTGATGGGGCGGTGGCTGGGCTCTAGTTCCGTACCCCGGCCCTGGGGGTAGCGACACGATCATGACACCGAGTACAACGGGACCATGACACCCAGCACCCCCGACGACGACCTCGTCCGCGAGGAAGAGGCCGCAGCGGCCGAGGCCGCGCGCCGCATCGGCGGCCGCGCCGGCGACGAGGACGACTTCGATCCCGCCATGCGGCCGGTCTACGAGGCCGGCGGCGGCGAGGCCGAGGGCTTCGAGCAGGCGGAGGCGGACCTGATCCGCAACGCCACCCACGACGACGGGCGCGGCAACCCCATCCGGGACGCGTTCACGGGCGAGGTCGAGTCCGACCTCAGCGGCGCCGAGTACGGCGAAGCCGACCAGGCTGAGGATCAGGACAACCGCTAGGCGCAGCTCTGCACAGGTTTCGGCCGTGAACCTCCACACAACGTCTACGGGACGTTGGACGAGTGCGTCCCACTCAGCAGCCTGACGGCCGACCAGAAGGCGGTGCATTCGTCGCCGCTGCGGACACGGACGGACGCTGAATGGACGACTTGGAACGGCTCTTGGGCAGCTGGCTGCTGGATGACGTCCCCGCGGACGCGGACGCGTGGCCCGCGGTCGAGGCGTGGCTGGCCGACGCGGTGAACCCCGTGGTGGTGCTGCCCGCCGACGACCTGCTGGGCGAGCGCGTGCTCTGGGAGCTCGGGCTCGCCAGCTCGTCGGTGCTGGGGGCGATCGCGCTGCACACGTCGGGCATCTCGATCGACCGCGGGTGGGTCCGCATCCACGGGCCGCAGCTGCTGGCGAAGTCGCCGCTCGACCCGCGCCAGGGCCTGCTGATCGCCCACGACGCGGTCGGCGGGAGGTTCGCGCTGGATTACGGCGGCATCGCGGGCGTCGCCGGGGAGGTCGTCTACCGCGGCCCGGGCGCGCTGGAGTGGCAGTCGATGGACCGGCCGCTCGAGGACTGGCTCCAGTGGCTGCTGCAGGCGGACCTGCGGCCGTTCTACGCGGAGTTCCGCTGGCCGGGGTGGGAGCGCGAGCTGCTCGAGCTGCCGCCCGGCGACGCGATCCGGCTCGAGCCCGCGCCGTGGAGCGGCGAGACGTGGAGCGCCGCCCGCGCGCGGCGCGAGCGCGTGCCGGTCGAGGAGCTGCTCGCGCTCTTCTAGCGGTCCGCACGGGTAGCCCCAGGGCATGCCCTCGATGCAGACCAGCGACGTGACCGCCGAGCGGCTCCAGCGCCTCGCGACCTTCGCGGCGCCGGAGTCGGCGCGGGTGCTCTCGCTGTACCTCAACCTCGATCCTGCCGCCAACCTCGCCGCTCCCGGCAACCGCCGGTCGGCCGTCACCTCGCTGATCGACGGCGCGCACCGCGCGGTGGAGGGGCTGGAGGGGCTCACCCACGACGCGCACATGGCGCTGCGCGAGGACGTCGACCGGGCCCGCGCGGGGCTCGATGCGAACCTCGACGACGACTGGGCCGAGGGCGCGCACGCGCTCGCGCTCTTCGTCTGCGGCCCCGCCGACCTGTTCGAGGTCGTCAAGCTGCCCCGGCCGGTCGACCAGCGGGTCTTCATCGCCGACCGCCCGGTCGTCGGGCCGCTCGCCGAGAGCGGGCCCGCGGAGCCGTGGGCGGTCCTGCTCGTCGACGGCAACGACGCGCGCCTGCTGGAGGGGCGCGGCGACCGGCTCGCGCAGGTCGCCTCCGACAGCTCCGACCACGGCGGCCGCACGTCGAAGGGCGGCATGTCCGCGCAGCGCTACGAGCGCAGCATCGGCATGGAGGAGCACGAGTTCCTCGGCCAGGTCGCCGAGATGCTGCGCCAGGCCGACGACCGCGTCCGCTTCACGCGCATCGCCGTCGGCACCACCGAGCGCCACTTCGGGGAGCTGCAGGGCAAGCTCGCCGAGCCGGTCAAGGACCGCATCATCGGCCGCTTCGACGCGGGCGCGGACTGGGAGTCGCCGCAGTCGATCCGCGAGAAGGTCGAGCCGCTGCTCCAGGTCGAGGAGACGCGGCGGGAGAAGGAGGCGATCGATGCGGCCGTGCAGAACGGCGTGCGTGGGCTCGCCGACACGCTCCCCGCGCTGTACGAGCGGCGCGTCGCGACGCTGCTGCTCGAACCGGGGCTGGAGCACCCGGGCAAGGTCTGCCCGAAGTGCCGGTGGGCGGTCGCGGACGAGCGCGACACGTGCCCGGTCGACGGCGAGACGCTGGTCGAGCACCCGAACCTCGCCGAGTGGGCGATCGAGCTGGCGGTGGAGCAGGACGCGACCGTGCTGCCGCTGCGCCACCACGACGACCTCTCCGACCACGAGGGGATCGGGGCCGCGCTGCGGTTCTGATCACCGGCGCGGGCGCTGGACGCGGAGCCACTGCTCCACCAGCGCCCGGTCCGCCTCGCGCATCCGGTCCAGGCGCACCCCGAGGAGCCCCTCGTCGGTGCGCCGCACGACCGCGCCGGCGGCCGGGATGGGCAGCTCCTCGCCGGGGAGCTGGAGGTGGACCTGGAGCGGCGCGCCGCTCCGGATCGACGTGGGCGAGCGCACGAGCGCGCCGCGGGCGCTGAGGTCGATCGTCAGCGCGCGCGACGGGCCGACCGGCGACTCCATCGGCACGAGCGTGATCGGCAGGACCGCGCCGATGCGCGGGGACGCGCGGCGCTGCTGCGCGCCGAAGTGGACGATCACGGTGTCCTCGCGGACCTTCCCGCGCCGCCCGACCGTCATCGCCAGGACGCCCTCGCCGCGGAACCGCCGGCCCTCCCAGAAGCGCTCGATCGCCGCGGGGCGGCGGTGGAGGAGCCGCGCGGGCATCGCGCCCTCGCCGAGCAGCAGCGTCGCCTGCTCCTTCGTCGTCGCGACGACGGTCGCCGCGACCGGCGCGAGGTCGTCGACGAACAGCGCCACGCGATCGCCGGTCCGCAGGGGCAGCATCGCCTGGGCGGTGGTGGAGGTGGCGGAGCTGGCGGGCATGGCTGGCGGGTGCATCGGCGGGACTGGCGCGCGACTGACGCGCTGCAACGCCGCTGGCCGAGCCGGAGCCGCTGTCGCGACCCTACCCCGCTGCGCAACCCCGGTGTGCGAAGTCGCTCTTTGCGGTTTGGTGAAGGACCCGCTACCGACCGGTGAACGACGGTTGACGCGGGCGCGTGGGCGCGCGCGTAATCCCTGCTCATGCCCATGATCGTGATCCGCGACGAGCCGTTCCTGCACCTGGGCGGGCTGCTCGACCGGCTTCCCGTCGGCGCCGAGGCGCTCGACTGGGCGCTGCTCGAGCTGTGGGGGTTCGCGCGCGATCCGGAGCTCGACGTGCTCGCCCTGGCCCGCCGCGCGGAGGCCGCGCCGACCGGCCTGCCGCTCACCTCGCGGGACCTGCGCCTGGTCGCCGACCAGCTCCTCCAGGTCGTGGACACGATCCTCGTGGGCCACCGCGGCCGCCCACCCGAGCGCGGCAACCCCGACCTGCGCCGTGACGCGGAGGTCGTGATCGAGGCGCTCGACGGGCTGTGGTGGCGGGTCTACGCGCGGGAGGACCGCACGCTCGGCCAGCTCCGCACGGGCTACCGCGACGTCCGCGCGGTCGACCCCGAGGTCGCCATCCCGGCGATCCACTTCGCGACCTGACGCGCGCTCGGCCCCGCGCTTCGCGCCGGCGCGGGCGTGGGCGTGCCGGGCGGACTGGGTAGCGCGATGACATGCCCACCCGCACGCCCTCGCTCCCCCGACCCGTCGCCGACGCCACCGCGAGCGCGTGGGGCGCGCTGGCCCGCCGGCGGCACGCGCGGGCGCTGCACCCGAGCGGGCAGGCGTTCACCGCGACGCTCGAGCTGCCGGGCGGGGCGCGCACCGGCGTGGCGCTGTTCGACGAGCGCGCCGTGCACCATGGGGTCGTGCGGCTGTCGCGCGCGCTCGGGCTGCCGTCGCCGCTCCCCGACGCGCGCGGCCTCGCGCTCCGCATCCCCGACCTGCACGGGCCGGGCCGCCACCAGGACCTGCTGCTCACGACGTCGGTCGACGTGCCGGTGCTGCACCACCTGCCGCTCCCCGCGACCGGGCCACGCAGCCAGACCTACTCCAGCCTCCTCTCGTACCGCCTGCGCGGCCGCGACCACCTGCTCGGCGCGCAGCCCATCCGCGGCGACGAGCACGCGTTCGCCCTGGCGCTCGCGCCGCACCGCGGCCGGTTCCGCCCGCTCGGCGTCCTGCGGCTCGGCGCGCCGCTCCCGCCCGCCGAGTCCGAGCACCTGCACTTCGACCCGTGGAACACCGGCGGCGGCCTGGAGCCCGCGCCGCACTGGCTCCAGCGCCTGCGCGCGCCCGCGTACAAGGGCAGCCAGCGCGGGCGCGAGCAGGTCACCTGAGGAGCGTCTGCGCGCCAAGAAGGGCGCCATTGTAGATCGACCGCGCAGAAGGGCTCGAACGTCACGACGACGACGTACGGCTACGACGCGACGGGCGTGAACATCGGCTCCATCGTCGAGACGCCGAGCGGCGGGACCGCCAAGCAGGTGGCCGCGTTCACCTACGACGGCTTCGACCGGCTCAAGACGCAGTCGGCGCTGGCGCCCGACGGGCGGACGGATGCAGACGTTCACGTTCGACGCGTTCGACCGGCGCGACACCGTCTCGGAGAACGTCACGCCGGCCGGCGGCGCGCTGCAGACCAAGGACGCGAACTACACCTACCTCGGGCTCTCCGAGGCGATGACCCGGCGGGGCCCGCTCACGCAGAGCGCCGAGAAGACGCTCCTCTACGACTACGACTCGTCGCTCGCGCCGCTCGGCATGTCCCGGCGCGCCGGGCCGGCGACGGCGGAGGAGTACCGCAGCTTCGCCAAGGACGTCAACGGCTCCATCGAGGGCCTGACCGACAGCGCCACGGGCAACTACCGCGCCCGCTACGCCTACGACCCGTACGGCAACGAGGAGAAGTCCGAGGGCGAGACGCCCGGCTCGCCCGCGACCGAGGAGAGCAAGGACAACGTCGTCCGCTTCCGGTGGGGGCCGCTCGACGACGCGCTCGACAAGGGCAAGGACCTCGCGGAGGGCGCCACGGATGTCGGCGAGGACGCCGTCAAGAAGGGCGCGCACTTCGGCAAGGACGCGATCAAGGGCGCCGGCGACGGGTTCTACGAGGCCGGCAAGGCGCTCTATGACAAGGGCAAGGAGCGCGTGACCGACCCGGTCGGGTCGGTGAAGCGCGACCTCGAGACGTACAAGAACATCGCGAAGGACCCCAAGGCCGCGGGCAAGGCCATCGTCAAGTCCGTCACTGACGACTACAAGGACGCGAGCTGGGGCGAACGCGCCGGCCGCGCGTTCTCCGAGGTCGTCGGCGGTCCGGCGAAGTGGGCCGGGCGGGCCGCGAAGGCCTCGAAGGCCACGAGCGCCGTGGGCAGGTCGGGGCGCGACGACGGCGCCGCCTCGCGGAAGCCCGACCGCACCGGGGTCGGGCCGCACGCCAAGGAGTCGATCCCGGCCCGCGGTCCCGACCGGGACTTCAACAAGGGAGAGCGCGAGAGGGGCAACGAGATCGGTGACCGCGACGGCTGCCACTCGTGCGGTACTCGGGATCCCGGGACGAAGAGCGGGAACTGGGTGCTGGACCACCAACCGCCCACCGCGCTCCTGAAGGACCCGAAGACGCCGCAGCGGCTGTTCCCGCAGTGCCTCCGCTGCAGCCGGGAGCAGGGCGTGCAGATCAATAAGATCAAGCAGGAAGAGCGGAAGCGCGCGCGGGATCGCAAGCGAGACGACAGGTGAACGAGCAGCTCGAGATCCGTCCCCCGAACGCCCTGATCATCGTCGGCGACCCGTATGGCGACGCCCCCGACGTCGCCGGGCCCGGGCTCGTGTGGCACACCACGAGCTCGGTCGCCGTCGGCACGCGCGAGCCGTCGGACGCCGCGACGACGCTGCGGGTCACCGACGACGGTCGCGGCCCGGAGCCCGAGCACCTGGTGTTCGACGGGGCGATCGAGACCGCCGACGGGACGCTGACGGTCGAGAGCGTCGTCGGCGACGTCTACCTCACGGTCGAGACCGGCCCGACCACGGCGCTGAGGATCTGGGCCGACGACCCCGTCGAGCCGGACGAGATCCTGATCCGCGTCGCCTGAGTCGCACGTCGTTCACCTCCTCACGAGCCCGGATCCCCTCCCGGGCGGGTGAACGGCCGGCGTCCTCGTGGGTAGGGGTGCGGCGTGGGCAGCCGCATCGCCATCGGGACGTCGTCGTGGGCCGACCCCGGCTTCGTCGAGGACTGGTACCCGCAGGGGCTGCCGGCGCGGGAGCGGTTGGCCTGGTACGCGGAGCGGTTCGACGCGGTGGAGGTCAACTCGACCTTCTACGCGGTGCCGGACGCGAAGACCGTCGCGCGGTGGGTGGAGGAGACGCCCGACGGGTTCACGTTCGACGTCAAGCTCCACAAGCTGCTCAGCCGCCACAGCGCCGACCTCAAGTCGCTGCCGTCCGACCTGCGCGACGGCGCGGAGGTGCGCGGGCGCGGGCGGGTCGTCCTGAAGGACGAGCTGGAGGCGGCGATGGCCGACGCCACGCTCGCCGCGGTCGAGCCGCTGCGCAAGGCTGGCAGGCTCACGAGCTTCCTTCTGCAGCTGTCGCCCGGGTTCGAGCCGCGCAAGCACGAGCTGGACGAGCTGGCGCCGCTGGTGGAGCGCCTCGCACCGGCCGCGCCCGTCGCGATCGAGCTGCGCCACCGCGCATGGGTCAAGCCGGACGTGCTGGAGACGACGCTCGGGTGGTACGAGGACCACGAGGCGGCGTTCGTCTGCGTCGACGCGCCGCAGGGCCGCTCGCCGACGATGATGCCGGCGGTCGACGCGGTCACGCACCCGAAGCTCGCCTACCTGCGCGCGCACGGCCGCAACGCCGAGGGCTACGCGCGCGGACGCAGCGTCGCGGAGCGGTTCGCGTGGGAGTACGCCGACGACGAGCTGCGCGAGCTGGGCGACCGTGTGGAGGAGCTCGCGGGGTCCGTCCCGGAGGTGCGCATGATGTTCAACACAACCGCGGCGCGGACGCCCCGACGGCGGCCGCGCGGATGAAGGAGCTGCTCGGCGCGTGAACAAGCAGGCGGAGCTGGACGAGATCGCGGAGGATCTGCGCACGCACATCCCGTGCGGGTTCGCGATCTGCGAGGAGGCGACGAACCTCGTTCCGGGCGAGGGCAACCCGGACGCCGACGTCGTCCTCGTCGGCGAGGCGCCGGGCGCGAACGAGGACAAGCACGGGCGCCCCTTCATCGGCTCGGCCGGCAAGCTCCTGGACGAGCTGCTCGCCGACGCCGGCCTGGTCCGCGCGGACATCTTCATCACGAACGTCGTCAAGGCGCGCCCGCCGAAGAACCGCGACCCGAAGAAGGACGAGATCGCGCACCACCTGCCGTGGCTCGTCCGTCAGCTCGAGGTCATCGCGCCGCGGTTCGTGGTCCCGCTCGGCCGCCACGCGCTCGCGCACTTCGCGCCCGACGCGAAGATCGGCGAGGCGCACGGGACGGTCGTCCCCACCGAGACCTGGACGGTCTTCCCGATGTACCACCCGGCCGCGGCGATCTACAACCGCTCGCTGCGGGAGACGCTGAGCGACGACGCGCGCAAGCTCGCGGAGGCGCTGGCGGCGGGGTGAGCGCCGGGCGGGTCCACATCGGCTGCAGCGGCTGGCAGTACGCCGACTGGCGCGAGGTCCTCTACCCGAAGGGCCTGCCGCAGCGGCGCTGGCTGGAGCAGTACTCCGGAGCGTTCGACACGGTGGAGGTGAACGCGACCTTCTACCGGCTCGCCAAGCCGGAGTCGGTCGCCGGGTGGGTGGAGCAGACGCCGCCCGGGTTCGTCCTGACGCTGAAGGGGAGCCGGTTCCTCACCCACATGAAGCGCCTGCGCGACACCGACCAGGGGCTCGACCGCTTCTTCGCCTCCGTCGCGCCCGCGCTCGCGTCGCCCAAGTGCGGGCCGATCCTGTGGCAGCTGCCGCCGGACTTCCAGCGCGACCCCGAGCGGCTCGACACGTTCCTCACCGCCGCCCGCGCGCGCCACGGCGGCCGGCACGCGGTCGAGCTGCGCCACCGCTCGTGGTTCGAACCGGAGACGTACGGGGTGCTGCACGCCCACGGTGCGGCGCTCGTGCTCGCCCACGACGGGCGGCGCGACGAGCAGCTGCCGTACGAGCAGACGACCGAATGGGCGTTCGTGCGCCTCCACTACGGGGCCCGCGGGAGGCGGGGCAACTACGCTGACTCCGAGCTGCACGAGTGGGCGGCGCGGGTCCGCGACCTCTCCCGGAACGGTGACGTGTTCGTCTATGCGAACAACGACTGGGAAGGCTTCGCGGTGAAGAACGCGCGGCGCCTGCGGCGGCTCGTCACCGACGACCCCTGAACGCACCTGCGCACCTACCTCGACATCCTCGGCGACCGCAAGATCGCGGCGCTGATGCTGTCGTCGCTGGTCTCGCGCGTGCCGATCACGATCAGCGGCCTGGCGATCGTGCTCTTCCTCCGCGAGGAGACCGGCTCGTACTCCGTGGCCGGGGCGGTCGCTGGCGGGATGGCGCTGGGGACCGGCGTGTTCGCGCCGCTGGCGGGCCGGCTCGTCGACCGGCAGGGGACGCGTGTGCTGCTGCCGCTGGCGGTGGGGAACGCGCTGGCGCTCCTCGGGCTGATCGCGCTCGGGTCCTCGGGCGCGCCCGGGCCGGCGCTGTTCGCGACCGCCGTGGTGGCGGGCGGGCTGTTCCCGCCGAACGCGTCGGTGCTGCGCGCGCGGTTCCCGGAGCTGCTGCGCGACCGGCGTGAGCTCGTCTCCTCCGCCTACGCGCTGGACAGCGTGATGCTGGAGCTGACGTTCGTGCTCGGGCCGCTGCTCGTCGCGCTGCTGGTCGCGGTGTCGGAGGCGCGGGTGGCGCTGGTGCTGTCGGTGGTGATGGTCGTGGTCGGGACGGCGCTCTTCACCGTCGTGCTGCCGTCTGGGGAGCGGGGCGCCGCGGGCCCGGGCGATGGCGGGCTGCTCGGCCCGCTGCGCGAGCCGGGCATCCAGACGCTGGTCGTGACGATGGTCCCGGTCGGGTTCGCGATCGGCGCGATGGAGGTCGTGATGCCGGCGTTCGCCGAAGGGCTCGGCCACGAGCACCTCGCCGGCGTCCTGCTGGCGACGTGGTCGCTGGGGAGCGCGGTCGGCGGCTTCGTCTACGGCGCCCGCGCGTGGCCGGTCGCGGTCGGCGCGCTGCACCTGCGGCTGACCCTGCTCCTGCCGCTCGCGTTCGCGTTCCCGCTGGCGGCCGGCGGTTCGATCCCGGCCATGGCGGCGCTGCTGCTGCCCGCGGGCGTGCTGATCGCCCCGATCATCGCGACCCGCAACGAGCTCGCCTCCGCGGCCGCGCCGCCCGGCACGCAGACCGAGGCGCTCACGTGGCCCCTGACCGCGCTGCTGTCCGGGCTCTCGCTCGGGGCCGCGGTCGCGGGCGCGCTGATCGACGCGACCGACTGGCGCGGCGCGGTCGTCGCGGCCGTGGCCGGGGCGGCGGTCGGGGCGCTCGTCGCGGCGGCCCGCCGCGGCACGCTCCCCGTGCCCGCGCAGGCCTAGGCGCGGGTCAGGCGGAGGATCGCGTCGACGCGCGCGTGGGCGTGGTCGTCGCCGGCGAAGGTGTGGGTGCGCGGGCGCTCCTCGCACGTCTCGACGCGCCAGGCGGCCTCGTCGAGGGCAAGCGCCGCGCGCGTCTGCGCGGCGGTCTCGAGCTTCGCGTGCGGGTGCTCCTCCGACGGCGCATGCCCGATCACCAGCAGCGTCCCGCCCGGCGCGATCCGCTCCGCCGCGGAACGCAGGATGTCCGCGCGCGGCAGCTCGACCGGTGAGTGGAGGAACGCGGTCGTGACGAGGTCGAACGGCCCGTCGGGCAGCGACGTCGCGAGGTCGCGCCGCTCCCACCGCACGCGCACGCCTGCGGTCCGCGCCTCCTCCTCGGCCTTTGCGAGCGCGACCGCCGACACGTCGATCGCCGTCACATCCCACCCCTGTCGCGCGAGCCAGATCGCGTCCGCGCCCTGCCCACAGCCCAGCTCCAGCGCCCGCCCCGGCGCGAGCCGCTCGACCTCCTCGACCAGCGCGGCGTTCACGTTCCCGCTCCACCGCCCCCGCCCCTCGGCGTAGAACCCCTCCCAGAACTCCTCGACCGCGCTCGTGCTCATGCCGACCACCATGCCGCGCGCGACGCGACTCGCCAACCCTCCTTGCCGTTCCGGCAACTCGCGCTGGATCGCTGTCATGACGGTCGTTCATCCACCTGCGGTGGCATCTCGATCAGGCTCTCTTGGCGGTCCACCGCCAGCGGCTCCTCCGACGGAAGCAGCCCACTGACGCGGTCGAGTGATTCTCGCTCGATCGTCACCCACTGCTCGACGCCGTTCGCCACCGCATCCAAGTCGTCGCCGACCACCTTCGTGAACGGCGCGCCGTCCTGCGAAGACCACAATTGCACGTGGCCTCCAACCCCGAGCCTCCCGCCGAGGCTGTTGATGCAGTTGTCAACCGTTCGATAGGCGACAAGGCGCAACGTCGCGACATCCCGCGACGCGATGTCATAGCCCTTCATCAACGCATGCGCGACGTAAGCTGCTGCGCTACCACTTCCGACTGTGTGGAATCCGCTGTCCGTGTAGAACGTCGCAGTGTTGTTCCCGTCTAGTTCGAGAAGCCAGTAACCGGCCTCGTCACGGCCAGCTACAAGAACCGCCCCGGCGAGCATGCTGAAATTCTGGCCGGGCGCGGCGGGCACGAAGCTCTGATAGACCTGCATCAGGACTGGGTGCAATGTCTGTTGAAGCAGGTTCGCAGCTGCGTGTCGGTCTATGATCGCTCCACCGCCGAACGAACCTTCCACGGCCTCGTCCATTGCGTGGGCAACGCGGTCCTTCACGGCTCCACTGCCTGTGTAGCCGCATAGGAGGCCGCCACAGGTCCAGATCTTCTCGACGTCGTAGCGAACCTGTGTGCCTTCGGAAGCCTCGCTGTCCGACGCCATCACGGCACCGTCGCCGCCCACGAAGGCGACGACGACAGTCATGAGCGGCGGTACCGCGACTCGGTCGCGTACTCGGGGAACGCGGCGTAGATCTCGTCAAGTAGCTCGGTGAAGGACCGGCTCGTTACGTACTTCCCGATCTGCCGAAGCCAGTCAGCGTCAGACCCGCCGATCGCACGCCGGAGTTCAGCGGCTCGCGATCGGCCTGCGGGTGTCAGCCTGTAGGTGGCGTACCGCCCACGGTGGTCAGCGGACAGCAGACCACGCGATAGAAGACCGTCGCGCGAGCGGTATACGTCCGAGTCGAACGGACCGTAGTCGTACGGGCGGAAGTCGAACAGCGACCGCCACGCGTGCTTCCCACGCTGCGACACGAGGAAGCAGCCCTTCATGAGTCGAATGGGATCCAACGGAAACGCGCCGTCTGCGCCGTCAGCGATCAGCACGAGTACGTCCTGTCGATCGAGCGGTGGATTGTCAACGACGCTCATGGTGCGACCGTACACAGGTCCTCGGCGGTAGAGCTACCCACCTCGACCAATAGGACCCGTCCTGGCGGATTCGAGTTCTGAACGGTCGCTCCTTGTCCGGATTCGTCGGCAGCGGTCCACATTGGGCCCGCGCCGCGGCCGTGCGACAGGCCATCACGATGGCCTGACTTGCCGGGAGAGGCGGGTGGGCGGGTGGGCGGCGCGACCACCCACGACGCCAGGGGCACCGCGCCGACGCGCCACGGCAGCCGGGCCACCCCGCCGCTAGAGCCAGCCGCGCTCCGTGGCCATCAGCACGGCCTGCGCGCGGTCGGCGACGCCGAGCTTGCCGTAGACGTTGTGGAGGTGCGACCGCAACGTCGAGGTGGAGAGCCCGAGTTCCTCCGCGATGTCGCGGTAGGTGCCGCCGGACGCGAGGCCGCGCAGCGCGTCCAGCTCGCGGGGGGTGAACGGGGAGGGCTCGAGCGGCTCGCGCTGCTCGGCGGCGGCAGGCGTGGGGGAGTGGAGCTCGAACATCACGCCGCGCAGCTCGGTCGGGCCGAGCCCGAGGTCGCGGGCGACCTTGAGCATCGAGCCGGGGTCGACCGGGCCGCCGGTCGTGTAGTGACCGAGCATGTCGGCCAGGCGGATGATCGCCGCCTCGCGCGAGCGGCCGTCGTCGTGGTGGCCGCCGACCGCCTCGACCACGCGGTCCGCGACGCCCCAGCGCTGCACGAGCATCGCCCCCGCCGAGGCGTGGTCGAGCGTCAGCTCGCGTCGCTCGGCGCGCACGCGCTGCTCGGGCGTGCGCGCGTTGCCCAGCACCTCGCGCGGGTACGCCGGCGTCGCCTCGGCGAGCACGACCTTCCCGACGTCGTGCAGCAGCGCCGCCAGCGCCAGCTCGCTCACCGCCGGATGCTCGATCACGCCGGCGATCCGCCGCGCGGCGCGCACCACGCTCACCGCATGCAGCCGGAAGCGCTCGGGCGGGACCCGCGCTCCGGCGACCGCCTGGAAGAAGTCGTAGACCGGCACGTCGCGCGCCGCCCGCGCGACCCCGTCGACCCCCAGCGCCTGCACGGCGTCGCGCACCGACGCCGCCGGCGACCCGATCGCCGCGGCGGCCCCGACCAGCGCCGCCGCCAGCCCCGGGTCGGTCTCGGCGAGCGCCGCCATCTCGCCCGCCGAAGGTGAGTCGACCTCGGCCAGCGTCAGCAGCCGCTCGCGCGACTCGGCCAGCGCCGGCAGCCGCGTCTCGGCCAGCGCCGCGCCCAGCCCGCGCAGCCCGGCCCCGCGCGCCAGCCGCGCCTCGCGCTCCTGCCCCTCGTCGGCGTGCTCGACCGACGCGACGGGTACCGCCGGCGCGTCTGGCAGCACGCTCAGCGACGGGTCCTCCTTCAGCACCGCGAGCGCCGCGGCGACCACGCGCGGGTCGAAGTGCGAGCCCGCGCCCGCCCGCAGCACCTGCTGCGCCCGCTCGGCCGACAGCGCCGGGCGGAACGGCCGGTCGGCGGTCAGCGAGCAGAACGCCTCGCACACGCCGATGATCCGCGACGCCAGCGGGATGTCCTCGCCGGCCAGCCCGTCGGGGTAGCCGCGCCCGTCCCAGCGCTCGTGGTGCGAGCGGACGATGTGCGCGCAGTCGCGCATCCCCTCGATGCCCGCGAGCACCTCGGCGCCCCAGCCCGGATGGCACCGCATGATCGCCCACTCATCCGGATCGAGCTTGTCCGGTTTGTGCAGGATGCGATCGGGGATACCGACCTTGCCGATGTCGTGCAGCTTCGCCGCCGACCGCAGCGAATCGGCCTCGTCGCCCGTCAGGCCGAGCCGTTCGCCGACCGCGCCGGCGAGCGTCGACGCCCGGTCGGCGTGCAGGCCGGTGTAGCCGTCTCTCAGGTTGAGCAGGCGCGCGAGCGCCTCGATCCCGCCCTCCATGTGAGAGCGGGTCCTACCCCACCGAGCCCGGGGTCTAGCTCGACGCCTCGGGCGAGTCGGTCTCGCCGCGCGCGTACTCCTGGTTCTGCCGGCGCTCGCCGAGCGTGACCGCGACGGCCGCGCCGATGAGGCCGTGGAGGACGACCGGGAAGAGCACGAAGAAGATCGCGATGAGCGCGATGGTCATGTTCAGCGCGATGTCCGCGACCAGGAACGTCATGGCCGGGATCTTACCCAGTGGATGAGCGGGGTAGCGTGCACGTCGAGATGCCCGCCGTCCGCCATCGTGGGATGCACGCCGTCGTCGAGCACGACGGGACGGACGACGCCGTGGCGGTCGAGGAGCCGCTGGAGATCCGCGTGGACGGCGAGCCGGTCGCGGTCACGATGCGCACGTCGGGCCACGACGAGGAGCTCGCGCTCGGGTTCCTCCACGGCGAGGGGCTGATCCCCGGCACGCCGCCGCGCGACGCCGGCCCCACGGACGACTTCGCCAACAACGTCGTCGAGGTCGCCGGGCCGCTCGCCCGCGCGCTCCCCACCCGCCGCTTCTACACGAGCAGCAGCTGCGGCGTCTGCGGCAAGGGCGCGCTCGACGAGGTCGCGGTGTCGTCGGCGCCGATCACCGGCGACGTCGTCCGCATCGACCGCGCGCTCCTGGCGCAGCTGCCGGACCGCCTCCACGAGGAGCAGCCCGAGTTCGCCCGCACCGGCGGTCTGCACGCCACCGGCCTGTTCACCCCCGCGGGCGCGCCCGTGTGCGTGCGCGAGGACGTCGGCCGCCACAACGCGATGGACAAGGTGATCGGGTGGGCGCTCACCGAGCGCCGGCTCCCGCTCGCCGGCCACGTGCTGTGCGTCAGCGGGCGGCTCTCCTTCGAGCTCGTCCAGAAGGCTGCGGTCGCCGGCTGCCCCGTCCTGGTGGGCGTCGGCGCGCCCACGTCGCTCGCGATCGACCTCGCCGCGGACCGCAACCTGACGCTCGCCGGTTTCGCGCGCGGCGATCGGGTGAACGTGTACACCGGAGCCCACCGTGTCCACTGACCCCGCCCAGCGCCCGCAGAAGCCGAAGCTCCCCTTCCGCAAGCTGCGCGAACTCCCCGTCGTCGGGAAGGTCGCCGACTGGGGCATGGGCCCGGCCGCGGTCTCGAAGACCACCCGCGAGGCCGGCTCCCGCATCGCCGGGCTGAAGGCCACCGAGTCGGTCTGCCCGTACTGCGCGGTCGGGTGCTCGCAGGTCGTCTACACCAAGGGCGGCCGCCTCGTCGACATCGAGGGCAACCCGAGCTCGCCCATCAACCAGGGCACGCTCTGCCCCAAGGGCTCGGCCTCGCGCCAGCTCGTCCAGCAGGCCGGCCGCCTGACCAAGGTCAAGTACCGGCGGCCCGGCGGCACCGAGTGGGAGGAGCTCGACCTCGAGACCGCGATGGACATGATCGCCGACCGCGTGCTCGAGGCCCGTCGCAACGGCTGGCAGGACACCGACCACCGCGGCTGGAAGGTCAACCGCACGCTCGGCTTCGCGCACTTCGGCGGCGCGACCCTCGACAACGAGGAGAACTACCTCATCAAGAAGTCGTTCACCTCGATGGGCGCGATCCAGATCGAGAACCAGGCCCGCATATGACACTCCTCCACGGTCCCCGGTCTGGGGACCTCGGTCGGGCGCGGAGGCGCCACCATGCCGCTGCAGGACCTGGCCAACGCGGACATGGTGTGGATCCAGGGATCGTCGATGGCCGAGGCGCACCCGGTCGGGTTCCGCTGGGCGATGAAGGCCAAGGAGCGCGGCGCGCGCGTCGTGCACGTCGATCCCCGCTTCAGCCGCACGAGCGCGCTGGCCGACGAGCACATCCCGATCCGCGCGGGCAGCGACATCGCGTTCCTCGGCGGCCTGATCAACCAGGTGCTCGAGCGCGACGCGTGGTTCAAGGAGTACGTGCTGGCCTACACGAACGCCGCGACGATCGTCAACGAGGAGTACGTCGACGCCGAGGACAACGGCGGGCTGTTCAGCGGCTTCAACCCGGAGACCGGCGCCTATGACCCGCGCACGTGGCAGTACGCGGGCGGCGAGGTCGCCGCGTCGGCGGGCGTCCGGGAGCACTCCGCCCAGGCGTTCGAGGCGAGCACCGGCGCCGGGATGCTGACCGGCCAGGTGCAGCGCGACGAGACGCTCCAGCACCCGCGCTGCGTGCTCAACGTCCTGCGCCGCCACTACGCGCGCTACACGCCCGAGATGGTGTCGCAGATCTGCGGCGTCTCGGAGGAGCAGTTCCTGCGCATGGCCGACTCCCTCATCGAGAACAGCGGCCGCGACAGGACGACCGCGCTCGTCTACGCGGTCGGCTGGACGCAGCACACCGCCGGGGTGCAGATGATCCGCGCCGGCACGATCCTCCAGCTCCTGCTCGGCAACATGGGCCGGCCCGGCGGCGGCATCCTCGCGGCGCGCGGGCACGCGTCGATCCAGGGCTCGACGGACATCCCGACGCTGTTCGACATCCTGCCCGGCTACCTGCACATGCCGAAGGCGTACGAGGAGGAGCTGACGCTGCGCTCCTACATCGACACCGGCGGCGCGAGCAAGGGCTGGTGGTCGCACTTCGACAGCTACATCGTCAGCCTGCTGAAGGCGTGGTGGGGCGACGCGGCGACACCGGAGAACGACTTCGCGTTCGGCTACCTGCCGCGGCTCACCGGCGTCCACGCGCACTTCGCCACGACGCTGCGGATGCTCGACGGCGGCGTCGAGGGCTTCTTCGTCATGGGCCAGAACCCGGCCGTCGGCTCGATGCACGCGGGGCTCCAGCGGCGCGCGCTCGCCAAGCTCAAGTGGCTGGTCGTGCGCGACCTGGCGGAGATCGAGACCGCGACGTTCTGGCGCGACTCGCCGGAGGTCAAGAGCGGGGAGCTGAAGACCGCGGAGATCGGCACCGAGGTCTTCCTCATGCCCGCCGCCTCGCACATCGAGAAGGAGGGCACGTTCACGCAGACGCAGCGGTTGCTGCAGTGGCGCGACAAGGCGCTCGACCCGCCGGGCGACGCGCGCAGCGAGCTGTGGTTCATGCACCACCTGCACCTGCGCGTCCGCGACCGCCTGAAGGACTCGACCGACCCGCGCGACCGGCCGATCCTCGACCTCACCTGGGACTACCCCGAGCACGGCGAGCACCGGGAGCCGAGCGCCGAGGCGGTGCTGCGGGAGATCAACGGCTACGACGTGGCGACCGGCGCGCCGGTGCCCGGGTTCGCGAAGCTGAAGGCCGACGGCTCCACCGCGTGCGGCTGCTGGATCTACTCCGGCGTCTACGCCGACGGGATCAACCAGGCGCGGCGCCGGACGCCGAGCGACGACGCGATCTCGCCGGAGTGGGGCTGGGCGTGGCCCGCGAACCGGCGCGTGCTCTACAACCGCGCGTCCGCCGACCCGGACGGCAGGCCCTGGTCGGAGCGCAAGAAGCTCATCTGGTGGGACGAGGACGCCGGCAGGTGGGTCGGCCCCGACGTCCCGGACTTCCCGGTCGACAAGCGCCCGGACTACGTCGGCCCCGACGACGCGGAGGGGATGGACGCGATCAGCGGCGCCGAGCCGTTCATGATGATGGCCGACGGGCGGGCGTGGCTGTTCGCGCCGTCGGGCCTGGTCGACGGGCCGCTGCCGACGCACTACGAGCCGCTCGAGTCCCCGCTGGAGAACCCGCTCTACCCCAAGCTGCACGAGAACCCGGCGGCGCTGCGGTGGTCGCGCCCGGACAACGTGTACGCGGGCGCGGAGAACCCGGAGTTCCCCCACGTGCTGACGACCTTCCGGCTCACCGAGCACCACACCGCGGGCGCGATGTCGCGCTACCTGCCGTGGCTGGCGGAGCTGCAGCCCGAGATGTTCGCGGAGATCGACCGCGAGCTGGCGGCCAAGCTCGGGGTCGAGGACGGCGGCTGGGTGACGATCGCGACCCGGCGCGCGGAGATCGAGGCGCGCGCGCTCGTGTCCCCGCGGATGAAGCCGCTGCGGATGGGCGAGCGGACCGTCCACCAGGTCGCGCTCCCGTTCCACTGGTCGTACGGCGGCGACGGCGTCAGGGGCGACGCGGCGAACGACCTGATCCCGCTGTCCGGCGACCCGAACGTCGTCATCCAGGAGTCGAAGGCCTTCGTCTGCGACGTGCGGCCGGGGCGCAGCTCGCAGGGCACGCGCCCGCTCGCAGGCGTGCGCGAGCCGGTGCACCCGGTCGGGCCGCGCGACGACCACCCGGCGGAGGAGCGGCCGCAGGCATGACCGAGATCGCGATCCACCGCGACACGCCCGCGGGCGCGGCGGCCACCGCCGAGCGCATGGGGTTCTTCACCGACACCACGACGTGCATCGGGTGCAAGGCGTGCGAGGTCGCGTGCAAGCAGTGGAACGACCTGCCCGCCGACGGCTACCAGTTCCGCCGCCGCGGCTCGTACGACCACACCGGGCAGCTCGACGCATCGACGTGGCGGCACGTGCGGTTCGTCGAGGTCGAGACGCCGGTCCACGAGCCGGTGCGGACGCCGATGGACACCGTGCTCGCGCCCGACGGCGGCGGCCACGACGCGCTCGACCTCGTCGGGATGCTCGAGCAGCCAGAGCTCGACCGCTGGGTCTTCATGTCCGACGTCTGCAAGCACTGCACGCACGCCGGCTGCCTCGACGCGTGCCCGACCGGCGCGCTGATCCGGACCGAGTTCGAGACGGTGATCCTCCAGGCCGACGTCTGCAACGGCTGCGGCTACTGCATCCCGTCGTGCCCGTTCGGCGTCGTCGCGCGCGACCCCGACGACGGCCGCGCCGCCAAGTGCACGCTCTGCTACGACCGGCTCTCCGACGGGCTGGAGCCCGCGTGCGCGAAGGCGTGCCCGACCGACTCGATCCAGTTCGGGCCCTACGACGAGCTGCTCGACGTCGCCGCGCGACGCGTCGACGCGCTGCAGCGGCGCGGGCTCGACGGCGCCTACCTGTACGGCGCGGGGCGCGACGAGGAGCTGGCCGGCGGGCTCGGCGCGTTCTTCCTCCTCACCGAGCCGCCGGAGACGTACGGGCTGCCGCACCGCGCCGAGTCGCCGGTGCAGGAGAACGTGGTCCCCGCGACGATCGCGGCGATGGGGGCGGGGCTCCTGGCGGCGGCGGGCGTCGCGGTGGCGTTCGTGCACGGGGCGCGGAAGGCGAAGCGATGAGCGGCGACGCGGGCGGCGGCCGCGGCGCGGGGTCGGGCGACCGCGAGGCGTTCGACAAGGAGCGCGCGGCGATGCGGGCGGCGCAGGAGGAGGCCGCGCACGCGATGCGTGAGCACCGCGCCTCCGACCCGCGCGACATGACGCCGGCGCTCGGCACGCGCGGCGAGCCGGGAGAGTGGCGCCGCGCCGAGCCGGGCGCGCGGGTGGCGCTGCACGTCGGCGAGTGGCGCGACGGGCGGTGGTCGTACCTCTACGGCGACGACACCGTCTACGGCACGCGCGACGGCGACGCCGACACGGGCTACGGGTTCGACCCCGAGGCCGCGCTCCGGATGCGCGGCGCGCGCGACGAGGAGCCCGCGCGGGTCGTCGGACCCATGATCCACGCGCCCGTGTGGACGTGGGAGGTGCCCCTCTACTTCTGGTTCGGCGGCATCGCGGCGGGCTCGTCGTTCGTGGCGCTGGCCTGCGACCTGGCGGGCGACGAGGCGTCGGCCCGCGTGGCGCGGAAGGTGGCGCTGGGCGCGGTCATCCCGTCGCCGGTGCTGCTGATCCTCGACCTCGGGCGGCCCGCGCGGTTCCTCAACATGCTGCGGATCGTCAAAGTCCGCTCGCCGATGTCGTTGGGGGCGTGGTGCCTGATCACGTTCTCCAACCTGGCGGCGGGCGCGGTGCTGGCGGACGTGCTCGGGCGCAAGCGCACGGCGAAGGCGGTCGGCGGCGCGAACGCGATCGTCGGCGGCTACCTGGGCTCCTACACCGGCGTCCTGCTCGCCTCGACCGCGGTGCCGCTGTGGGCGCGCTCGCGCCTGTTCCTCGGCCCGATCTTCGTCTGCACCGCCACGGCGACCGGCGCCGCGGCGACCCGGCTGGCGCTGATCGCCACCGGGAAGCTGCCGGAGAACCACCCGACGCGCCACGCGCTCGGGACGGTCGAGACCGTGGCGATGGGGCTGGAGCTGACGCTGTCGATCGTCAACGAGCGGCGGCTGGGGGACCTGGCGACGGGTCTGGAGACCGGGCGCCCGGGGAAGATGTTCAAGCTCGCGAAGTGGCTGGTGCGCGCCGGCCTCCTGCTGCGTCCCGTCCGCAAGCGCACCGGGCGTCCCGCGCACGACTTCGCCAGCGTCCTGTACCTGGTCGCCGGCCTGCTCTTCCGCTACGCGTGGGTCCGCGCCGGCCAGATCAACGCGCGCGACGACGAGGTCGTGGCCAAGATGGCGCGGGAGCCGGGCACGTGAGCCGCCTCGCCCGCGCGTGGGCGGACGGCGTCACGCGGCTGTCGCTCCTCATCGAAGGCGTGTTGACGCGCCGCGGCCTGCTGCCGCGGAAGAAGCACTAGCGGCGCCGTCGCCGCGGTCCGTCCGGGCGGTGAGGCGGTCGCGGTCGGAGTGCTCGTCGGGCGCGTCGCCCGCGTGCGGCTCGGCCGGCTCCTCCCGCCCGTAGAGGTACCAGTAGAAGCCGGCGACGAAGATCCCCGCGCCGGCGAGGTTGCCGAGGAACGCGAAGATCCAGTTGTGGATCGTGTCCCACCAGGTGATGCCGTCCACGCCCGCGAAGATCGCGGCCGGCAGGAAGAACATGTTCGCCACGACGTGGTCGAAGCCCATCGCGACGAAGGCCATGATCGGGAAGAAGATCGCGAGGATCTTGCCGGCGACGTCCTCGGCCGCGAAGGCCATCCACACCGCGAGGCAGACGAGCCAGTTGCAGCCGACCGCGCGGAGGAAGATCTGCCACTCGGTCTCCTCGACGCCCTTGGCCTCGGCGATGCCCGACAGCCGCTCGAGCGCGATGTCGGTCGTCACCACGCCGGTCTGCACCGCCAGGAAGTAGGCGACGAAGAGCGAGCCGAGGAGGTTGCCCAGCAGCACCCAGCCGAAGCTGTGGAAGAGCTGCCCGAGCGACGCCCTGCCGCGCATCGCGGCAAGCGGCACGAGCGCCATGTTGCCGGTGAGCAGCTCCGAGCCTGCCAGCACGACGAGCACGAGGCCGAGCGAGAACACCGCGCCCGTGAAGAAGGTCTGCAGGCCGCCCCACGTCTCGGCGTTCAAACCGGCTGACACGGTGATCGCGAGCAGCGCGCCGAAGGCGATGTAGGCACCGGCCAGGAAGCCGGCCACGAGGGCCTTGTCCCAGGAGAGACGGGCCTTCTCCGCGCCCTTCGCCGTCCCGGTCTCGGTGATGGCCTTGGGGTCCTTGAACGCCATGCACCGCAGGGGTACCCGTGTGTGACGCGAACCACGCGACACGAGCTTGTGCGCTCGTGTATCTTTCAGAGGCTGCCTTCGAGGCAGGCGCTCTCCTGCGGCTCGCGACAAGCGCCGCGTCAGTGCCAGCCAGTCTAGCGAAGGAGGCTTGCGCGGGCGCCCGACTGCCGGGCGGGAACGCGCGAACAACTTCCGATAACCACCTCCGACTCCACCCCGATCGGATTAGCAAGCTTTGAAACGAGGGATTCCTACGACCATGACGCTCGAGACGCGCCCCCAGCCTGAGTACGTGCCGGAGGCCGTCGACACCACCGTTGACCCGCTGCACCAGCTGCTCGCCGAGTCGCGCCGCTGGCCCCTGCTCATGCCGGCCGAGGAGATCGAGCTGGCGCAGAGGATCGAGCGCGGCGACCTGGTGGCCAAGGAGCGGATGATCAACTCGAACCTGCGCCTCGTCGTCTCCGTGGCGCGGAAGTACCAGGGCCAGGGCCTCCCGCTGGGCGATCTCGTCCAGGAGGGCATGCTCGGCCTCATCCGCGCCGTGGAGAAGTTCGACTGGCGCAAGGGCTTCCGTTTCTCGACCTACGGCACGCTGTGGATCCGTCAGGCGATCCAGCGCGGCCTGGAGAACACGAGCCGGACCATCCGTCTTCCTGTCCACATGTCGCAGCGCGCCCGCAAGGTCGCCCGCATCGAGCGCGAGCTCGCGCTGAAGCTCGGTCACGAGCCGAGCAACGAGGAGATCGCGGACGCCGCCGAGCTCACCGTCGAGGAGGTCGAGGAGATCCGCGCTGCCGACCAGGCGCCGGCGTCGCTCGACAAGACCGTCGGCGACGACGGCGACACGGCGTTCGGTGACCTGCTCGCGGCCGACCAGCAGTCGCCCGAGGAGGAGGTCGCGGAGGCCTGGCAGTCCGAGATCCTCCAGTCGGCCGTCAAGGAGCTCCCCGAGCAGGAGCGTCGCGTCATCGAGCTCCGCTTCGGCGCGGGCCCCGAGGGCAAGATGCACACGCTCGGCCAGGCCGGCAAGGTCCTCGGCGTCTCCGCCGAGCGCACCCGCCAGATCGAGGAGCGCGCCCTGCGCCGCCTGTCGCAGAACACGGACCTCTCGGTCCTGCGCGACGCCGCGTAAGCGCACCTCACACGCAGTGTTGGACGAAGGGCGCCCTCCGGGGCGCCCTTCGCCGTTCTCGGGGGGAGGCGGGCCGGCGCTTGCCGCGTCGGTGGTGTGGCCCCGTCGTCCGGTCCGGCAGTCGCCCACCCACCCACCCGACCGCGCGCGCCAGACCTCATGCGCCTTGTCGACCGTAAAGGTCGATAAGGCGCAACAGGTCGCCAGCGCGCCGTGCAGCGACGGCCGCGGCGGTCAGCCGCGCGTGAGGGCGGCGAGCTGCGTGCGCCGCTCGCCGACGAGGGTCGCGAGCGCGGATTCCTGCGCGAGCACCTCGCGGGTGCGGGGGACCGAGCCGCGCTCGACCTGCTCGCGCAGGAACGCGACCTCCGCCGCCGCGTGCTGGAGCTCGACCATCGCGCGCCGCGCCGGCCGGCCGCCCCGCCGGGACGCCTCGCGTCGCCACGCGCGGCGGGCCCGCAGCGACGACAGCGCCGCGACCTCGCCCGGCGGCAGCAGCCCGGTGAGCTGGCGGGCGATCACGCGCCCCTCGCGGCGGAGCCCCACCATCACCACCAGCACGACCGCGAAGAAGACCGGCACGAACACGACGACGTAGACCGAGAGGAACGCCTCCGAGCCTGCGGTCGTGTTCCACAGCGAGTGCAGGGCCATCGCCGCGGCGAGCCCGGCCAGAGGCGCCACCGTGCGGAGCATCGGGGAGCGCGTCGTGACCGCCACGCCCAGCCCGATCCCGGTCATCGCCGTGAAGACCGGGTGCGCGAACGGCGACAGCAGCCCGCGCGCGACGAACGTCCCGACCGCGCCGACGACCCCGTCCTCCACCGCCCCGCGCCCGTAGTAGAGGACGTTCTCGGTCATCGCGAACCCGAGCCCGACCATCGCCGCGTACACGACCCCGTCGACCACGCCGTTGAACTCGCGGCGGTACAGCGCGACGAGCCCGAAGAGCACGACGCCCTTCGCGCCCTCCTCGACGATCGGGGCGGAGATCGAATAGCCGTAGATCTCCGCCGCGTCGCTCCCCAGCGACTCGCTCACCACGACCTCGCCGAGCGTGTTGAGCACGATCGCGACGAACGCCGCGATCGTCGCGCCCCACGCGAAGGTGAGCAGCAGCATCCGCGCCGGCTCGTGCTCGTACCGGTCGATGAACAGCACGAGCGCCGCGTAGACCGGCACCGGGAGCACCGCGAGGCCGACGGCCAGCGCGAACGCGTTCGGGCCCGTCTCGGCGCCCGCCACGGCCAGCACGGCGAACCCGCACACCAGCATCGCGACCACGAGCGCGAGGAGCAGGGCTCCACGGAAGAGCCGGGCGGTGGCGGAGGGCACGGCGGCGCATGCTACGCGGCGACCGCCGTGGCCAGGGACGTCCGGGCGCGGACGAGCAGCGACTTCGTGGCCGGGATGCTCGTGCCGAGCGTCGCCGACAGCTCGACGTGCGACGCGCCCGCCAGCTCGCGCTGCACGAGCGCCATCCGCTGGCGCTCCGGCAGCCGCCCGATCTCGGCCACGACGCGCCCCAGCTCCTCGCGCGCGGCGGCGCTGACGTAGGGGTCGGAGTGCTCGGGCGCGGCCACGAGATGGAGCCGCTCCGCGCCGTCCGCCGGCCGCGCCGCGCGGAGGTGGTCGTACGCCCGGTTGCGGACGATCATGTACAGCCACGGCCGCAGCGCCATCGGGCGGTCGCTGGCGCGCAGGCCGCGCAGCGCGCGGATGAACGCGTCCTGGACGACGTCCTCGGCGTCGGCGTGGGAGCCGCCGAGGAGGCGGGCGGCGAAGCCGGTCAGCGGCTCGCGATAGCGGGCGACGATCCGCTCGAACGCGGTGTCCGAGCCGGCGCGGACCTGGTCGACGAGGTGCGCATCTGAGGGGGTGAGGAGCATGGCCACACCTTCTCCCCGCGCGCGCCTTCCTCCCAGGTGGCCTGGGTGTGGACCGCGCCCACCCGAGGTGTCGTCTGCTTCACCCCTAGGATGGGTTCCAGACGTGTCGACGCTGGATGACACACCCCTGGGCCGCCATTCCGCGACCCCGGCGGAGCTGAAGGAGCGGCTCCTCGCCGAGCGACAGGGCGATCCGTTCCTCGTGTGGAGGAACGCGGACAAGCAGCAGGAGATCCTGCCGCTCCACGCCGGCCTGCGCCGCGTGACGATCGGCCGCGGGCCGTCGAACGACGTGGCGCTCGGCTGGGACACCGAGGTGTCGCGCCTGCACGCCGAGCTGGAGCGCCTCGCGGGTGAGTGGACGGTCACCGACGACGGGCTGTCCCGCAACGGGACCTGGCTCAACGGCCAGCGCATCGGCGGCCGCCAGCGCCTGCGCGACGGCGACGTCCTGCAGGTCGGCCAGACGATCCTCGCGGTCCGCGTGCCGGACGTCGAGGACTCGCGGCCCACCGTCGCGGGCGGCACCACGGCGGCGCCCCAGCTCACGCCCGCGCAGCAGCGGGTCCTGGCGGCGCTGTGCCGGCCCTACAAGGAGTCGGAGTTCGCGACGCCCGCGACCAACCAGCAGATCGCGGAGGAGCTCTTCCTGAGCGTCGACGCGGTCAAGGCGCACCTGCGCGCGCTGTTCGCCGCCTTCGGGCTGGAGGACCTGCCGCAGAACCAGAAGCGCAGCGTGCTCGCGATGCGCGCGCTGCAGCTCGGCCTCGTGCGCTAACCGCCCGCGGCGGAGATCGGGACCCGCTCCAGGATCCCGTCGCCCTGGCTGACGGCGTAGACCGCGTCGCCGGACACCACGAGCTTCGTCGGGTTGAGGCCGAGCTGGACGGGCTCCCCCGTCGGCGACCGCGGCTGCCGCGGGTCGATCCGCACGAGCGTCGAGGTCGTGAACGTCGTCGCCCAGAGCGAGCCGGCGCCGTAGGTGAGGAACCGCGGCTCGCCGTCGATCGCGAGCGTGCCCGTGACGCGTCGCTCCGAGCGCGACACGCGGCTGATCGTCTCGTCCTCGGCGTTGGCGACCCACACCCGGCGCCCGCCGACCGCCAGCCCCGCCGGGCCCGCGCCGACGTCGATCACGTCGAGCTCGCCCGTCGCGATGTCCAGCCGCGTGATCGAGTCGCGCGCGCGGTTGGACACCCACACCGCGCCGTCGCCGACCGCGAGGTCCTGCACGCCGAGCGGGATGTCGACGCTCTTGACGATCTCGCCCGTGCGCGGGTTGACGCGCACGACGCGGGACGGCGGGTAGGAGCGCAGCTTCGCCCCGCGGACGCCGACCCACACGGCGTTCTCCCCTGCCTCGACCGCCACGGGCGTCCCGTCGGGGAGGTCGGTGAACCGGGTCTCGCCGCCGTCGAGGTCGACCCGCGCGAGCCGCTCGGTCCGCGACGCGCTCGACACCCACAGCGCGCCGAACCCGGCGTCGATGTCGAGCGCCCCGCGACCGACCTCCGGGCCCTCCTCGACCTTCGTGAACGCGTCGAGCGGGACGCGCACCAGCCGCGCCGAGCGGGGGAGCGTGACGTACGCCGCGCCGCGCGCGACCGCGACCCCGTTCGGGCGATCGCCGACCGCGACGCCCGCGGGCTGGTCGTCCGGGACCGCGGTCTTCGCCGTCGGCGTGGTCTGCGCGGGCGCGGAGGGGTCGTCGCCGCCCGAGGCCGCGAGCGCGACCGCCACCCCGGCGATCGCGAGCACCGCGACCGCGGCGGCGATCAGGGCGGGACGGCGCCGCGACGGCCCAGACGGCGGCGCGCCGTCGCCCGCATGCTCGGTCGGCGGCGTGTCGCCACGGGGCAGTACGCCGGGCGCGGCGGGCGTCGTCGGCTCGGGCGCCTGCGCGGTCGGCGCGGTCTGCCCCTCCACCGGCGTCGTGACGGCGGTGCGCGGCGGACCCGCCGGCGCGCCGGCCGCGTCGGGCCGCGCCTCCGGCGGCGTCACGCGCGTCTCGTCCGCGGCGGTCGCCGCGCCCGGCGCGTCGAGCCCCGCGACGCTCTGCGCCGGCCGCCCGATCGCCGCGAGCACGGCCCGGCCCATCTCGCCGGCGGTCGCGAACCGGTCCTCGGGGTCCTTGGCCAGCGCCCGCGCGATCACGGCGCCGAGCTCGCTCGGCACGCCGGCCGGCAGCGCGGGCGGCTCGTCGTTGAGGTGCGCCCACAGCGTCGCCTCGTCGCTGGAGCGGTCGTACGGCGGCGCGCCGGTCAGCGCGTGGAAGAGCACGCAGCCGAGCGCGTAGACGTCGGTGCGCCCGTCGATCCGGTCGTCGCGGATCTGCTCCGGCGCGACGTACCCCAGCGTCCCGACCCACCCGCCCGGCCGCGTCGCCGCGGTGGCGCTGGAGTGCAGCCGCTTGGTGAGCCCGAAGTCGGTCAGGTACGCGTGCTCGGCGCGGTCGAGCAGGATGTTCGCCGGCTTGACGTCGCGGTGGACGAGCCCGCGCGTGTGCGCGGCGTCGAGCGCGGCGGCGATCTGCGCGACGATCGTCCCGGCGCGCGCGGGCTCCAGCCGCCCCAGCTCGCGCAGCAGCGAGCGCAGGTCCGGCCCGTCGACGTAGCGCATGACGATGTAGAGGACGCCCTCCTCCTCGCCGGCCGAGAAGACCGGCAGGACGTTGGGGTGCTCCACGGCCGCGGCGGCCTTCGACTCGCGCACGAACCGGGCGGCGAACGCGGGGTCGGCAGCGAGGGCGGGTGCGATCGTCTTGAGCGCGACCAGCCGATCGAGAGCCGGCTGGACGGCGCGGTAGACGACCCCCATCCCGCCCTTTCCGGCCACGCCTTCGATGCGCAGGCCGGCGAAGAGATCGCCTGGCTTGAGGTCCATTGCGGACCCCTTGTGTATCAGCCTCGCCTGTCGCTACTGGTGCTCGGCCGCGATCAGCGAGAGCCCGCCGTCCACGACGAGCGACGCGCCGGTCACGTACGAGGCGCCCTGACTGGCCAGGAACACGACCGATTGGGCGATCTCGTCCGCCTTGCCGGCACGCCGGAGCGGGATGCCCTCGCTCGGGTCGGGCGCCTGGTCCTCCTGGCCGGTCATGCGCGTCGCGATCTGGCCCGGCGCGACGGCGTTGACGAGGACGCCGTGCTCGGCCAGCTCCAGCGCCGCGACCTTCACGAGCCCGCCGAGCCCGTGCTTGGCCGCGCTGTACGGGGCGTTGCCGCGCAGCGGGATGTGCTCGTGCACCGACGTCACGAAGATCACGCGCCCGCCGCGGCCCTGCGCGACCATCCGCCGCGCGGCCGCCTGGAAGCAGAGGAACGCGCCGGTCAGGTCGACCTCGAGCACGCCGCGCCACTCGTCGGGCGTCAGCTCGAGCACGGGCTTGTCGGTGCCGTAGCCGGCGTTGGAGACGAAGCACTCGACGGAGCCGAGCGCGTCGGCCAGCTCCTCGACCACGCGCGCGCCGGCCTCGCCGTCGTGCAGGTCGACCTGGCGGGCGACCGCACGGCGGCCGTGCTCCTCGATCTCGCGGACGGCGTCCTTCGCGCGCTCCTCCTCGCTGTGCCAGGTGAAGCCGACGTCGAATCCGGCGGCGGCGAGGGCGACGGCGGTCGAGCGGCCGATGCCGCTGTTGCCGCCGGTGACGATGGCGTTGGGCATGGCGGGAGCCTCCCCGCCGCGCCGCCGGGCCGAAACCGCGCCTACGCGGCGGCGGCGGCCGGGCCGCCGGGGAGCAGCGTGTGCGGGATCGGCGCGCCGTAGCGCGCGGCGACCAGCTCGACGTCCGCGCGGTCGATGATCTCGCAGCCCAGGCGCGCGGCGATGCGCTCGGCGGTCGGCACCTCGGTGCGGCGGATCAGCGCCTCGATGCGCGCGTGCTCGGCGCGCAGGCCGTCGGCGTGGGCTTCCAGGCGGCCCCAGACGGTGACGATGCCCTCGACCCAGTCGAACTGGCCGAACCAGTTGCGCCTGCCGGGCCGGTGGTGCGCGTAGATCCCGCACTGGCAGTCCGGGTGCGGGGACGCGTGGTCCTCGACGACCCAGCCGTTCTGCGCGCCCAGCATGATGCGGCGCTGGAACGGGTGGCACTCGGCGTGCATGGTGCGCCCCTCCCAGCGGATGGGCATGAGCGGCGAGAGCAGGCGGTCGCCGATGACCTTCCACGCCCGGTACGCGACGACGGGGCGGATCAGGTCGGGCGCCGCGGTGCTCACGCCGCGGCGGGGGCGGGAGCCGGCGCGGGGACCGCGGGCTGCGCCGGGATCGGCGCGGCGGCGGGGGCCTCGAGCGGCTCGACGACGATGGTGACGGACTTGCCGGGAAGGCTCATGATCTCTGCCGTCGATAGTAGGAGCGGGCCTTGGCGCGGCCGCCGCAGATCCGCATCGAGCACCAGGCCGACGAGCCGTTGACCGAGCGGTCGTAGAAGGCCCATCCGCAGCGCGCGCCGGGGCACGCCTTGAGCCGGCCCCACGTGCCGTCGGCCATCGCCGCGAACGCCGCCGCGAGCACCTCGGCGACCGCGCCGCCCGGCGTTTCCCCTGCAATTCGCGGGTGTCCGCCGAACCGGGGACGCAGGTCGAGCCGCGTGGCCGCCGCGTCGAGCGTCGCGGCGGCGCGCGCCAGTCGCTCCTGCGTGACCACCGCGCCCGCGTCCGCGCCCGGCGCCGCGAGGTCGGCGGGCGGAGTGTGACCGTTCCCCCACAGGAGCAGGCGCAGCGCCTCGCGCACGCTCAGCGCTTCGTCCAGCGGCAGGTCCTCGCGGAGACCCCGCGCCGCGCACCACGCCGCCCACCCGCCGGCGTCCGCCAGCAGGTCCGGCCCGTGCTCGCGGTCGACGGTGTTGACGAACGCCTGCACGAGCGCGAGCGGCCGCGGGGCGGGCGCGCGGCCGCCGGGCTGGACCGAGGCGTCGATGAGCGCTTGACGTTCCATCTAGACTCACCACCAGAGGCTATCTGCTGGTGAGATCGATCGAGGACGAGCCGCCCAAGCTCTCGCGCTTCGAGGTCGTCGGGGCGTGGCTGCACGTGTGGACGCCCCCGCGCGGCGCGCGCGTCCCGCCGGTGCCCTGGCGCGAGGTCGGGCTGTGGGCGCTGGCGCTGCTCGTGGTCGGCGGCGCCGCGCTGGCCGTCATCGCGCCGAAGATCGACGCGGGCAAGGACGAGCGCGCCGCCCGCGCGCAGGAGGAGCAGGACGCCAGGGCCGAGGCGCGACGGGCGAAGATGGCCGCCGACCAGCGCGCGCAGCGCGGCACGTTCGCGACGTCGGCCGGCCGCGCGGCCGTGGTCGCGGAGATCGAGCAGGCGATCGGCGCGGATGCCCGCGCCCGCTTCGACCCCGACGCCCGCACCGCGTCGTGCTCGCCCAGCCCCGGCGCCGACCCCGCCGCCCGCAAGGTCGCCTACGACTGCTTCTCGTCCGTGCGCGCGATCGAGGGCGCGGGCGCGCAGGCGGGCGCGCGAGGGGAGCTGGCCATCCCGTTCCGCGCGGTCGTCGACTTCCCCGCGGGCGCGTACGCGTTCTGCAAGCTCAACCCGGTGCCGAGCGAGGCCGCGCTGCCCGACCCGGACGAGTCGGTGCCGCTCCCGGCGGCCTGCCGCATCCCGCGCGACTAGCGCGGCGGGATGCGCTCGAGCTTCGTCCAGCCCCGCCAGCCCCGCTCCTCGAGCAGCTCGCGCAGGCGGCCCGCGATCGGGCTGGCGGTGAGGAACATCGAGTCGAGCAGCTCGACGAGATCGTCGTCCATCGGGTTCTCGGCGCTGGCCTCCCACTCGGCGTCGCTGACCGCGTCGAAGATCGCGGCCAGCCGGTCGGCCAGCTCCGGCAGCCGGGGGTCGTCGCGCTCCCAGTCGACCACCGCCGTGTACATGTCGCGGTAGAGGGCCAGGGTCGCCGGGTCCTCGAGCTGCTCGTGCTTGGAGGCCATGAAGGCCGGCATGCTGTCGGGCAGCTTGGCCGCGACCAGGATCCAGGCGTCGCGCTCGGCGGCGAGGACGCGCTCCGAGAAGCCGAGCCCGCGCATCCGTTCCAGGTACGCGACGGCCTCCGGGGGCAGCGCGAGGCTGTCCCCGGCCGCGAGCTGGGCGATCCGCTCGCGGTGGCGCCGCTTCTCCCGGATCTCGGCCTGGAGGCGGCGGTCGACGTCCTCGATCGCGGCGGCGAACGCCTCGGCGTCGGCCGTGAGCAGCTCGCCGATGCGCGCCAGCGGCACGCCGGCGTCGGCGAGCGTCCGGATCCGGATCAGCTCGACGACGCTCCCGGCGTCGTACCGCCGGTAGCCGGAGTCGTCCCGCTCCGGCTCCGGCAGCAGGCCCTTCTGGTGGTAGAAGCGCACCGCGCGGACGGTGACGCCCGCGTACGCGGCGAGCTGGCCGATGGTGAGCACGCCGGGGAGTCCTACTTGGCGGGTACGCGGAGGTACAGCCGCCGGGACCAGAGGAAGCCCAGCAGCGAGATCGCCACGCACCAGCCGATCGCGAGCCACAGGTCGGAGTCCGTCGGGGCGCCGGTGACGAGCGCGCGCAGCGTGTCGATGATCGGGGTGAAGGGCTGGTGCTCGGCGAAGTGCCGCACGCCCCACGGCATCGCGTCGGTCGGGACGAAGCCGCTGCTGATGAACGGCAGCAGCACGAGGAACATCGGGGTGTTGCTCGCGGTCTCGACGCTGTCGGCCGCGAGCCCGAGCCCGACGGTGAGCCAGGTGAGGGCGAACGCCAGGAGCACCAGGAGGCCGAAGGCGCCGAGCCACTCCAGCAGGCCGGCGTCGGAGCCGAACCCGAGCAGGAACGCGAACGCGATCACGACGACGAGCGCGAGGACGGTCTTGATGACGGCGCCCAGCACATGACCGGTGAGCACCGACACCTGCGCGATGTCCATCGTGCGGAAGCGGGCGATGATGCCGGTGGTCATGTCGGTGGCGGTCGCGATCGCGGTGCCGAGCGCCACGCTGGCGACGGTCATGATCAGGATGCCGGGGGTGATGTACACGAGGTAGTCGTCGCGGTCGCCGATGCCCGCCTGCCCCGGCAGGCCGGCGCCCAGCGTCCCACCGAACACGTAGACGAAGAGCAGCAGGAACAGGATCGGCTGGGCGACCAGCATGATCGACAGCGACGGGTAGCGGCGGATGTGCAGCAGGTTGCGGCGCAGCATCGTGGCCGAGTCGCGGACGGTGAAGGTGCTCATGCGGAGATCTCTTCAGGGGTGGGCGCCTCGGCCGCGTGGCCGGTGAGCGCGAGGAACACGTCGTCCAGATCGGCGTTCTGGACGGTCACGGCGGCGACGCCGTCGTCGTCGAGCCCGTCGAGGACCCGGCGCAGGCCGCTGACGCTGCCGTCGCTCGGGACCTGCAGCGTGAGCGTCTCGTCGTTCGCCACCGCGTCGGGGTGCGCCGCCGCGGCCGCGGCCAGGCCGGCGGCGTCGGCGAACTGCACCGCCACGTGCCCGCCCGGGACGCGGCGCTTGAGCTCGGCGGCGGTGCCCTCGGCGACCAGCCGCCCGCCGTCGAGGATGCCGATCCGGTCGGCCAGGTGGTCGGCCTCGTCGAGGTACTGCGTCGTCAGCAGCACGGTCACGCCGTCGGCGACCTGCTCCCGCACGATCGCCCACAGCTCGCGGCGGCTGCGCGGGTTGAGGCCGGTCGTCGGCTCGTCGAGGAAGATCAGCCGCGGCCTCGCGATCAGCGTCATCGCCAGGTCGAGCCGCCGCTTCATGCCGCCGGAGTAGGTCTGGGCGGGCCGGTCGGCGGCGTCCACGAGGTCCAGCCGCTCGAGCATCTCGGTCACGGCGCCGGGCACGGCGGCCCGGTCGAGGTGGGCCAGGTCGGCCATCAGCCGCAGGTTCTCGCGGCCGGTCAGCAGCTCGTCGATCGCCGAGAACTGGCCCGTGACGCCGATCGCCGCGCGCACGCGCTCGGGCTCCCGGCGCACGTCGTGGCCCGCCACGCGAAGCGTCCCCGCGTCGGCGGTCAGCAGCGTGGAGAGGATGTTGACGGTGGTGGTCTTGCCGGCGCCGTTCGGGCCGAGCAGGGCGTAGACGGTGCCGTCCGGCACGGTCAGGTCGATGCCCGCGATCACCTGGTGGTCGCCGTAGGACTTGCGCAGTCCGGCCACCTCGATCGCGGTGCTTCCGTAGGTCATGCCGGGCATCTAAGACCCTGACGTAACGTCAGGGTCAAGCCCTGTTTTCGCGCCAGCTTCCGGCGGACCGGGCCGGCCGCGACGGCGGGCGGGGCCTACGCGGCGGAGGGCGGGCCGGCCGTCAGCGCCTTCAGCGCGGCGATGTCCTCGGCCATCGCGTCGACCTCCGCGCCCAGCTCGCTCATCGCGGTCGGGTCGCCCTCGGCGATGGTCTCGGCGGCGGCCTTGGCCTCGTCGACGCGGCGTGCGAGCGCGTCGAGCCTCTCGATCAGCTCCATCGGGTCAGTCTGCCGCAGCGGCTGAGACGATGCGCACAGGCCCCCGGGCGATCCCGACTCACGCGGTAGGATTTGACGCGTGATCTTCACGACGAAGGCCGAGTATGGCGTGCGGCTCCTCGTCGAGCTCGGCAAGCAGGATGGCGGGGTCCCGATCTCGCTGAAGTCCATCGCCGAGGCCGAGGGCCTCCCGCTCGCCTACCTGGAGCGCATCGTCGCGCTCCTGAAGAAGGGCGGCTTCGTCGAGTCCACCCGCGGCGCCCACGGCGGCTACCGGCTGGCCCAGCCCGCGGAGGAGATCCGCATGGACGACGTCATCGCGGCCCTCGAGGGCGGCGTGGCGCCCATGTCGTGCTTCGTCGACGACACCGTCGACGGCTCGCGCGTCCTGTGCAACCACCACACGGACGGCGAGCTGTGCGCCACCAAGCTGCTGTGGACCCGCGTCCAGGGGAGCGTCGTCAAGGCGCTCCAGCAGACGACGCTCGCCGAGCTCGTCGCGTTCACGCAGCGCCAGCCTTCCCAGCAGATGCTCGTCACCCACCACTGAGAACCAGAGACTTCATGCTCGAGATCAAGAACCTCCACGCCCAGGCGGGCGACAAGCAGATCCTCAAGGGGCTGGACCTCACCGTCCGCAAGGGCGAGATCCACGCGCTGATGGGTCCGAACGGCTCCGGCAAGTCCACCCTCGCGAACGTGATCATGGGCCACCCGAGCCTCGAGGTCACCGAGGGCACGATCGTCTTCAACGGCGAGGACGTCACGGAGGCCGATCCGGACGAGCGCGCCCGCCTCGGCCTCTTCATGGCCTTCCAGTACCCGGTCAGCGTCCCGGGCGTGACGATCACGAAGTACCTGCGGATGGTGCAGAACGCGCACCGCGAGGCGAAGGGCGAGGAGCCCATCTCCCTCAAGGACTTCCGCAAGACGACCGAGGCCGCGATGGAGCTGACGAACGTGCCGAAGCAGTTCGCGGCGCGCTACCTCAACGAGGGCTTCTCGGGCGGCGAGAAGAAGCGCCTGGAGATGCTCCAGCTCGCGCTGCAGCGCCCGGAGATCGCCATCCTCGACGAGACCGACTCGGGCCTCGACATCGACGCGCTCAACGTCGTCGCCAACGCCGTCAACAAGGTCAAGGCCGAGACGGACATGGGCGTCCTGATCATCACCCACTACCAGCGGATCCTGCACATGGTGAAGCCGGACCGGGTCTCGATCATCTTCGACGGCCGCGTCGCGCACGAGGGCGGCCCGGAGCTCGTCGACCAGCTCGAGCGCGAGGGCTACGCCAAGCTGCGCGAGCAGTACGGCGCGCCGGCCGCGGCGTAGAGAGCGATGTGACCCGGTGAGCACGCTCGCCCTCGACACCGTCGCCCGCCAGTTCCCGGTCCTGGACCGGGAGGGCCTCGTCTACCTCGACAGCGCCGCGACGGCCCAGAAGCCGCGCGCCGTCATCGACGCGGTGACCGACTTCCTGTCGCACCACAACGCGTCGGTGCACCGCGGCGTCTACCCGCTCGCGGTCGAGGCGACGGACCTGTACGAGGGCGCGCGCACGGTCGCCGCCGAGCTCGTCGGCTGGAGCGGCCGCGACACGATCTTCACGGGCAACGCCACCGCGGCGATGAACCTCGTGATCCAGTCGTGGGGCCGCGCGAACCTGCAGCCCGGCGACCGCGTCGTCGTCTCCGTGATGGAGCACCACTCGGTCGTCGTGCCGCTCAAGCTCATCGCGGACGAGCGCGGCGCCGTGCTCGACGTGATCGACGTCGACGACGAGGGCCAGCTGCGCCTCGACCAGCTCGACGCGGCGCTGGAGCGCGGGCCGAAGCTCGTCGCCGTCACGCACGTGTCGAACGTGCTCGGCACGATCAACCCCGTCGAGGAGATCGTCCGCCGCGCGCACGCCGCCGGCGCGGTCGTGCTCGTGGACGGCACGCAGGCGGTGCCGCAGCTCCCCGTCGACGTCGGCGCGCTCGACGCGGACTTCTACGTCTGGACCGGCCACAAGGCGTACGCGCCGACCGGCATCGGCATCCTCCACGGCAAGCGCGAGATCCTGGAGGCGATGCCGCCCTTCATCAGCGGCGGTCACATGATCTCCAGCGTCTCGTTCGACGAGGTGCGCTTCGCCGAGGTGCCCGCGAAGTTCGAGGCCGGCACGTCGCCGATCGCCGAGGCCGTCGGCCTGGGCGCCGCGATCCGCTGGATGCAGGAGCTGGGCCTCGACGCGATCCGCGCGCACGAGCGCGACGTCACCGCCTACGCGCTGGAGCGCCTGGCCGACGTGCCGGGGCTGACCGTCTTCGGGCCGTCCGACGCGGACGCGCGCGGCGCGGTCGTCTCCTTCGCGATGGAGCAGGCGCACCCGCACGACGTCGCCGACATCATCGGCCGCCAGGGCGTCTGCGTCCGGGCCGGCCACCACTGCGCGCAGCCGCTGATGAAGCGCCTGGGCGTCGGCGCGACGACGCGTGCGTCGTTCGCCGTGCACTCGACCCGCGACGACGTCGACCGTCTCGTGGAGGCGCTGGGCGAGGTCGAGCGGATCTTCGGAGACTGAGGCTTCAGATGGACGACCTGTACCGCGAGCAGATCCTCGAGCACTACAAGCGCCCCCACAACTGGGGCGAGCTCGAGAGCGCCGACCTCGAGTTCGAGGACAACAACCCGCTGTGCGGCGACGAGCTGAAGGTCCAGATCGTCGTCGGCGACGACAACACGGTGCAGGACCTGCGCTTCAGCGGCCACGGCTGCGCGATCTCGCAGGCGTCCGCCTCGCTGGCCTCCGACGAGGTCAAGGGCATGAAGGTCGACGAGCTGCTCAGGCTCGACAAGGAGTTCATCCTCGACCTGCTGGGCATCGAGCTCAGCGCCACGCGGCTGAAGTGCGGCCTCCTGTCGCTGAAGGTCCTCAAGAGCGCGGCGCTCGGCGCGGCGGTCGACTGGGAGGCCGACACGCCCGAGGGCGTCAAGCCCCCGGGCAGCGCGACCCTCTAGCGGCTAGCTGAGCTTCACCAGCACCGTCGGCAGCTTCGAGCCGGCGGTGGCGGGCCGCAGCGTGTACGTGCCCTTCAGCCGCGGGTACGTGGTCCGCACCCGGCGGCTCGCGCCCTTGCCGGTGACCGTCCGCCGAGGCGCGACGGTGAGCACGAGCTCCGTCCCCTCCAGCGACCCGGTGGCGACGCGGTTGCCGCCCTTGGTCAGCCACACGCGGTAGGCCTTCAGCGGGTTGAGCCCGAGCGCCCGCGACAGGGTGACCTTCACGCGCCGCTTGCCGGTCTTCGCGCCGCGGACCGTGGCGGTCAGCCCCTTGCTCGAGACACGCTGCGTGACCGCCGGCGCGGCCGGCCCGGGCACGACCCGCTCGACGACCTTCTCGACCGTCGGCCCGGGCCCGTCACCGCCGCGCCCGTCGTCGTCCAGCTCGCCCTCCAGCGACGGCAGGGCGCCGATCGTCCGCGAGACGGTGATCGTCGCCGGATCGAGCTCCGCGCCCACGTACAGCAGCGCGAGGACCTTGTTGCCCTCCTCGCCCAGCGCACCCGGCTCGGTCTTCCACGTCACCGTCTTGGCGCGGACGATCCGCTCGCTGATCGGGAACGTCCCGAGCGTCACGCGCGCATCGCTGTCCGCGCCGGAGACCGCGCCCGGGGCGCCGGCCACCGAGCAGTCCTCGACGATGTCCTGGGTGATCCGCACGCTGACGCTCGCCTGGCTGCCCGCCAGCGTCCAGCGCGGGTCGCGGAGGGTGATCGTGAAGCAGTGCGCGGGGTAGCTGAGCACGACGCGGCCGCGGGTCGCGACGACCGCCGTGTCACCCGCGACGTCGAGCGAGGCCCCGGTCGGGGTCCACTGGAAGCCGACGGGCCAGCTCAGGCCCGACCTGCGCGCCGGGTCGCAGCCGCCGACGGCGACGTCGGGGTTGGGCGTGCACAGCGCGCCGTCGTCCGCGACGATCGGCGGCGGAGAGACCCCGGGCACGTAGCCGGGCGCGCCCGACGAGCCGTAGACGTAGTTGCGGAGGTTCGCGCGGACGCCCCAGTCCACGATGGTGTCCACCTCCTCGACGGGCGTGCCGCCGCCCGTGGCGGGATCGGGGAGCGTGAGCACGTCCACGAAGCCGTTCGTGTCGCTCGTCGACGTCAGCCCCGAGCCGCCGATCGCGAGGTCGGCGAAGCCGTCCCCGTTCATGTCGCCCGTGCCGGCGAGGGCGCCGCCGATGATCGGGAACGTGTCGCTCACCCACTGGGCACCGCGAGAGGCGTTGAGCGCCAGCAGCGAGATGGGCTGGAAGTCGGACTTGCCGTACACGAGCGCCACGCGCTTCTGGCCGGAGGAGCCGACCAGCACGTCGTCGCGTCCGTCGCCGCTGACGTCGCCGACGCCGGCGAACGCGCCGATGGCCGGCTGGAGGTCCTCGTTCGCCGGGTTCCGGATGCGGAAGCCCGAGCGCGCGGCACCGAGGTCGACCGGGGTCGTAGGACCGCCGAAGACCACGTCCGCGTAGGCGTCCGAGGCGGTGCTGACGGGCGCGCTCCCGACGAGCAGGTCCGGGTCGCCGTCGGCGTTCACGTCGCCCGCGGCCGCCACGCTGGTGCCGGCCGCGCGGCCCGCGACGTCGCCGTAGATCGCGCGCAGCACCGGGGCGGGAAGCGCGCCGGGCGCGACCGTGTGGGCGCCCTGGGCGTCGGCGCCGCTCACGACGAGCACCGCGCCGCCGTTCGTGCGGGCGGGCTCCGCGCCTCCCCCGTCAGGGTCGTGGTCGAACCCGCGGGCGCCGACCGCGAAGTCGGGCACGTCGTCGCCGTCCACGTCGTCGAGCGCGGCGAGCGGGCCGAGCGCGTCGCTCGCCGTCGTCCCGGTGAGCCGGAACATCGTCGACGCCGGGTCGGCCAGGTCGACGCTCGTGGTCGCGGACCGGCCGCGGACGACCATGGCCGCGCCGATGCCCGTCGGCGCCGGGCTGAGGCCGGTGCGCCAGGCCGGGATGCCGAGGCCGATCTCGTCCTTCCCGTCGCCGTCGAGGTCGCCGAGCCCGGCGATCGAGGCGCCGAGGCGGACGCCGACCGTCGCGCTGTACGACACGCCCTCGATGCGGAAGCCGCGCGCGCCGAGGTTCGCGAGGTCGATGCTCGGCAGCGCGCGGATGCCGTTCCCGCCGAACACGACGAACACCGCGCCGTGGCGGCCGTTAGGGCTGCCGACGGGGGACCAGCCGGTCGCGCCGATGAGCGCGTCGTCGACGCCGTCGCCGTTCACGTCACCGCCGCAGGCGACGCTCGCGCCGGTGGCGGACGCCTCGGTGCCCTTGCCCGGATCCCCGCGCAGGACCACGCGGTCGGCGAGGTCGCCGGCGGCGCCGAAGACGATCGTGGCCCCGCCCGGCGCGATCGGGAGGGCGTCCGGGTTGAGGTCCTGCTGGCCCACGATCAGGTCGGGCGTCCCGTCGTCGTCGAGGTCGCACCGGCCGGCGACGGCGTGCACGGAGCCCGCGCCGTCGGCGCCGAGGACGCGCAGCTTGGGGACGGTGGTCAGGTCGAAGGGGATGGCCGCCGCGGCGGTCGCGGGCGCGAGGCAGAGCGCGGCGGCCGCGAGGACGGCGAGGCGTGCCAGGAGCAGGGCGGGCCGGCCGTGGCCCGTCGTTCGGTGCATGGTGAGGCGAGACTCCAGAAACGGGTGGGTGTGCGTACGTTAGGATCGCCTAACTTAGGCCAACCTAACGGAGGGACACGCGCTTGTCCACGGGCGCTTGACAGAAGTTAGGGCACCCTAATACGGTGGCGCCGCGCCGGGCGGCAAGGGAGTCCGTCCGGCGCGTTCATCCACTCGACCTCCACCAGGGAGGGAGGCCACATGTCGCAGTCCAACCGCTCGTGCGGTCGCGTCGCCGTGCTCGCGGCGGCGTTCGTCGCCGCGCTCGCGTTCGCCGTCCCGTCCGTCGCCTCGGCGGCGTCGCTCAGCCAGACCGACTGGGAGCTCCGGTCCGGCTGGGTCAACTACATCAACAACCCGCTGTGGAAGAACGCCCAGCCGATCACGACCTCGTGGTCGTCGCTCGGGTCGAACACGTACGGCGTGCCGGTGGTCGGTGGCACGTCCACCGCGACGGTCCGCAACCACTCGGGCCAGATCGCGTTCGACGTGGACGCGCACTTCATCCACATCACGATCGGCAACCTCACCGCGACGCGCAGCACCTCGTCGCCCGACCAGGTGACGATCGCCGCCGACGTCTCGTACGACCCGCTCTTCGGCGCGGTCGTCAGCGACCGCCGCAACATCCTCACGCTCGACCTCGACAACGCCACCGCGGCGGAGCCCGGGGACGACGGTGAGACGATCTACGAGAACGTCCCGGCGCTGCTGACCAGCGGCGGCGCCGAGGTGTTCAACGGCGGCTCGAACGGCTCGTACAGCGCGGGCCAGGCGTTCGGCGACATCTCGATCGCCTTCCCGTAGCGCCCGGCGCGTGGGGCGGCGCGGGTCGGCGCCGCCCCACGCGTGATCATCCGTTAGGGTGCCCTAAGACATGACGGAGGGCGACGACTAGCGATGTGCGCGAGCTGCCGGCCGGCGCGCGTCCTGCTCGACATGGCAGGGGCGCTGCACCACGTGGACCAGAACGCGGTCGAGGACGACCTGGGGGCCCTCGCCGCCTGCGCGATCTTCGCCCGGTGCAGCGGGCCGGCGGGGCAGCTCGAGACGATCACCGGCGCGATGGAGCCGTTCACGCTCTCCGACGCGCACGTCGGAGTGGGCGACCTGCTCGTCGACCAGGTGCTCGCGACCTGGTGCGGCACGCCGCTCCTGCTCTGCGCCGTCGCGGCGGAGGCGGGCGCGCGGGCCGGGCTCGACCTCGCCGTCGCCGGCGACGGGCGCCACCACGTCGTCGTCCACCGCGAGGACGGCGCGGCCGCCGCCTACGACCCTGAGCGCGGGCTGCGGGCGCTCACCCGCGACGAGCGGCAGCGCTTCAAGCCGCGGTGCGGCCACCAGATCGCGTTCTCCGCGTTGGCGACGATCATCGAGCGCGCCGTGCGGGGCGGCGACATCGGCCTGGCGATCCGCGCGGCGGACCTGCGGCTGAAGCTCCCGCTCGCGGCGCCCCTGCGCGCTCGGGTCGAGGCCGAGCGCCACGGGCTGCAGGCCGTCCTGAACTGACGCTCACGGCATCGCCCGCGCCCTCCGCTCGAGCTGCGGAGAGGCCCGCAGGCGGGCCACCATCGCGGCACGCGAGTTGACCTCGAGCTTCTCGAAGGCGCGCCGCAGGTGCGCGGACACGGTCCACGTCGAGATGCCGAGTCGGAAGGCGATGGCCTTGTTCGTCATGCCGTCGGCGACCATCTCGGCGATCTCGAGCTCGCGGGGGGAGAGCCGTGGCACGCCGCGGCGCTCCAGCCGCTCGGCGTGCCACGCCCACCCGTCGACCGCGACGTCAGAACGTGTGGGTGGGCACGGCGTCCGCCCGCCGCTGGACCCGGCGCGTCAGCTCCCGCAGCAGGGTCATCGAGTCGTAGCCGTCGAGCGCCTCCACGACACCCGACCTTCCCACCGCCGCGCTCGGCTGTGCGCGGGTGTCGTCCGAACGTGTGAGACACGTCCGTGTGTTGCGTGTATGTGTCACTGGTCGACCCTGCACGCTCGGCTTAGCGTCACCGCGAAATTCCCCTCCACCAAGGAGCAGCGGTGAGTACCTCGCAGAGCAGCGGCAACGAGGCGATGGCCAACCTGCAGTCCGGTTGGTACAACGCGCTCGTCACGGGTCTCAACCTCGACCCGCAGCACTTCCAGACCTGGCAGCCCATGGCCCCGGTCGGCACCACGTCGGCCCAGCTGTGGGAGCTGCTGAACCTCATCCCGCCTGCCAGCCTCACGGCGCAGTACTCGGCGGCGGGCGGCAACCAGTTCTTCTCGGACTACGCCGCGGTCGTCGCCCAGCTGCAGTCGCAGGGCCAGTACCGCGTCCGGGACGCGCTGAAGGACGCCTACCAGCCGTGGGTCAAGTACGCGGCGACGCTCGACCCGAGCGCGGACCTGGTCCAGTCGTTCGTCCGCTGGGCGCAGATCCACTACCCCGACAAGGTCGTCCCGGGCCGCCAGGCGCTGATGGCGGCGGCGCTCGACCCGATCTACCTCGCGCAGGAGGCCGTCGCGCGGTACCTCGGGCCGCCGGCCCGGACGCCCGACTTCACCCACACGATCGACGACCTGTTCGACGACCTGCAGCACGCCACGGCGGGCACGGTCGCGTTCGACAGCTCGACGGCGAGCACCGACACGAGCCACACGTGGGCGTCGGGGGAGGTGAGCGGCGCGTACGACTTCTTCTCCGCGTCCGCGAGCGGCGGGTACGACAAGCAGAGCGCGCAGGCGACGTCGTCGCACGTCACCGTGAGCGCGAGCTTCCAGCGCGTCTTCACGTTCCGCGCGATCCCGGCCGGCTGGTACAACAGCGGCGCCTTCGGGATGGCGTTCCACCAGCCCGACAACACGGTCTGGGTCGCGGGCACGCCGAACTGGGCGAGCACGTTCGGCACCGCGGGGAACATGCAGCGGTTCGCCAGCTCGCTCGTCGTCGTCGACGGCATCACGATCACGACGACGTCCGACGCCACGTACTCGACCGACGACCAGACGGACATCCACGCCGCGGCGTCGGGCGGCGTGTGGCCGTTCTTCTCGGTCAGCGCGCAGGGCGGGATGTCGACCCAGGTCACGTTCGACGACCAGGGCCACATGACCGCGACCACCACGAGCCCCGCGGGCAACCCGGCCGTGCTCGGCGTCAACGTCCTCACCGCCGCCGACTTCCTCGGCGGGGCGAGCGTCTGAGGGGCGGTCGTCATGCCGATGGACGAGGGCGGCCCGAACCGCTGCCTGCTCCGCTACCGCACGACCCGCAACGCCAACGGCCAGGTGCTCTTCGTCTGCGCCCACGGCGGGTGGGACGGCACGTCGATGGTCCGGCTGCCGCCCGGCTCGCAGATCTGGTTCTTCGGTTCGAACCAGCCCAACGCGAACACGATCACCGCCGGCCGCTGCTACCAGATCATGCGGGCCGACACCCCGATCAGCCCGAGCTCGATCGGCGGCGGCCAGGCGTCGATCTGGAACTACTCGATCACCGAGTTCCCCGGCGACTGGCAGGGGGCGATCGAGGCGGTGGAGCACGCCAAGGAGGCGCACGGCATCGCGAACGACTGCGTGATGGTCAGCGACGACCGGCGCGGCACGAGGACGATCCGGCTGAGCGACGTGATGGCCGCGTTCCCGGGCTACCACGCGTACGCGTGGATGGCCTGCCGCGTGGGCCACTGACGGCCGGGCAGGAGGCGTCGGGGCGTCGCGGCGGGCTCGCGGCGCCCCGTCCTCGCGCGCGCCTATCCTCGGCGCGTGCCCTCGGAGACCATCGACGTGTGCCCGCTCGCCGACCTGCCCCCCGGCGCCCACAGGGTCGTCGAGTGGGAGGACCTGGAGATCGCCGTCGTCAACTGCAACGGCGAGCTGCTGGCCATCGAGGACCGCTGCTCGCACGACGACGGCATCCTGCTCGAAGGCGAGCTGGACCAGGAGCGATGCCGGGTCGAGTGCCCGCGTCACGGCTCGTGGTTCGACCTGCGCAGCGGCCAGCCGCTCAACCTTCCCGCCTACCAGGCCGTCGAGACGTTCGACGTCGTGGTCGAGGACGGGATGGTCCGTCTCGAAGTGGACTGACAGCACAGTCCACCCGGCCCGGGAAGTGACGTGCGGGCCGATACAATTCCTATTCCCCAGGCAGGAATTGGAGACCCATGGCTGCAACCCCTGAAACCGAGACGCTTCAGAGCCTGAACGCGGATTACACCGAGCGCTACGGGTTCCACGACGCGGAGAACTACCTCTACAAGGCCCCGAAGGGCCTGTCCCGCGAGCTCGTCGAGAAGATCAGCGACTTCAAGAACGAGCCCCAGTGGATGCGCGAGTTCCGCCTGAAGTCGCTCGACCACTTCCTCGCACGGCCGATGCCCACGTGGGGCTCGCCGATGCTCGAGGAGGTCGACTTCGACGACATCCACTACTTCGTCCGCGCGTCCGAGAAGGCGTCCCGCTCCTGGGACGACGTGCCGGAGGACGTCAAGAAGACGTTCGACCGCCTCGGCATCCCGGAGGCGGAGCGCAAGTTCCTCGCCGGCGTCGGCGCCCAGTACGAGTCCGAGGTCGTCTACCACCAGGTCCGCGAGGACCTGGAGAAGCAGGGCGTGATCTTCCTCGACATGGACTCGGGCCTGCGCGAGCACGAGGACCTCGTCCGCGAGTACTTCGCCTCGATCATCCCGGCGAACGACAACAAGCTCGCCGCGCTCAACAGCGCCGTGTGGTCGGGCGGCTCGTTCGTCTACGTCCCGCCGGGCGTCTCCGTCGAGATGCCGCTCCAGGCCTACTTCCGGATCAACACGGAGAACATGGGCCAGTTCGAGCGGACGCTCATCATCGCCGACGAGGGCTCGTACGTGCACTACGTCGAGGGCTGCACCGCTCCGACGTACAGCTCGGACTCGCTGCACTCCGCGGTGGTCGAGCTGATCGCCAAGCCCGGCGCGCGCATCCGCTACACGACCGTCCAGAACTGGTCGCAGAACGTCTTCAACCTCGTGACCAAGCGGGCCGTCGCCGAGCGCGACGCGACCGTGGAGTGGGTCGACTGCAACCTCGGCTCCAAGCTCACGATGAAGTACCCGTCCGTCTACCTCACGGGCGAGCGGGCGCACGGCGAGATCCTGTCCATCGCGTTCGCCGGCAAGGGCCAGCACCAGGACGCGGGCGGCAAGATCATCCACGCCGCGCCCAACACGACGTCCAACATCTTCGCCAAGTCGATCTCCAAGGACGGCGGCCGGTCCTCGTACCGCGGCCTCCTCGAGGTCGCCAAGGGTGCGCACGGCTCGCGGTCGAAGGTCGTCTGCGACGCGCTGCTCCTCGACGAGGACTCGCGGTCGGACACCTACCCGACGATCCGCATCGGCGAGGACGACGTGGACGTCGGACACGAGGCCACCGTGTCGAAGGTCGGCGAGGAGCAGCTGTTCTACCTCCAGTCGCACGGCATCGACGAGGAGGAGGCCTCGAAGCTCATCGTCAACGGCTTCATCGAGCCGATCGTCAAGGAGCTCCCGATGGAGTACGCGGTCGAGATGAACCGCCTCATCGAGCTCCAGATGGAGGGTTCCATTGGCTAGTGCCACCGCTACGGACTGGCGGGCGCTCGACCTCCCGCAGCACAAGGGCACGCCCGGCTGGGAGTTCACCGAGCTGAGGAAGTTCGACCTCGCCTCGTTCCCGAAGGCCGACGCGACGCCCGCGACCATCGAGGTGCCGGAGCCCGTGCTGCCGGCGCCCGAGGGCGCCGTGGTGCTCACGCAGGTCGACGGCGCGTGGCAGCGCGTGGAGAAGGCGGTCTCCGAGGGTCCCCTCGTCATGCCGCTGTCGCAGGCGGTCGAGGAGCACGGCGACCTCGTCGACAAGTACCTCGGCACGGTCGTCGACGACGCCGATCCGTTCGTCGCGCGCAACGCGGCGGAGTGGGAGGGCGGCGCGTTCGTCTACGTCCCGCGCAACACGCAGCTCGACGCGCCGGTCGTCCTCAACGCGATCCAGGCCCAGCAGGGCAGCGCCCTGAACTGGCGTGTGCTGGTCGTGCTGGAGGAGGGCGCGCACGCCGAGGTGTGGGAGCAGCAGCTCGCCGCCACCGACGGCCTCGTGAACGTCGTCTTCGAGCTCATCGTCGGCCAGAACGCGACGCTCCGCTTCCTGAGCGCGCAGGACCTCGACGAGAAGTCGTGGGTCTTCGGCCGCCAGCGCGCCCGCGTGGAGCGCGACGGCACGCTCGACTGGGTCGTGCTCGGCTTCGGCTCCGCCAACGGCAAGGTGTTCCAGAACACGATCCTCGAGGGCGAGGGCGCGACCGGCAAGGTCACCGGCGCCTACGCGACCCGCGGGCGTCAGCACCTGGACTTCGACACCACGCAGGAGCACGCGGCCGCCAACTGCGTCTCGGACCTCGCGTTCCGCGGCATCCTCGGCGACCGCTCCAGCGTCGTCTGGCGCGGGATGATCAAGGTCGACCCGGGCGCGCAGCAGACCGACGCGTTCCAGGAGTCGCGCAACCTCCTGCTCTCCAAGAAGGCCCACGCGGACGCGATCCCGGGCCTGGAGATCCTCGCCAACGACGTGCGCTGCACGCACGCGGCGGCGATCGCGCAGATCGATCCCGACCAGCTCTTCTACCTGCGCTCGCGCGGGCTGACGCAGCCGGTCGCCGAGCGGCTCGTCGTCGAGGGCTTCCTCGCCGAGCTGGTCGAGCGGTTCGAGGAGGGCCCCGTGCGCGAGGCCCTGGCCGCCGCGCTCGAGCGGCGCCTCGGCACCGTCCTGGGGGACTAGCTCCGCCGCTTCGCGTGCGCAGCGCCACACGGATGCGTGTGGCGCTGCGCACGCATGTCCTTGCACCGGGCCGCGCCGGTGCGGGAGGGTCGTGCTCATGTCACGATCCACACGAGCTCTTGTCGCGGTGGTGTTCCTGTGCACCGCCGCGCTCGCGGTGCCTGGTGTCGCATCGGCGGCGTTCACGAGCACCATCACAGGCACGACGGTCACGATGACCGGGGATGACACGGCAGAGACGCTGATCATCGGCCAGGCGGGCGGGGTCCTCACGCACAACCAGACGGGCGGAGGGTTCAACTCGAGCACCGACTTCAACACGGTCGCCGCGGGCAACGACCCCGTCGCGGCGGCGGCCGCGAACTTCGTCATCAACACCGCCGGCGGTGACGACACGGTGCTCTTCGCGCGCGAGGACCTGACCAGCGGCGCGTCGACCATCAGCGGCGGCGCCGGCAACGACGTGCTGGGCGGCACCGAGGGCGCCGACACGATCAACGGCGGCGACGGCATCGACCGCCTGATCGGCAACCAGGGCGGCGACACCATGAACGGCGACGCCGACGACGACACGCTCGTCTGGAACAACGGCGACGGCACCGACAACATGGACGGCGGGCTCGGCCAGGACAAGGTCGAGGTCAACGGCGCGCTCGGCGGCGGCGATGCGTTCACGCTCGTGCCCACGCCCGGTGGTGCGCGGTTCGACCGGACGAACCTCGTCCCGTTCGGCCTCAACATCACGACCGCGGAGACGATCGGCGTGGCCGGCCTGGGCGGCGACGACACGTTCAGCGTCGGGGCGGGCGTGCCGCTCGGCGTGACGTTCGACGGCGGCCAGGGGAACGATACGTTCACCGGCGGCGACGGCGACGACGCGTTCTTCGGCGGCTCGGGCAACGACACGGGCACCGGCGGCGGCGGGCGCGACCTGCTCGACGGCCAGTCCGGCAACGATTCGCTGCTCGCGCGCGACACCATCGGCGACCTCGTCCGGTGCGGTGACGGCGTCGACGCGGCGCAGACCGACTCGAGCATCGTCGACGTCGTGATCGGGTGCGAGGGCCTCGACGCGACGCCGATCCCGGTCGTGGTCCCGCCGGTGGTCGACACCCGGGCGTTCGCGGCGACGGTCCGCAGCACCAGGGCGACGGTGGCGCGCAACCGGCGCTCGTTCCGGCTGTCGATGAGCTGTCCGGCGACCGAGACCGGCGGCTGCCGCGTCGCCCTCGCCGTGACCACCAACGCGACCGTGCGCGTCGGCAGCCTGCGCGTGCGGCTGCTGCTCGGAACGGCGACGGCGCGGCTCAACCCGGGCCAGACGCGCAACGTGACCGTGCGGCTCCCGTCTGGCGTCGCACGGCTGTTCCGCAACCGGACGCTCGCCGTCCGCGTCACCGCCGTGACGACCGACGGCGCCGGCAACGTCGCCGAGGCCGTGCGCCGCGTGACGCTGCGCCTCCCGCGCCGCTGAGCATCTAGCGCCGGGTCGCGGCGATCCCGATCAGGCCCGCGCCGCCCAGCGGCGCGGGCGCCGCGAACCCGGCGTCGGCCAACCACCGCAGGAGCGTCGGACGCGTGGGCGGCGTGCCGGGGAGGATCCCGGCCAGCCGCCCCGCGACCACGACCGCGTCCGCCCGGCGCGAGCCGCCGCTGACGAGCGTCACGAGCCACAGCCGGCCGCGCGGGCGCACCACGCGACCCAGCTCCAGCAGGAACGCGCGCGGGTCGGGCATCACGTGGAGCCCGTTGAGCGACACCGCCGCGTCGGCCGCCCCGTCGCTGAGCGGGAGCGCGGTCGCGTCGGCCCGCAGGAGCGCGACGTCGAGCGGCGTCCGCGCCGCCACCTGCGCCGCGCGCTCGAGCATCGCCACGCCGAGGTCGGCGGCGATCACGCGCCCCGCGTAGCCCTGCCGCGCGAGGAGCGGAAGCAGCGTCCCGCCGCCGCTCGGAACGTCGAGCAGCACCCCGGCCTCCCTCCCGCGCCGCGGCGTCGTCTGGGCCGCGACGCGGCCGACGAACCCGTCGAGGTCGGTGATCGGGCCCACGTCGCCGTACGCGATCGGCGCCAGCCGCCGGACGCGGTCGTCCTGGATCACCCGGTCGTACAGCGCGCCGTACAGCCCCTCGAACCGCCCGGCGCCCGGCGCGGCCGCGGGCAGCGCGCTCACGATCCCGTGGCCCTCGTCGCGCACGTCCGCGGTGAGCAGGTCGGAGAGCCACGACGCGGACACGGCCCGGGAGCTTGCCACGGCGCGGGATATCGTGGCCGCTCATGCCGACGGCCTGGATCGCGCAGCACGCCGCACGGATCGCCGCCGAGGCGCCGGAGCAGCTCCGCGCGCTCGTCGACATCTCCTCGCCGTCCGGCGATGTCGCCGGCGCGGAGGCTGCCATCGCCGCCGTGCGCGCGCTGCTGCCGGACGCGGCGACGGTCGAGCGCGTCCCGTGCTCGTCGCCCGACCACGCCGACGACCTCGTCGTGCGGCTGCGGAGTGACACCGGCACGGGCCGCATCCTGCTCGTCGGGCACCTCGACACGGTCATCGGCCACGCCGACCACCGCCCGATGACGATCGAGGGGGACCGGCTCAACGGCTCGGGCACCGCCGACATGAAGGGCGGCGACGTGCTCGCGATCGGCGTCCTCAAGGCGTTCGCGGAGGGCGACGGGCCGGGGTTCGCGGAGATCGCGCTGCTGCTGGTCAACGACGAGGAGTGGCGCGTCGTCCCGTTCGCTCACACCGAACGATTCGCCGGCTTCGACGCCTGCCTGTGCTTCGAGGCCGGCCAGCACGGCCCGCACGGGGAGGAGGGCGTTGTGGTGCGGCGCAAGGCGGCAGGCACGGTGCGCGTGCGCGCGTTCGGGCGCGAGGCGCACTCGGGCTCGGCGCCGGAGAAGGGCGCCAACGCGCTGCTCGCGCTGGCGACCGCCGCGCAGGCGATCGCCGGGACGGCCGACCCGCACGGGCCCCAGCACCTCACGTCGGTCCCGACGATCCTGCGCTCGGGCGACGCGTTCAACGTCGTGCCGGCGGCCGGCGAGCTCATCGGCGACCTGCGCGCCCGCAGCGCCGAAGCGTTCGACAGGGTGATGGCCGCGATCCCCGAGAGCGTCGACGGCGTCCGGCTCGAGGCCGAGCTCCTGCGCAAGTGGCCCGGGATGGACGCGCGCGAGACCGCGGCGCCGGTGCTGCGGCGCGCCGGCGAGCTGCTCGGCGCGCGGATCGACGCGGGTTCGCGCGGCGGGGCGTCGGACGCGAGCCACTTCGCCGCGGCGATCCCGGTGACGATCGACGGGCTCGGCCCGCGCGGGGGTGGCGCGCACGCCCCGCACGAGCACGTGTCGATCGCGTCGCTGGAGCCGCGAGCGCGGGTCGCGCTCGCGGTCGCAGCGGCGGCGCTCGGCGCCTAGCCTGCCGCTACTTCACCTTGAACGTCAGCCAGCGCGAGGTCGAGCTCTTGAAGGGCTTGACGCCGACGTACTTGACGCGCACCCGCCACTGGCCCTTGTACTTGAGCTTCTGCTGGAAGCGGAAGGGCTTGCTGGCGTTGTAGGCGGCGCCGTGGATCTTCTTCCACTTGCCCTTGCGCTTGTTCTGCCATTCGACGAGCACCTTGCCGCCGAGCTTGAAGCGGAGCGTCGAGCGGACCTGCCCGACGAGCGTGCGCTTGCGGCCCTTGCCGAGGAGCTTCAGGCCCTTGGCGGACGTCGGCTGGCTCTTGAGCGCGCGCGGGTCGATCTTGCGGAACGTCACCTCGGCGCGGCCCTGGTTGCCCGCGGCGTCCTTGGCGGTGACGACGAGCGTGTGCGTCCCGACCGGCAGCTTCTTCGCGCCCATCCACGTGAGGCCGACGCCGGCCTTCGCGTCGAGCGGCTGGCCGCCGTTGGTGAAGTTGCGGATCTCCTTCGGCGCGCCCTTCAGCTGCAGCGTGATGCGGTGGACGTCGCCGTCGGTCGAGCTCGCCTTGATCGGCAGCGGCTCGCCGGTCCCGATCGTCACGTCGGACGTCGGCGACGTGATCTGCACCTTCGGCGCGACGAAGTCGCCGCACGGGCCGGTGAGGCGGTCGCCGAGCCGCGCGTACTGCTGGAAGGCGGCGTAGGCCGGGCGGCGCGTGCCGTCGTGGCGGAGCAGGCCGTATGCGTTCATCTCGCTCAGGCCCGGCGCCGGATCGCGGTGGCGGAACCACATGGCGACCTGGACGTAGGGGGTCTCCTTGAGGCAGTGGAAGGCCTCGAGCAGGAACTTCGCCTGGTCGGCCTCGGTGACGCCGGCCTTCTTCTGGCCGGCCCACATGCCGCGGCCGCAGACGTCGTTGGTCGTCGACCAGCCGATCTCGGTGAGCCAGATCGGCTTGGGATCGCCGTTGGCGACCATCACGTCGTGCAGGGCGCGGTAGCCCAAGAACGTGAAGCGCGCGATGCGGCCGTTGTCCTCGCGGTAGTAGCTCGACGGCGCGGCGATCTGGCAGGCGGTGTCGGTGTGGGCGGCGATCGCGTCGAAGTGCCCCTTGGCGCCGTGCTGGTAGGCGGCCTGGAGGAAGTCGACGTTCGCGCCCGTCATCGGGCCGAAGACGACCGTGACGCCGGGGTTGACGGCCTTGATGGCGGCGTACGAGCGCTTGAGGAGGTCGACGTAGCGGTCGACCTGCGGGCCACCGACCCAGAACTCGCCCTCGTCCTGCTCGTTCCAGATCTCGATGGCCTCGAGCGAGCCCTTGAAGCGGGCCGCCATGTGCGCGACGGCGTTGGCGTACGCCTGCGGGTCGGCGGGCGCGGTGCTCGTGGCGCTGTTGACCATGAGCAGCGACTTGACGCCGCGCCGGTCCTCCTCGGCGAAGGTGGCGGCGTACTGGTCCAGGCGCCACTCGGGGATGTCCTCGTAGGCGATCGCGTGGCGCGCCCACTTGGCGCCCAGGTCGCTGAGCTGGTCGAAGTCCTGGGCGGCGGCCGGCGAGGCGCCGGTGAGGTCGAGGCCCGGCTCGGCGGCGGAGGCGCTCGTTGCCGGGAGCGCCACCGCGGCGGCGGCGCAGAGGAGCGTGAGGAGTCGGCGGGGCGGAAGCACGCCTGGTTGATCGGCGTGCTTCCGCCCTGCTTGACCCTTTCCCGCTCCTAGAGGACGATCTCGCAGTTCTTCGTCCGGTCCTTGGCGTCCTTGGCGACGCGATCGCGGCCGGGACCGCAGTCGATGACGTCCTTGCCGCCCCCGACGGCGAGCAGCGTGTCGTCGCCTGCGCCGCCGAGCAGCTTGTCGGTGCCGAAGCCGCCGTTGAGCTGGTCGTCGCCCACGCCGCCGACGAGCTTGTCGTCGCCGCGGCCACCCTCGATCTCGTCATCGCCGGCGCCGCCGTCGAGCAGGTCGTCGCCGAAGCGGCCGAACAGCTCGTCCGGACCGCCGCCGCCGAAGAGGCGGTCGCTGCCGCCGGCGCCCTCGAGGAAGTCGGAGCCGACGCCGCCGGCCATCTTGTCGCCGCCCTCGGTGCCGATGATGCGCTCGTCGGCCGCCGAGCCGCCGCGGCAGCCCTTGGCGAAGGAGCAGAGGACGCGCGACTCCTGCGCCCGGACGTGCTCGAGCACCTGCTCACCGGCGGCGCCGGCGGCGCCCACGGCCGCGTTGTTCCAGCCGGCCGCGAGCACCTGGCCGCGCGCGGTGGCGACGTCGTCGGTGTCGGTCGGGTCGTTGCCGGACTCCTGGCCGACGACGGCGCGCATGACGTTCGGCAGCACGATCTTCTCGCAGCCGGCGGTCTGCTCGGCCTCGCCGCGAGAGCTGACGAACACGGTGTCGTTGCCGTCGCCGCAGTCGACCCGGTCCTGCGCGGGGCCGGTGTAGATCACGTCGTCGCCCGGGCCGCCGGCGATGTTGTCGACGCCGCCGAAGCCGTAGATCGTGTCGTTGCCCGTGCCGCCGTCGAGGTCCGCGCCGCCGCCGTCGTCGACGAGGACGTCGTCGCCGTCGCCGCCGGTGACCGGGAAGCCCGGGTTCTGGCCGGGGCCCGCGTCGATGCGGTCGTTGCCGGGGCCGCCGTCGAGGACGTCCTCGCCCGAGCCGCCGAAGAGCACGTCGTTGCCGTTGCCTCCGAGGATCTTGCGGTCGGAGCCGAGGTTGCCGTGGAGGTAGTCGTCGCCCTCACCGCCGTCGAGCAGGCGGTCGTTGCCGGCGCGCGCCTCGACGATGAAGTCGTTGCCGTTGCCGCCGACGGAGCTGTCGTCGCCGTCGCCGCCGTCCATGACGTCGTCGCCCTCGCCGCCGTCGAGCGCGTCGTTGCCCGACTCGCCGTAGAGGCGGTCGCGGCCGAGGCCGCCGCCGAGGTCGTCGTCGGCGCTGCCGCCCTCGAGGCGGTCGTCGCCGTCCTCGCCGTTGAGCACGTCGCCGCCGGTGCCGCCCGCGATGAAGTCGCTCCCGCCGCGGCCGGACAGGCGGTCGGACGAGCCCTGGCCGGACATCGTGTCCGGGCCGGCGGTGCCGACGAGGGTGTCGGCGAGACGGCCGCCTTGACGGCCCGTGATGGCGGCGGAGGCGGTCGCGCAGACCGTGAAGGCGGCCAGCACGAGCAGGCCGAGCAAGCGGAGGCGGGAAGGCATGGTCTGCCAATCGGCACGTCAGCGCGCCAACTGAGAGGCCCCGGACATCCGGTCGAGCCAGGCCGCGCCAGGTGTGCGGTCGGGCACACCACGGCTTATGTCCCCGCGAGGCGATACAGTGCCCGGCGTTCGTAGGACCAGCCGAGCTCCTCACCGTGGTTGGTGAGGAGACGGGGGACCCATGGGCCGTTCGACGTCTGGACGGCCGGGGGCGAATCACCGCCATCACGGCGGCGTAGCGCTGCTCTTTCTGCGCGAGCCCGACAGCTAACCCCGCAGGCAACCGCCGAAAGAGAGGTCTTCAAGCAGTGCCGACGTCCGTACCCGCCCGCCGCCCACTTGCCGCGCTTGTCGGCGCGTTCGCAGCCCTCCTGCTGCTCGCGCTCAGCGCCGCTCCCGCCCAGGCCGCCCTCGGCGACCGCACGCTCGCCAAGGGATCCCGCGGCGGCGACGTGAAGGAGCTGCAGAAGCTCCTCCGCCGCGCCGGCTTCTCCACGAAGGTCGACGGCGTCTTCGGCAGCGGCACGCACCGGCTGGTGCGTCGGCTGGAGAGCGACCTCGGCCTGACGATCGACGGGCGCGTCTCGGCGGAGGACGTCGAGAGCGTCGAGACGGCGCTCAAGCCGTCCGCCGGCAGCGGCGGGTTCTCGGCCGACTCGCTGAACCGCCCGCGCGCGGTCTCCGCCCAGACGGCGCCGGGCGAGAAGGCCGAGCTGACGGAGGACGGCCTGGCGATCCCGCCGGCCAACGCCCCGGAGGCGGTCAAGCAGATCATCGCCGCCGGCAACGAGATCGCCACGACGCCGTACCGGTACGGCGGCGGTCACGGCAAGTGGAAGGACTCGGGCTACGACTGCTCGGGCTCGGTCTCCTACGCGCTGCACGGCGCGGGCCTGCTCGACGCGTCGATGCCCTCCGGCGGCTTCATGGACTGGGGCGAGGCCGGCGAGGGCCAGTGGGTCACGATCTACGCCCACGGCGGCCACATGTACATGGTCGTGGCCGGCCTGCGGTTCGACACCAGCGGCCGCGCGAAGTCGGGCTCCCGGTGGCAGACGGAGGAGCGCTCGCCGAGCGGCTTCACCGTGCGCCATCCTGAGGGGCTCTGACCGACGAACCACTCCGACACCCACAGGACGCCGACGAGGAGCTGCTCTCCGCGCAGCTCCCGTGCGTGGCGTCCGAGATCACGGACGCCCAGCGCGTCGAACGGATGCGCGCCGAGCTGGCGCGCGGGTTCGACGCGCTCTCGTCCGTCACGCGCGGCGTCGCCGTCTTCGGCTCGGCGCGCACGCCCGAGGACAGCCCGCGCTACCAGCTCGCCCGCGACATCGGCCGCACGCTCGGCTCCGCCGGGTTCTGCGTGATCACCGGCGGCGGCCCCGGCGCGATGGCGGCCGCCAACCGCGGCGCCCACGAGGCCGGCGCGACGTCGATCGGCCTCGGGATCGACCTCCCGTTCGAGCAGGGGATGAACCCCTGGGTCGATGTCGGGATCGACTTCCACTACTTCTTCGCGCGCAAGGTCATGTTCGTGCGGTACTCGAACGCCTTCGTCGTGCTGCCCGGAGGGTTCGGGACGATGGACGAGCTGTTCGAGGCGCTCACGCTCATCCAGACGCGCAAGATCAGGCACTTCCCGGTCGTGCTGGTCGGGACCGAGTACTGGTCCGGGCTGCTCGACTGGCTGCACGAGCACATGCTCGGCGCGGGGATGATCTCGCCGCAGGACCTGACGCTGCTGCGGCTCACCGACAGCGTCGACGAGGTCGTCTCGATCGTCTCCGCGGCGGCCGAGCGGCAGCTGTCCGACGGTTCTGGTGCGACATGACCCGTTTGGCGCTCCTACACTCGACACGGTGTCGGTTGTGGGAGATCGGCCGGACCGTGCGTCCCTGACAGTCGCCGCGCTGCTCGCCGAGGCGGGCCGCGACGCGCGCTCGCGGGGCGCCGAGCGCGACGCGCTCACCGGCCTGCTCGGCCGCGTCCCGGTGCGGCAGCGGCTGCAGGACGCGCTCACCCGCGCGGCGCTGGGCGAGACGCGTCGCGTGGGACTCGTGGTGGTCGACCTCGATCGCTTCCGGCGCGTGAACGAGACGCACGGGCTCGACGCGGCCGACGAGGCGCTCTGCCTGATGGCGCGGCGCCTGTGCGCGGCGGCGGGCCCGGACGTGGCCGTCGGCCGGCTCGGCGGCGACCGGTTCGCGGCGGTGCTGGACGACGTCGCCGACGAGGAGGAGGCCGCGCAGCTCGCGCAGGCGCTCGTCGCGGCGGTGCGGCGGCCGTTCGCGCTGCGCGGCGAGGACGTCGCGCTGACGGCGAGCGCGGGCGTCGCGCTGGCCGTGGCGGCGGAGGCGGGCGCGGCCGAGCTCGTGCGCGATGCGGAGGTCGCCGCGGAGCGGGCGAAGCTCGCGGGGCGCGACCGCTACGAGCTGTTCGACGAGCTCGCGCGCATCCGCGCGCGGGAGCGCATCGCGCTGGAGCGGGATCTGCGCGGCGCGGTGCTGCGCGAGGAGCTCGTGCTGGCCTGCCAGCCGATCGTCGGCATCGGTGACGGGGCGGTCGTCGGCGTCGAGGCGCTCGTGCGCTGGCGCCACCCCGAGCGCGGCCTGGTGCCGCCCGGGCAGTTCATCGCGATCGCCGAGGAGGCGGGGCTGATCGCCGACATCGGCGCGTGGGTCCTGCGCCGGGCGTGCGTCGAGGTCGCGCGGCGGCAGGACGGACGCGGGCTCACCTGCCACGTCAACCTCTCGCCGCACCAGGCGGCGGACCCGACGCTGCCCGCGCAAGTCGAGGACGCGCTCGCGGCGTCGGGGCTGCCGGCGGAGGCACTCGTGCTGGAGCTGACGGAGAGCTCGCTGATGGAGGCCGGGGAGCGGCCGCTGGCGGTGCTCGACGCGGTGCGCGAGCTGGGCGTGCGGATCGTGCTCGACGACTTCGGGACGGGCTACTCGTCGCTCGGGCGGTTGCGCCACGTGCCGATCGACGGGCTGAAGATCGACCGCTCGTTCGTCGCCGGGCTGGAGAGCGGCGGCTCACGCGACGCGCTGATCGTGTCGGGGCTGATGGAGCTGGCGCGGGCGCTCGGCCTGACGGTCGTCGCCGAGGGCGTCGAGACGGAGGGTCAGCTGGAGCGCCTCGAGCGGATGGGCTGCCGCTACGCGCAGGGCTTCCTCCTCGCGCGCCCGGTCGAGGGCGAGGCGCTCGACGCGCTGCTCGCCCGCCCGGGCGGGTTGCTCCCGAGCGCCTCGGCGGCCTAGTCGTCGTAGCCGCCGCGGCGGCGGCCCTGCTTGCGCTCGGACTGGCGCCGCTTCGCGTCCAGCCGGCGCACCTTCGACGCCTTCGTCGGCTTCGTCGCCCGCCGCGTGCGCGGCACGTGCAGCGCACGTTCGAGCTTCTCCCGCAGCCGCTCCAGCGCCAGCTCGCGGTTGCGCAGCTGCGAGCGGTGGTCCTGTGCGACCGCCGTCACGCGCTCGCCGAGGCGCTGCACGATCAGTGCCCGCTGCGCGTCGGACAGGTGCTCGCTCGCCGTGGCGTCGAGGATCGCCTCGACCCGCGACGCGGTGACGTTCGCGTGCTGCCCGCCGGGGCCGGACGACCGGCTCGTCCGAAGCTCCGCTTCCGAGAGCAACGCCTCCCAATCAACCCTCCGCTGACCATGCATCAGTCGGTCGGCTCCAACTGGTACCGTCGCGCTCCGTCAGACACCCCATACGGAGGATTCATGGCCACCGGGACGGTCAAGTGGTTCAGCGACGACAAGGGCTTCGGCTTCATCACGCCTGACGAGGGCAGCCGTGACCTGTTCGTGCACTTCTCGGGCATCATCGCCGACGGCTACCGCTCGCTTCCCGAGGGACAGCGCGTGTCGTACGACGAGGAGAGCGGCGACAAGGGGCCCAAGGCGGTCAACGTCCAGAAGATCTAGCGCCGCCGACCGCCCGGGCGCGGCGGCTAGTGGTCGGCGACCTCGCCGCCGCCGTCCACCGTCAGTCCCTCGTCGGCCCACTTCAGCAAGCCGCCCTCCATCGACCAGGCGTCGTAGCCCGACGCGCGGAACGCCTGCGCGGCCATCGCCGAGCGGGCGCCGGCGCGGCACTGGAAGACGATCTTCTGGTCCTTCGGGAGCGACGCGGCCTGCTCGCTGAGGTGCTGGAGCTCGATGTGGCGCGAGCCCTCGATGTGGCCGGCCTCGCGCTCGTACGGCTCGCGGACGTCGACCACGATCGCCTCGCCGCGGTCGAGCAGCTCCTTGGTCTCCTGCGGGGTGACTTCGATCTCGGGGTCCATGCGGGGGTTCTCGCTCAGTGGGGGATCTCGGCTCCGAGACTACTGCCGCGGATGCGCTGCCACGCGTAGCCGCCGACCAGCAGCAGCACGCCGATCGCGAGCATCGAGCCGACGCGCGCGAACGCGTCCAGCTCGGTCAGGTCGTGCAGCACGACCTTCCCCAGCGCGACGCCGAGGAGCGCGAAGCCCGCGGTGCGCACCGTCTGACGGTCCACGCGCAGGCCGGCGACGAGCAGCGCGAGGCCGGTGACGCCCCACAGCGCGCTGAGCGCCGTCTGCGCCCCCGCGCCCGCGCCGCACGCGGTCACGAGCACCGTCGACACGGCGTACAGGGCGATCGGCGCCGGCGCGACCGGCCCGAGGCAGCGCCACGCGGCGAGGCCGACCGCGACCAGCGCAGCGAGCGCGGCGTTCGTGTCCGGCAGCCCCTCGAGCAGCGCCGCCGGCGGCGCGACGACGAGCGCGGCACCGCCGGCGAGCAGGAGCAGGACGAGCGACGCGTGGCCGGCGAGCGGGTCGTCGGTGCGGCGGGTGATCTGCGCGAGCACGGCGGCCTCGGCGGCGAACGCGACCGCGAGCGCGGCGCCCTCGAGGTTGAGCGCGGCGAGGCCGGTGACCGTGACGAGGCCGAGCGCGTGCAGGGCCGCGCGCCACGCCGGGCGCTCGGCGAGCACGACGCCCGAGGTGAAGCACGCGATGGCGAGGGCCACGAGCGCGGGCGTCTCCGGGGTTCCGCCGCCGGCGACCATCGTCTGCATCAGCGCGAGCGCGACGTGCGCGCCCAGCCCGGTCTCGGCGGCGCCGCGGTCGAGCTTGCCGGCGTCCTTCAGGTGGCGGACGAGCAGGGCGAAGACGACCGCGGACGCCGACCACGCGGCGGCCAGCGCGGGCCCGTCGAGGATGGTGAGGAGCGCGAGGTCGCCGGTCGCGACGGCCAGCGACGCGGCGGGCACGCCGAGCGGGTGGCGGACGTGGATGAGCGGCGCGGCCAGCGCGGCGTGCGCGGCGGCGAGGCCGAGCAGCCAGGCCGTCTCGTGGTCGAGCGTGAGCAGGCCGGCGGCGACGAGCACGAACGCGTTGCCGACGAGCAGGACGACCGGCACGGCCCGCTCGGCGCCCGCGCGGCGGACCATCGCGACCGCGGTCGCGGTGGTCAGCGTCCCGAACGCGACCAGCGTCAGCAGCGTGATCTCGCCGCTCAGCCACTGCGGCGTGACGACGGCGTAGGCGGCCAGGCCGAGCCAGTCCCAGCGGCGGCGCACGCACACGACGGCGGCGCAGACGGCGCCGACGAAGAGCAGCGCGGCGGTGCCGGGATCGGCGGGCGCGCCGACGAGCAGCGGCGCGGCGAGCCCGCCGAGCAGGCCGAGCGCCGCGATGCCCTGGGCCGACCACCGGATCGCCAGCGTGGTGCCGAGCGCGCCGACGCCGACCAGCAGGCACGCCCCGGCGAACGCCGGCGCCTGCTCGTACACGCGCGACGCGACGGTGACCACGGCGAACAGCCCGGCGATGCCCGCGGCGGTGGTGGCCAGCGCCGCGTCGGTCTGGCCGCGCCTCTCGTGCAGCCACGCGCCCGCGGCGACGAGGCTGAAGCTGGCGAGCGCGCCGAGCGTGGTGCGCAGGCCCTCGCCGATCCACCCGCGCGAGACGCCGATCGCGACGAGCAGGACGATGCCCGCGAGCACGACCACGCCGCCGGTCCACGCCAGCACGCGCCCGCCGAGGAGGTCCTCCATGCCCGGCTTCGCGGCGGCCGGGGTGACCGGCGACGCCGAGGCGCCGGACGGCGCGGGCGGCGACGGCGGGTGGGGGAGCGGCGTGCGTCCGACGTGCCGTGCGGTCGCGCTCGCGACCGACGTCCACCCGAGCCCGCCGCGCGCGGCGACCGCCTCGGCCGCGACCTCGTCCACGACGCTGCGCGCCTGCGCGGCCTCCGCGTCCATGCGCGCCTCCAGCCGGGCGAGCCGCTCGTGCAGCTCATCCGTCATCCGTTCCAGCGTGTCGAGCCGGGTCACCGTGCTCTCTCCTTCCTTGTTGACCATGGGTCGACAGCTGTTTACCCACGGTCAGCAAGGCGGTTACACTGAGGTCGTGCGAGCCCGCGCTCCCTTCACCCGGCTGCAGGTCGACGAGCGGCGCGCCGCGCTGCTCGCGACGGCGACCGAGCTGTTCGGGACGCACGGCTACGACGAGCTGTCGATGGCGAAGATCGCGAAGGCGGCCGGGGTCTCCAAGCCGCTGCTCTACCACTACTTCCCGACGAAGCAGAAGCTCTTCGAGGCGGTCCTGGCGGAGACGGCGGAGCGCATCCTCGGGCAGCTCGCGCTCGACACCACGCTCCCGCCCGCCGAGCAGCTCGCGACGGGCCTCGACGGGTTCCTGCGGCTGATCGACGAGAACGCGACGGCCTACGAGAAGCTGATGCGCTCCGCCGGCATCCCCGAGGTGCGCGAGCTGATCGACGGCGTCCGCGAGCAGACGGCGCAGACGATCCTCGCCGGCCTCGGCACCGACGCGCCGAAGGTGCGCGCGGCGGTCCGCGGGTGGCTGTGGCTGATCGACGGGGTGTGCCTGGACTGGGTGCGCGAGCGTGACCTCACCCGCGCCGACGTCCACGGCCTGCTGCTCAGCAGCCTGCTGGGCGCGCTGACGGCTGCGGGCTACGACCCCGCGCCGCTCGTGGCGCCGCCCTCCTAGCGGCCGCGCTCGCGCAGCGCGCGGATCGCGTCGCGCTTGGCGTCGCGGTCCAGGTGGTCGAGCACGAGGATGCCGTCGAGGTGGTCGATCTCGTGCTGCAGGCACGACGCGTGCGCGTCCTCGGCCTCGATCACCAGCTCGGCGCCGTGCTCGTCGGTCGCCCGCACGCGCACCGCGCGCGGCCGCTCCACCTCGTACACCGGGCCGCGGATCGACAGGCACCCCTCGACGAACGTCTCGCGCTCGTCGGAGGCCCACTCGATCTCGGGGTTGATCAGCGCCTGCGGCTCGGCGTCGGGCACGTCGGGCTCGCGGTAGACGAGCAGCCGCCGCAGCGAGCCGATCTGCGGCGCCGCGAGGCCCACGCCCCACGCGTCGATCATCAGCTGCTTCATCTCGGCGAGCTGCGCGCGGACGTCGTCGTCGATGTCGGTCACCGGCGCCGTCTTCGTGCGCAGCACCGGGTCGCCCCACTGGACGATCCGCGCGAACGCGCGCTCACGCCGCCGGATGACCTCGGGGTCGACCGTCTCGTCGTACTCGTCGTCGCTCATGGCCGGTACCCGCGTCCCTTCTCGCCGTTGCCCTGTTCGTGCCGGAGCAGCTCGTGCGCGCGCTCGGCCCAGTCGCACAGGATGCGTCGCGTGTCGCGCGGGTCGATGATCTCCTCGACCCCGAAGCGCTCGGCGGTGCGGAAGGGCGAGCGGACGGCGTTGAGCCGTGCCTCGATCTCCGCCCGCAGCTTGACAGGGTCGTCGCTGGTCTCGAGCTCGCGCCGGTACGCGACCTCCAGCCCGCCCGCGATGGGCAGCGAGCCCCAGTCGCCGGAGGGCCAGGCGTACCGCAGGTTCAGCCCGGCGTGGTTGCCGTGCCCGGCGCCCGCGACGCCGTAGACCTTGCGCACCAGGACGGACACCCACGGCACGCTCGCCTGGTACGTCGCGACCAGCGCGCGGGTGCCACGGCGGATCGTGCCCTGCTTCTCGCTCGCGGTGCCGATGACGAAGCCCGGCTGGTCGACGAGGTTGACGACCGGCAGGCGGAACGTGTCGCACAGGTCGACGAAGCGCGTGAGCTTGTCCGACGCGTCCGCGGTCAGGCCACCGGCGTAGTGGTTGGGGTCGGAGGCGATGACGCCCACCGGGCGGCCGTTCAGCCGGGCGAGCGCGGTGATCGTCGAGCGACCGAACCGCGCGCCCATGACGAAGAGCGAGCCCTGGTCGAACACCGCGTCGAGGATGCGGCGCATCTTGTACGGCTTGCGCGGGTCACGGGGGACGATGCCGAGCAGCTCCTCCTCGCGCCGGTCGGCGGGGTCGGTGGAGGCGACGACCGGCGGCAGCTCCCACACGTTGTCGGGCAGGTAGGAGAGGAAGCGCTTGAGCTGCTCGAGCGCGTCCTCCTCGCCGGAGGCCTCGTTGTCGACGGCGCCGGCGGCGGTCTGCGCGCGGGCGCCGCCGAGCTCCTCCTTGTCCGGCGTCTCGCCCATCGCCCAGGCGACGACCGGCGGCCCGGCGACGAAGAGCTGCGCGGAGTCGCGGACGATGACGCTGAAGTGCGAGGCCACCACGCGGGCGGCGCCGAGGCCCGCGCAGGGCCCGAGCGCGGCGGCGACGACGGGGACGCGCGCGAGGTTCGCGCCCATGAGGTCGAACCCGGGCACGAACGGCACGTACGTGTAGCCCATCGACTCGAGCGACTTGACGCTGCCGCCGCCGCCCGTGCCGTCGACGAGGCGGACGAGCGGCTGGCGGAGGTCGTGCGCGGCCTGCTCGGCCCACACCATCTTCTGCCAGATCGCGGCGTCGGCGGCGCCGCCGCGGATCGTGAAGTCGTCGCCCTGGACGACGGCGCGGCGGCCGTTGATCCGGCCCTGGCCGACGACCATGTTCGCGGCGGTGAAGTCCAGCAGCTCGCCGTGCTCGTCGTACTCCCCGAACCCGGCCAGCTCGCCGGTCTCGTGGAACGTCCCGGCGTCGAAGAGGCGGTCGACGCGCTCGCGGACGGTCAGCCGCCCGCGCTCGTGCTGGCGCCGCACGCGCTCCTCGCCGCCCATGCGGTGGGCCAGCTCGCGCCGGCGCGCCAGCTCCTCCAGCTCAGGCTCCCAGGTCATGCGGACGGCGAGTCTATTGGTGTGCCTCTCCTGCCAGGATGTCCGCGTGTGGAGGAACTGGACAGGTGAACAGGTTTGTACCCCATCGGTCGTCGAGCGGCCGCGCTCGACCGACGAGGTGCGGGCCGCGGTGCAGCGCGCGGTGGCGGCCGGCCGGCGCGTCCGGGTGGCGGGGGCGGGGCACTCGTTCACCGACGCGGTCCTGACCGACGGGACGCTGCTCGACCTGTCCGCGATGGACGCGGTGCTCGACGTGGACCGCGGCTCGGGCCTCGTGCGCGTGCAGGCGGGCATCAGCCTCAACGTGCTGTCGGCGCGGCTGCTCGAGCACGGGCTCGGCTTCGAGAACCTCGGCGACATCGACGTGCAGTCGATCGCGGGGGCGTGCGCGACGGGGACGCACGGGACGGGCAGTCGTCTCCGGAACCTCAGTGCGGGTGTCGTCGCCGTCCAGCTGGTCTTGGCCGACGGGTCCGTCAGGGAGATAGCGGGAGGAGAGGAGCTGCGGGCCGCACGCGTCTCGATCGGTGCGTTGGGCGTGGTGACCGAGATCACCCTGCGCTGTCCGCCGGCGTATGTGCTGCGGGGGCATGACGCACCGAGACCGCTCTCCGGCGTGCTCTCTTCCCTTGATCAGCTCGCCGACGGCGCGCGGCACTTCGAGTTCTACGTGTTCCCCCACAGCGACCTGGCGCTGACGCGGACGAACGACATCGTCGACGAGGCCCCGCGCCCGCCCGGCCGCGTGGACCGGTTCTTCAACGACATCGTGGTGGCGAACGGCGCGCTGCGCGCGGCCTGCGAGCTCGGCCGCCGCGTCCCGTCCGCGATCCCACTCGTCAACCGCACCGTCGCGCGCGGCTTCAGCGAGCGCGTGCGCGTCGACCGCTCCCACCGCATCTTCGCGTCCCCACGCCTCGTGAAGTTCACCGAGATGGAGCAGGCGTTCCCGCGCGAGGCCGCCGCGACGGTCATCCCGCAGATCAAGGCGACCCTCGAGCGCTACCCGGTCGTGTTCCCGATCGAGGTCCGCTTCGTCGCGGCCGACGACTCGCTGTTGTCCCCCGCCGGCGGCCGCGACACGGTCTACGTCGCGGTCCACAACCTCGTCGGGATGCCGTGGGAGGCGCCCTTCCGCGCCGTCCAGGCGATCGGCGACGAGTGGGCCGCGCGCCCCCACTGGGGCAAGCGCCACTTCCACACCGCCGAGACCCTGCGCCCGCGCTACCCGGAGTGGGACACGTTCGCCCAGGTCCGGGCCACCCTGGACCCGTCGCACGTCTTCACCAACGACTACGTGGCCCGGACCCTGGGGGCGAGTTAAGGAGGTCGTGCGCCTTCTCGACCGTATGAGTCGAAAAGGCGCATCACCTATCGAGGAGTTCCTCGCCGACCTGGCCGCGCGGCAGCACGGGGTCGTCGCGTGGTGGCAGATCGAGGCCGCGGGCCACACGCGGTGCCTCGTCGACACGAGGTTGCAGGCGAAGCGGCTCCACACGGTGCACCGCGGCGTGTACGCGGTCGGGCATCCGACGGTGACGCCGCGGGGGAGATGGATGGCGGCGGTGCTCGCCCTCGGCGCCGTCGCCGTCCTCTCGCACTGGTCCGCGGCGTGGTTGTGGGGGTTCGCGCAGGGTGGGGGAGCGCTGATCGACGTCACCGTGCCGGGCAGGGGCGGGAGGCAGCGGCGGAAGGGGGTCCGCGTGCACCACGCGGCCGAGGTGGAGCGGGCGGTGCGGGACGGGATCCCGGTCACCACCCCGGCGCGCACGCTCCTCGACCTCGCGGCCGTGGCGCCGCAGCGGGTCGTCGACCGCGCGGTGGACGCGGCGGAGCGCGAGCGGCTGTTCGACCTGGAGGCGATCCGCGCCCTCCCGCTCAACGGCCACCGCGGAGCCAAGAAGCTCCGCGCTGCGATCGCGAAGTGGGACGGCGCGCCCACGGACGAGGAGCTGGAGCGGCGCTTCCTGGAGCTGTGCGTGGAGCGCGGGCTCCCGCGGCCGCTCTCCCAGGCAGCGGTGGCGGGGTTCGCGTGCGACTTCGTGTGGCCGCACCACCGGCTGGTCGTGGAGCTGGACGGCCGGCACCACCTCACGCGCCGGCAGCAGCTGCTCGACCGCGAGAAGGAGGCCGCGCTGATCCTCGCCGGGTACCGCGTCCACCGGTTCGTCTGGCAGCAGGTCGTGCGCCGGCCCGACGAGGTGGAGGCGACCATGCGGGTGCTGCTCAGCGGGCGGTCCAGCCGAGGTCCATCGGCACCGGCACGCCGGTGAACGCGCGGCCGCCCGGGCCGCAGAGGAAGGCGACCACGTCGGCCACCTCGTCCGGCTCGATCAGCCGTTTGACCGCGTGCGGCGCCAGGATGACGTCGTCGAGGGCCTCCGACTCGGAGATGCCGTGCTCGCGCGCCTGCGCGGGGATCTGCGCCTCCACCAACGGCGTGCGGACGTACCCCGGGCAGAGCGCGGTGGCGAGGATGTTGGCGTCCGCCCCTTCCAGCGCCAGCGTGCGAACCAGGCCGAGCACCCCGTGCTTCGCCGCCACGTAGGCCGCCTTGTAGGGCGAGGCCACGAGGGCGTGGGCCGAGGCCACGACGACGATGCGCCCACCGGAAGGCGCCGCGCTCAGCGCCTCCCACGCGTACTTGGCCAGCAGGAACGGCGACGTGAGGAGCACCGCGAGCAGCGCGTCCCAGCGGTCCTCGGGGAACTCGCTCACCGGCGCGACGTGCTGGAAGCCCGCGTTCGGGATCACCGCGTCGAGCCGCCCGAACCGCTCCAGCGCGGCGTCCACCACCGCGCGGTTGCCCTCGCGCGTCGTCAGGTCCCCGTCGTCGACGTCGACCCCGTGCACGTCCCAGCCGTCGGCCGCCAGGCGCTGCGAGATCGCCTGGCCGATGCCGCTGGCCGCGCCGGTGACGAGGGCTACAGGAACGTCCGTCCCTCCCCGCGGTACGTCGGCACGGCGTCCACGACCTCGTCACCGCGAACGAGGTGGAGCGTGTCGAACCGCTCGCACAGCTCGCCCGCCTTGGCGTGGCGGAAGAACACGACGTCGCCGACGCGCAGCGACCGCGCGGCCTCGCCGTGCAGCGGCGTCTGGACCTCGCCGGCGCCCTCGAGCGGGTCGAGCTCGAGGCCCTCGGGGAGCGCCGGGCGGGGGAGCCGGTCCGCCCCCGCGGCGCCCGACGCGTGGTAGCCGCCGCCCAGGACGGTCGCGATCTCCGGGCTCGGGCGGCGGACGACGGGGAGCGCGAAGAACGCCGCGGGCCGCGGCGAGAACGCGCGGTACGTGTCGAAGAGCGTCGGCCCGTAGAGCCCGGAGCCCGCGGCGGCCTCGGTGACGTACGGCGCCTCGCGGGAGGTCCGCTCCAGCGAGCCGGTGCCGCCGCCGTTGACGAACTCCAGGTCGGGCGCCACGGCGCGCACCGCCTCGACGATGCGCCGCCGGCGCCCGGCCAGCTCGCGCGCGCTGAGCGCCTGCATCACCTGGATCGCGAGCCCGCGCGCCCGCGACGCGGGCCGGTCCCCCACGCCCGCGATCTGCGCCTCGTAGGCCATCATCCCCACGAGCCGGAACCCGGGCCGCGCCCCGATCGCCCGCGCGAACTGCGCCGCCTGCGCCGGCCCGTGGAGCGGCGAGCGCCAGGCGCCGACGCGGATCTTGCCACCGCGCAGCGGCTGCCACGACGTGTCGAGGTCGATCGCCACCCGCACCTCGGCGCGATCGGGCGACGACGGCGCGACCAGGCGGTCGACGAGATCGAGCTGCGCGACGTCGTCGACCATCAGCGTCACCTTCTTCGCCGCCTCCGCGTCGGAGGCCAGCGTGCGGAGGGCCGAGCGGTCGACGGTCGGGTAGCCGACGACGAGGTCGTCGAGGCCCTCCGACGCCAGCCACAGCGCCTCGGGCAGCGTGAACGCCAGCACGCCGGCGAAGCCGGGCCGCGCGAGCGTCGAGGTGAGCAGCGTGCGGCACCGGATCGACTTCGACGCGACACGGATCGGCATGCCCCCGGCCCGCCGCAGGAGGTCGTCCTCGTTCGCGGCGTACGCGTCCAGATCGACGCACGCGAAGGGCGCGTCTATCCCCGAAGTGGCTCGCGCGAGCCGCTCATACGTGGTCATCCCCAGAAGAGGTTGAACAGCCCGAACATCCGTCGCGGCTCATGGTCCACCGGCGGCCCGTACCGCATCCGCTGGGCGCTGTTGACCGCCTGGAAGCCCCAGCCGGCGAGCAGCCGCGCACCGGCCGCGTTGTCGTCGGGCACCGTGATCGTCAGCGGCTGGGGCTCGCTCACCAGCCCGCGCAGGACGACCTCGCCCGCCTCGGAGTCCTCGGCGATCACCGCCGGCCCGGCGCCCCAGGGCGTCTGCAGCGCCACGCCCGCGAGCACGCCGTCGCGCTCCCACCCGACGCCGAGCAGCGCGGGGAGCAGGTCGAGGACCGCGTGGCGGTCCTCGCCGGTCGCCAGGCGGTCCAGCTCCAGGATGCGCGCGCGGTCCGACGGGCGCAGGCGCCGGAGCCCCATCGCCGACAGCGGCCGCGGCCCGGGCGGAGTCCCGCGCCACGCGCGCGCCCGCGCCTCGTGCTCGAAGCCGACCCGCTCGTAGACCGGGCGGCCCATGTCGGTCGCGTACAGCATCGTCGTGCGCGCGCCGCGGCCCTCCAGCCAGTCGATCGCCGCGCGCGTGAGCTGCTCGCCGATCCCGCGCCGCCGCGCGCGCGGGAGCACCCCGAGCGCGCCGATCCAGCCGGTCTCGCCGAACCAGGCGCAGCAGGCACCGCCGACGAGCCGCTTGCCGGAGACCGCGACGAGGATCTCGCCGTCCGGTGAGTCGCGGGGGTAGTTGAGCAGCCGCGCGACGTGCGGGCCGAAGCCGGCCTCGTCGAGGGTGCGGGCGACAGGCTCACCCGGGCGTGCCGGCCGGATCTCCACTCGCGGCTCCCTGCGACGCGAGAAGGGGAGGACGGTGCTGCCGGCGGCCACCGCCCGACCCTACAACCTGGGCCTATGCGAGGGGATCCCGCTCGACGTAGCGCTCGCGCCGCACGGGCACGGCGCGGTCGCGCGCCTGCATCAGGAAGACCAGCGAGATGAGCAGGCCGACGGCGCCGACGACCATCAGGATGACGCCGACGGTGGCCAGCTCGATCCCGGCGATCGTGTCCGTGACCGCGAACTTCAGGATCGCCCCGACCGCGAGGAGGAAGAGGCTCGTTCCGATTCCCATGATCGGCGCGTTACCCGCCTAGGCACGGCCATTACCATCAGTTGGCATGCAGACGACGAGCCCGGACGTGTACTCCATCCCCCAGGAGTTCCTGGACTTCAAGGACACGATCCGGCAGATCGCCGTCGAGCGCGTCGCGCCCCGCTCCCACGACCTCGACCAGAAGGCCGAGTACCCGCACGACCTCCGGCAGCTGCTGGCCGAGAACGACATCCTCGCGCTGCCGTTCGCCGAGGAGCACGGGGGAACGGGCACCGGCACGCTGATGCTGCAGATGGCGGTCGAGGAGCTGGCGAAGGTCGACGCCTCCGTCGCGCTCATGCTCATGGTGCAGGAGCTCGGGACGCTCCCGATCCAGCTCTTCGGCAGCGACGAGCTGAAGGAGCGGTTCCTCCCCAGGTGCGCCACCGGCGAGTGGTCGCCGGCGTTCGCGCTGTCCGAGCCGGAGGCGGGCTCCGACCCCGTCGCGATGCGCACGTCCGCCGTCCAGGACGGCGACGACTGGATCATCAACGGCCAGAAGGCCTGGATCACCAACGCCGGCATCGCGGACTTCTACGTCGTCTTCGCCACCACCGACCGCGAGAAGCGCCGCACCACGGCGTTCGTCGTCGAGGCCGACCGGCCCGGCTTCTCCACCGGCAAGCTCGAGCACAAGCTCGGCATCCGCTCCTCGCCGACCGGCTCGCCGGTGCTCGAGGACGTGCGGGTGCCGTCGGAGAACATCATCGGCGAGGTCCACAAGGGCATGCACGTCGCGCTCGGGACGCTGGAGCGCACGCGCCTCGGCGCCGCCGCGCAGGCGGTTGGCATCGCCCAGGGCGCGACCGACTACGCCGCCAGCTACGCGCGCGAGCGGGTCACGTTCGGCAAGCCGATCAACCAGCACCAGGCGATCGCGTTCAAGCTCGCCGACATGGAGGCGGGCACCGCCGCCGCGCGCGAGCTGCTCTACAAGGCGTGCGCGCTGGCCGACCGCAACGACCCGCAGCTGGCCAAGTACTCGTCGATGGCCAAGCTCATCGCGTCCGACAACGCGATGCGCGTCACCGTCGAGGCCGTGCAGGTGCTCGGCGGGTACGGCTACGTGACCGAGTACCCCTTGGAGCGGATGATGCGCGACGCGAAGATCACCCAGATCTACGAGGGCACGAACGAGATCCAGCGCATGGTCATCTCGAGGACGATGGCGTGAGGAGCCCGAGCTAGCCATGCCCCCGCTCCGCCGCATCGCGTTCGCCGCAGTCGTCGCGCTCTCCGTCGCGCTGTCGGCGATCGCGCTGCTGCAGGGCTTCCACACCTCGTTCCCGATCCGCCTGCTGGAGACGGCCGCGCTGATCTTCCTCGGCGCGGCGGTGATCGGCGGCGGGATGATGGCGATCGGCCTGCGGATGGCCGACTGGCGGGAGCCCGAGTCCGAGGCGGAGTTCGACCGCATCGTCGAGCGCTCCGAGCGCCTGGCCCGCGAGGGCCTCGCGGCCGAGCCCGACGAGATGGAGTTCCTCGAGCTCGACCCGCTCAACGACGAGGACTTCGAGGAGCTGGTTCGCGAGGCGCTCGACGAGCTCCCCGACCTGCTCCAGGAGGCGCTGCGCCGCAACGTCGGCGTCGTCATCTCCGACGACGGCCGCCGCCACCGCGCGTACGGCCTGTACCGCGGCGACGGCGTGTCCCGCGACAACTTCCCGGACCAGATCATCATCTTCCGCGACACCCTCCGCCGCGACTTCGGGCACGACCCGGAGCTGCTGCGCGAGCAGGTCACGATCACGGTCCGCCACGAGCTGGCCCACCACCTCGGCGCCGACGAGCTCGGCGTGCGCGACCTCGGGCTTTGAGCTCCGATCTGGAGGTCGCCGTCGCGGCCGTGCGAGCCGCGGGCCCGGTGCTGCTCGACAAGCACGGCCGGGTGAGCGTCGGGTTCAAGTCCGCGCCGACCGACGTCGTGACCGAGGCGGACGTGGCGGCCGAGGCCGCGGCGGTCGCGGTCATCGCTCGCGAGCGGCCGGACGACGGGATCCTCGCCGAGGAGGGGTCGAACGCGGACGGCGCGCGCCAGTGGACGGTCGACGCGCTCGACGGGACGCTCAACTACACGCTCGGCATTCCCGTCTGGTGCACCGCGGTGTCGCTGACGGACGCGGATGGGGAGCGGCTGGCGAGCGCGGTCCTCGACCCGTCGCGCGACGAGCTCTTCTGCGCCGCCCGCGGCGAGGGCGCGTGGGTCGTCCGCGGCGACGGCTCGCGCGAGCGCCTGCAGGTCGCCGGCCCGGAGCGGCTCGGCGACGCCGTCAGCTCGCTCTACGTCCACCCCGGCGCCGTCCCGGACGGCGCCAAGCGCCTCGTCGACGCGACCGGCACCCTGCGTGCGCTCGGCTCCGGCTCGCTCGAGCTGGCCTGGACGGCCGCCGGCCGCCTCCACGCGTGGACGCAGTACGACGCGCTGGCGTGGGACTGGCGCCCCGGCGCCCTCCTCGTCGCCGAGGCAGGCGGCGTCGCGCTCGAGACCGGTCGCTGGTCGATCGCCGCCCGCGCGCCCCTGGCGGACCAGATCGCCGCGACGGTCGAGCCGGTCGCCTGAGAACGGCACGGGTGCGCGTCCGCACCCGGCTTCGCTTGACACCTCCGCGAGGCGGGAGTACGGTCGCGGCCGTAACGACATTCGACATTGTCGAATGCGGGTCGGCCCAAGGAGGGCAAGGTGGAGGAACACTCGCTGTCCCAGCGCGCGCTGGCCGAGACGCTCGGCACGGCGCTGCTCGTGCTCGTCGGTCCCGGTTCCGTCGTCGCGACGCTCCAACTGGCGGGCGACAGCACGCCGGCGATCACCGGCGCGGATCTGCTCGGCATCTCGTTCGCGTTCGGGCTCGTCATCACGGCCCTCGTGTACGCGATCGGCAAGGTGTCGGGCTGCCACATCAACCCAGCGGTGACGTTCGCGCTCGCCGTCACGCGCCGGTTCCCGTGGCGCGAGGTGCCCGCGTACGTCGGCGCGCAGGTCGTCGGCGCGGTGCTCGGCGCGCTGGCGATCTGGGCGGTGTTCGCGGGCGCGGCGATCGACCTCGGGATGGGCATGACGTCGTTCAACGAGGACACCACGACGTGGGCCTCGGCGATCTTCGCGGAGGGCATCGGCACCGCCATCCTCGTCTTCGCCGTCCTCGGGATCGTCGACGGCCGTTCGCCCAGCGAGTTCGCGGGCGTCGTCATCGGTGGCGTCGTCGTGGCGATCATCATGGTCGTCGGGCCGATCACCGGCGCGTCGCTCAACCCGGCGCGCGCGTTCGGCCCCGAGCTGATCTCCGCGATCGGCGACGGCCCGACGCAGTGGGCGCAGCTCATCCCGGTCTACGTCCTGCCCGCGCTCGTCGGCGGTGCGCTCGCCGCCGTGACGTACGACTACCTGACAACGCCACGCAAGACGGCGCGCCCGATCCGCGAGGCGGTCACGACGCCCGACACCACGCCCGCGCCGACGGTCTAGGCAAGAGGAGAACGACATGGCAGCTGCCACCACCGCGCCGATGCGCAAGTTCCTGAACGACCCCGCGAACGTCGTCACCGAGTCGGTGCAAGGGCTCGCGCTCGCGCACGGGGATCTGGTCCGCTACGACGCCGCGCAGGGCTTCGTCGCGCGTGTCGGGGCGCCCCGGGAGGGGAAGGTCGCGCTCGTCTCGGGCGGCGGCTCGGGGCACGAGCCGCTCCACGCCGGCTTCGTCGGGCGCGGCATGCTCGACGCGGCCTGCCCCGGGGAGGTCTTCACGTCCCCGGTGCCCGAGCAGATGCTCGCCGCGACCAAGGCGGTCGACGGTGGCGCGGGCGTCGTGCACCTCGTCAAGAACTACACGGGCGACGTGATGAACTTCAAGCTCGCGGCCGAGGACGCCGCGGACGAGGGGATCGCGGTCGAGTCCGTGCTGCTCGACGACGATGTCGCCGTCAAGGACTCCCTCTACACGGCCGGTCGCCGCGGGGTCGGTGCGACGGTCCTGGCCGAGAAGATCAGCGGCGCGGCCGCCGAGCGCGGCGACGACGTGGCGGCGGTCGCCGCGGTCGCCCGGCGGGTCAACGAGCGGACCCGCTCGTTCGGCGTCGCGCTCTCGTCCTGCACGCCGCCCGCCGCGGGCGCGCCGATCTTCGACCTGCCCGCCGGCGAGATGGAGGTCGGCGTCGGCATCCACGGCGAGCCGGGACGCCGGCGCGAGAAGCTCGTGACCGCGCGCGAGATCGCCGCCGAGATGGTCGAGGCCGTGCTCTCCGACCGCCCGCTCGCGAGCGGCACCCCCGTGCTGGCGTTCGTGAACGCGCTGGGCGGCACGCCGCTGCTCGAGCTGTACCTCCTGCACGGCGAGATCGAGCGGGCGCTGGCGGACGCGGGCCTCCGCGTCGAGCGCCGCCTCGTGGGTCCGTACATCACGTCGCTCGAGATGGCCGGTGCGTCGCTCAGCCTCCTGGAGCTGGACGAGGAGCTGACCGCGCTGTGGGACGCCCCGGTGCACACGCCTGCCCTCCGCTGGGGCGTCTGAGATGATCGCCGCCACCGCGATGGACGCCGCCGCCGTGACCGCCTGGATGTCCGCCGTCGAGGCGGCGGTCCGCGCCGAGCGCGACCATCTGACCCAGCTCGACGCCGCGATCGGCGACGGCGATCACGGGACGAACATGGATCGCGGCTTCACCGCGGTCGGCAAGGCGCTCGGCGGCGACGGCGTCGAGGGCCAGCCCCCCGGCAAGCTGCTGATCCTCGCCGGCAAGACGCTGGTCTCGACGGTCGGTGGGGCGAGCGGCCCCCTCTACGGACAGGCCTTGCGGCGCGCCGGCCGGGCGCTCGGCGACCGGGAGACGGTGGACGCGCTGGCGCTGGCGGACGCGCTGGACGCCGGCATCGCGGGGATCGTCGACCTCGGTGCCGCGGCGCCGGGCGACAAGACGATGCTGGACGCGCTGGTGCCCGCGGCCGCGGCGCTGCGCGCGGCGGCCGGCGAGGGCCGGCCGCTGGCCGCGGCGGTCGACGCCGCCGCGTCCGCGGCCGAGGAGGGCGCGCGGGACACCACGCCGCTGCAGGCGCGCAAGGGCAGGGCCTCTTACCTGGGCGAGCGCTCGATCGGCCATCAGGATCCCGGCGCGACGTCGGCGGCGCTGCTGCTGCGTGCGCTGCACGCGACGCTGGCGGCGTGATGGGCGAGCGGCAACTCGCCGGCCGCCCCGCGTCCCCCGGCGCCGTCGCGGGGCCGGCCTGGCTGCTCGACCCGCTCGTCGACGACGCACCCGGGGCCGTGGCGGAGGCGGCGCGCGCGGCGGAGGCGGCACGCGCCGCCGAGGGGCTCGCGGCCGCGGCGGCCGAGCTCGACGCCGTCGCCGAGCGGCTTGCGGCGGACGGTCGCGAGGACGATGCCGCGATGGTCGAGGCGGGCGCGATGATGGCTCGCGACCCGATGCTCGCGGCGGCCGTCGCGGCACACGTGACGGCCCACGGACGTACCGCTGCCGCGGCGGTCCTGGCCGGGAGCGCGGAGCAGGCGGCGATCCTGGCCGCGCTCGACGACCCCATGCTCGCCCAGCGGGCCGACGACGTGCGCAGCGTCGGGCGGCGAGCGGCGCGGTGGCTGGCCGCCACCGCTTCCACGGACACCGCGCCCCCTCCCGGCGCGGTGGTCGTCGCGCGCGACCTCGGCCCGGCCGACGTGGCCGACGTGGCCGAGGTCGCCGGCGGGTTCGCGCTCGCCGCGGGCGGCGCGACGGCGCACGCCGCCATCGTCGCTCGGTCGCTCGGCCTGCCGATGGTCACCGGCCTCGGGGACGCCGTCCTGCGCGTGGGCGCCGGGGCGGAGCTCGTCGTCGACGGCGACGCCGGGATCGCTGTCCTGGCCCCGGCGCACGCGCGCGTGGCGGCCGCGCATGCCGCGGCGGACCGTCGCCGCGCGCTGCGCCAACGCGCCGCGGCGGAGCGGGACCTGCCCGCCGTCACCCGCGACGGTCACCCGATCGCGGTCCTCGCGAACGTCGCCGCCGCGCCCGAGGTCCCGGTCGCGCTGGCGGCCGGGGCGGAGGGCGTTGGGCTGCTCCGCACAGAGCTGGCGCTGCTGGACGCCCCCGCGTGGCCGGACCAGGCGGCGCACCGCCGCGCGCTCGGCCCGATCCTGCGGCAGCTTGACGGCCTGCCGGTGACCGTGCGCGTGCTCGACTTCGGCGGCGACAAGGTGCCGCCCTTCCTGCGCGGGACGCCGCTGCGCGGCATCGAGCTGCTGCTCGCTCATCCCGACGCGCTGCGGGCCCAGCTCGCCGGGCTCGTGGACGCTCGCGGCGACGCGGCGGTGCGCGTGCTGGTGCCGCTCGTCTCGGCGCCCGAGCAGGTCGACGCGGTCCGGGCGCTCCTGCCGGCGGGCGCGGACCTCCCCGTCGGCGCGATGGTCGAGACGCCCGAAGCCGCTGCACACGCCGCCGCGCTCGCCGCGCGCTCGGACTTCCTCTCGATCGGGACCAACGACCTCACCGCCTCGACGCTCGGGGTCGACCGCTTCGCGGCGGGCGCCGCTGTCGCGCACGATCCCCGGGTGCTCCGCCACGTCGCGGCGACCGCGGCCGCGGCGGCGCACGCCGCGGTGCCGCTCGAGGTCTGCGGCGAGGCGGCCTCCGATCCGGTGCTGTGCCCGCTGCTGGTCGGCCTGGGCGTCGCCGAGCTGAGCGTCGGGGCCGCCCGCGTCGGGACCGTCCGCGCGTGGATCCGCGCGCTCGATCGAGGGCAGGCCGCGCGCCTGGCCCGGCAGGCGCTGGCGGCGGCCTCGGCCGACGAGGTCGAGGCGCTCGTGGCGCCGGTGGCCGCGCGCCTGCGCGCGATCGAGCGCGGCGAGGCGCCGGCCGAGCCGGTCGCGGCGCGATGAGCCCGCGCTACTCGGTGAGCGCGGCGACGAGCGCGCTCAGCGCGTCGAGCGCGGGCTCGGCGTCGTCGCCGTCGGCGCGCAGCCGCAGGTCGGTGCCGCGGCGGGCGCCGAGACCGAGCACCGCGAGCAGGCTCTTCGCGTCGGCGACGCGGCCGCCGGCCTCCACCTCGATCCGCGCGTCGAAGCCCATCGCGGCCTTGACGAACTGCGCGGCGGGCCGGGCGTGCAGGTCGACCTCCGCGGGGAGCGTCACCAGGGTCTCAGAGCTTGCGGGCATCACGTGCCTCCTCGGCTGCGCGGACGACGTCGGGCAGTGGGCTGCCCATCGAGGCCACGACGGCCGCCGCCACGGCACCCTCCACGAGGGGCGCGTCGGCGAGGGTCGCGTGGCCGTTGCCGTTCCCGTCGGCGCCCGCGTCCTCGAGCACGCTCCGGATGGTCAGGATCGCGCTGCCCAGGTCCCCGAGCACGAGCACGCCGTCGCCCGTGTCGGCGGCGGCGATCGCCTCGCGGACGAGCTCCTCGGACGTGCCGAGCGAGCCCTCGGGCCCGCCACCGGCCGCCCGGATCCGCAGCTCGGGACCGGCCATCTGGCCGGCCAGCTCGACGACTCCCCGGGCGAGGTCCTCGCTGTGCGACACGACTACGATCCCGACCACGTGCGCAGCGTACATCCTCGAAGGACATTCGACAATGCCGAATGAACGGTCCTCGGGCGCGCGGCCCCGCACGGCGAAGCGCGGCACGATCCAGTCGGTCGACCGCGCCGCGCGCATCCTGAAGATCCTCGCCAGCGGGCCGCGGCGGCTGGGGGTGTCGGAGATCGCGCAGCGGCTCGACCTCGCCGCACCGACCGTCCACGGGCTGCTCCAGACGCTCCAGGCGCACGGCTTCGTCGAGCAGGACCGCGACACGGACAAGTACCAGCTCGGCGCGGGGCTGCTGCAGCTCGGCAACTCGTACCTCGATCTCAACGAGCTGCGCGCGCGCTCGCTGCAGCACGCTGAGCGGCTCGCCGCGCGCGCGGACGCGGCCGTGCGCGTGGGCGTGCTGCACGGTGCCAGCGTGGTCGTCGTCCACCACGTGTTCCGGCCGGACGACACGCTGCAGATCCTCGAGGTCGGCGCGCAGCTGCCGGCCCACGCGTCCGCGCTCGGCAAGGCGATGCTCGCCTACGCGTCCGAGGAGGTCGTCGAGGACCTCGTCGCCGCGGGCCTGCCGAAGCTCACCGGGAGGACCCTCTCGGCGCGCGCGCTGCGCGAGGAGCTGGCGGCGATCCGGGCTCGCGGCATCGCGCGCGAGCGCGACGAGGCGGTCCTCGGCGAGGCCAGCGTGGCGGCGCCGATCTTCGACCACGCCGGCCACGGCGTCGGCGCGATCGGCGTCGTCGGCGACACCGACCGGATCCTTCCGCGCGGGCCCCGCAAGGGGCTGGTCACCGCCGTCTCGGAGGCCGCCCGCGGTGTCTCCCGTGAGCTCGGCGCACCCCGCTGGCCGACCAGCGCCTGACATCCGCCGGTGCGGTGCGTGCTGTCGGGCACGGTAGGTGCATGCGCAACTACTGCGTGATATCTTAGTCCGCGTGACTGAGATCTTCTGCACCGCGTGTGGCCGTCCTGCGGCGGTCCGCATGCAGGTCGTGAACCAGGGCGTGCGGCGCGAGATCGCGCTGTGCGAGCAGCACGCAGCCGAGCTCCAGGCGCGTGCCGGTGTGGCCGGCGGCTTCCAGCCGGGCCCGTTCGGCGCTGCGCGCGGTGAGCAGGCGGAGGGTGCGGCCGACGCCGGCTCCAAGACGCCAGCTCTCGACGAGTTCGGCCGCGACCTCACCGGCGACGCCCGCGAGGGCCGCATCGATCCGGTGATCGGCCGCGACGCCGAGATCGAGCAGACCGTCGAGATCCTCGCCCGCCGGCGCAAGAACAACGCCGTGCTGATCGGCGAGGCCGGCGTCGGCAAGACCGCGATCGCGGAGGGCCTGGCCCTGCGCGTCGCGAGCGACGACGTCCCGGACACGCTGCGCGGCGCGCGCATCGTGGCGCTCGACCTCGCCGGCATGGTCGCCGGCAGCCAGTACCGCGGCCAGTTCGAGGATCGGCTGAAGAAGGCGCTGGCCGAGGTGGTCGAGTCCGAGGGCCGCATCGTGCTCTTCATCGACGAGATCCACACCGTGCTCGGCGCCGGCAACGCCGAGGGCGGGATGGACGCCGCGAACATGCTCAAGCCGATGCTCGCCCGCGGTGAGCTGCGGATGGTCGGCGCCACCACGCTGGCCGAGTACCGCAAGATCGAGCGTGACGGCGCGCTCGCCCGCCGGTTCAGCCCCGTGATGGTCGAGGAGCCCTCGACCGACGAGGCGATCGCGATCCTGCAGGGCCTGCGCGCGGCGTACGAGGCGCACCACGAGGCGACGATCACCGACGCGGCGGTCGAGGCGGCCGTGCGGCTGTCCGAGCGCTACGTCACCGAGTACCAGCTGCCCGACAAGGCGATCGACCTGATGGACCAGGCCGCCGCGCGCGTCCGCCTGAGCGGCGGCGCGGGCGACGACGAGGCCGCCGGCATCCGGCGCGCGCTCGACGAGGCCCGGGCCGCGAAGGAGCGGGCCGTCCAGAACGAGGAGTACGAGCGCGCGGCCGAGCTGAAGCTCGCGATCGAGGGCTTCGAGTCCCGTCTGGAGGCGCTCGGCGTGCCCGCCGACGAGGCGAGCAAGCCGGTCGAGCGGGTCGTCGACGAGCGTGACGTGGCCGCGGTGGTCGCGGCGCGCACCGGCATCCCGGTCGGCGAGCTGGTCGCCGGGGAGCTGGAGCGCCTCAGCGAGCTGGAGGCCGACCTGCACCAGCGGGTCGTCGGCCAGGACGCCGCGGTCGAGCTCGTCTCCGACGCCATCCGCCGCGCCCGCGTGGGCCTGGCCGACGAGGACCAGCCGCTCGGCACGTTCCTCTTCCTGGGCCCGACCGGCGTCGGCAAGACGGAGCTGGTGAAGGCGCTGAGCGAGCGGCTGTTCGCCACCGAGAAGGCGCTCGTCCGCATCGACATGTCCGAGTTCCGCGAGCCGCACACGGTCGCGCGGCTGATCGGCTCGCCGCCCGGCTACGTCGGGTACGGCGAGGGCGGCCAGCTCACCGAGCCCGTGCGGCGCCGGCCCTACAGCGTCGTGCTGCTCGACGAGATCGAGAAGGCGCACCCCGAGGTGTGGAACGTCCTGCTCCAGCTGATGGACGACGGGCGGCTCACCGACGGTGAGGGCCGGACGGTCGACTTCACCAACACGGTCGTCGTGATGACGTCGAACCTGGGCGCGGGCGGCGCGAAGAAGCGCGGCCTGGGCTTCACCGCGGCGGACGACACGTCCGCGGACGAGGACCGGATGCGCGCCGCCGCGAAGGCCGCGTTCCTGCCCGAGTTCCTCAACCGGATCGACGAGATCGTGACGTTCGAGGCGCTGTCCGAGCAGCACGTCGAGCGGATCGCGGAGGTGATGGTCGGCAAGATCGCCGAGCGGCTGCGGGCCGAGCGCGGCGTCGAGCTGGAGGTCGAGCACGACCTCGTGGCCCGGCTGGCGCGCGAGGGCTTCGACGCCGACTTCGGCGCCCGCCCGCTCAAGCGCCACCTGCGCCGGACGCTCGAGAAGGAGCTGACCCGCGCGATCCTCGACGGCCGCGTCGTCGAGGGCAGCCGCGTCGTGGCCCGCGCGGGCGAGGACGGGGCGATCGTGCTCGAGGTCGAGCAGCGCGACGCGCCGCAGCCCGCCGCCGCGGCGTAGGACGGCGCGGCCCACGCGGCCGCGCCAGGTTGGCCCCACCGGACCACCGTCAACGACTAGCGTGCGCGCCAGGTCTCGAGTTCCCGGAGGAGGAGCGAGGACATGGCGCGCACGCCGTTGATGGGTCGTCTGCAGGAGGCCGCCGCCGAGGCGGCGCCGACACGCAGGCAGGTGCTGCAGGCCGGCGCCTTGGCCGCCGCGGCGGCGGTCGCCCCGCGCTGGGCCCCGGTCGCGCAGGCCGCGACTGCCCCGCGCATCGCGGTCGTCGGCGGCGGGCTCGCCGGGCTGACCGCGGCCTACCGGCTGCGGCAGGCCGGGCACGCCGCGACGGTCTACGAGGCCAGCGACCGGCTGGGCGGCCGCTGCTGGTCGATCCGCGGCGCGTTCGCCGACGGCCAGGTCGCCGAGCACGGCGGCGAGCTGATCGACCAGGGGCACACGGCGATCCGCCAGCTCGCGCAGCAGCTCGGGCTGCGGCTCGACAACCTCCTGAGCGCCGAGCCGAACGGGACCGAGCCGTTCTACCGGTTCGACGGCCAGCCGTACACGTACGCGCAGGCGACGACCGACCTCAAGGCGATCTGGCAGCAGATCCACAAGGACGTCAGCGCCGCGAGCTACCCGACGCTGTACGACGGCACCTCCACGCCGCGCGGCCGCGAGCTCGATCGGATGTCGATCGCGGACTGGATCGGCGCGTACGTCCCGGGCGGCCTGTCGTCGAAGCTCGGGCAGCTGCTCGACATCGCCTACACGATCGAGTACGGCGCCGAGATCGCCGACCAGAGCGCCCTGAACTTCCTCTACCTGATCGGCTACTCCGGCCAGGGGCAGCTGCGGCTCTTCGGGCCCTCGAACGAGAAGTACCACGTGCGCGGCGGCAACGACCAGATCCCCGCGGGCATGGCCGCGGCGATCGGGGAGGCGCGCATCCGGCGCGGGCACGCGCTCACGGACGTCCGCGAGAACGCGGACGGGACGTACCGCCTCGGCTTCGCGAACGGCGCCGTCGTGACCGCCGACCGCGTCGTCCTGGCGCTCCCGTTCTCGATCCTGCGCGCGTCGGTGGACATCTCGAAGGCCGGCTTCAAGGCGCTCAAGCGGACCGCGATCGCCGAGCAGGGCATGGGCACGAACTCGAAGCTCAACGTCGGCTTCACCCGCCGCCACTGGGCGGCGCTCGGCAACAACGGCGACACGACCGCGGACACCGGCTTCCAGAACACGTGGGAGGTCAGCCGCGGGCAGGCCGGGGCGAGCGGCATCCTCGTCGACTACACGGGCGGGACGATCGGCGCGAGCTTCGGCACCGGCACGCCGGCGGAGCGGGCGCAGCAGTTCCTCGGCCAGCTCGAACCCGTGCTGCCCGGCATCACGCAGGCGTGGAGCGGCCGCGCGACGGTCGACTTCTGGCCTGGGCACCCGTGGACGAAGGGCTCGTACTCGTACTGGAAGGTCGGCCAGTACACGAGGTTCGCCGGGGTCGAGCGCGAGCCCGAAGGCCGGCTCGGCACGTGCCACTTCGCGGGCGAGCACACGTCGGTGGACTTCCAGGGCTACCTCAACGGGGCGGTGGAGACGGGCGAGCGCGCGGCTGCGGAGGTCGTCGCCGCGCTCCGTTGACTCGCGAGTCAACTGCGGGTGTACGCTGTAGGAGAACGGCCCCCGCGAGTGCGACGTCGGGGGGATAAACCGCCCCGCGAGTGCGACGCCGGGGTTCTCACAAGGAGTCCTGTCCTATGCCTGAGGCCGTCATCGTCGACGCCGTCCGCACGCCCATCGGCCGCGCGGTCAAGGGGTCGCTCAAGGACGTGCGTGCCGACGACCTCGCCGCCGTCCCGCTCAAGGCGCTCCAGGAGCGCAACCCGGGCGTGAACTTCTCCGAGACCGTGGACGTCATGTGGGGCGCCGCGGCCCAGGAGGGCGAGCAGGGGTACAACCTCGGCCGCAACGCGGCGCTCATCGCCGGGATCGACCATCACGTCCCGGGCGTGACGCTCAACCGCTTCTGCTCGAGCTCGCTGCAGACGATCCGCATGGCCTACCACGCGATCAAGGCGGGCGAGGGCGACCAGTACATCGCCGGCGGCTCGGAGGCGGTGTCCCGCGCGAGCGGCGCGCACGTGCCGTTCCACCCGCAGCTCGACGGCTCGCCCGAGTCGAAGTACAACGTCTACATCCCGATGGGCCTCACCGCCGAGAACGTGGCGGAGCGCTGCAACGTCAGCCGCGAGGCGCAGGACGAGTGGGCGGTCATCTCGCAGAACCGCGCGGTCGACGCGCAGGAGAGCGGGCACTTCGACAAGGAGATCGTCCCGGTCACGCTGCCCGACGGCACCGTGGTGACGAAGGACGACGGCCCGCGCCCGGGCACGACGCTGGAGAAGCTCTCCTCGCTGCGGCCGGTCTTCAAGGAGGACGGCACGGTGACGGCGGGCAACGCGTGCCCGCTCAACGACGGCGCGGCCGCGACGCTCGTGATGAGCGCCGAGAAGGCGGAGGCGCTGGGCCTCAAGCCGCGCGCGCGGATCGTCGCGTCGTCGGTCTCGGCGATCCGCCCGGAGATCATGGGCCTCGGCCCGATCCCGGCGATCCAGGCCGTGCTCAAGCAGGCCGGCATGACGATCGACGACATCGACGTCGTCGAGATCAACGAGGCGTTCGCGGCCCAGATCGTCCCGTGCAAGGACGAGCTCGGCATCCCGGAGGAGAAGCTCAACCCCTTCGGCGGCGCGATCGCCCTCGGTCACCCGTTCGGCATGACGGGCGCCCGCATCATGACCACGCTGCTCAACGACCTCGAGACGCTCGACAAGACCTACGGGATCGAGTCGATGTGCGTCGCCGGTGGCATGGGCATGGCGATGATCGTGGAGCGCCTCAACTAGCGCCGCGTCGCGAGGAGGCCCGGACGCCCGGGCCTCCTCACCCGCGTTGCCGCTTGTCGGCGCGACGCCGGTGAGCCGCTCGCCGCGGTTGGCATCCTGGTCGGCATGCCGACCCGCTCGCTGCCCAGCCGCGTCTCCTCGTGGGCGAGGGGGCATCCGCTCGCGGTCGACGCCCTGCTCGCCGCGGCGCTCGCTGCCGCGTCGGTCACCGACCTCGGCGAGAGCACGGACGAGCCGCTGCTCGGGTGGCTGGTGCTGGCCGGGCTCGTGCTCCCGCTCGTGCTGCGGCGGCGCGCGCCGTTCGCGGTCTTCGCGACCATCGCCGCCGTCTCGTTCGGCCAGTGGCTGGTGATGGAGGGCACGACGGCGAACGCGGCGGTGCTCGTCGCGCTCTACACGGTCGTCGTCGCGGAGCCGCGCCGCGCGCTGGTCGTGGCGGCCGTCGCCGCCGCGCAGCTGGGCGCGGTCCTCGCGGGGCTCGCCGCGGACGACACCGTGGCGTTGTCGATCGTCGCGCTGACCGCGATGGTCGCCGCGACGGTGGCGACCGCGGTCGCGATCCGGGCCCGTCGCGCCGCGGCCGCGGCCGCGCTGGGGCGGGCGGTCGCCGGCGAGCGGGAACGCATCGCACGCGAGCTGCACGACGTCGTGGCGCACAGCCTCACGGTGATGGTCGCGCTCGCCGACGGCGCCCGGCTCACCGCCGGGGCCGATCCCGAGCGCGCCGACCGCGCGATGGAGGGCGTGGCGACGACCGGCCGCCGCTCGCTGGCCGAGATGCGCCGCGTCATCGGCTACCTGCGCGAGCCGGACGGCACCGGGCCGCTCGCGCCGCAGCCGGGCCTCGCGGACCTCGACGCGCTGCTGGAGGACGTCCGCCGCGCCGGCCTGCAGGCGGAGCTCACCCGCGCCGGCACGCCGCTCCCGCTCGGCCCGGCCGCCGAGCTCACGCTCTTCCGCGTCGTGCAGGAGGCGCTGACCAACACGCTCAAGCACGCCCGCGGCGCGTCGCGCGCCGAGGTCACGCTCGCCTACGACGCGACCGGCGTGGCGGTCGAGGTCGTCGACGACGGCGCGTCCGGAGCACCCGGGGCAGCCGGTCAGGGCCACGGCCTGAGCGGCATGCGCGAGCGCATCCAGGCCCACGGCGCGCGGCTGGAGGCCGGCCCGCGCCCCGGCGGCGGCTGGCGGGTCCGCACCCGGCTCGAGGCGGCCGCGTGACGCGCGTGATCCTCGCCGACGACCAGCCGCTGCTGCTGGAGGGCTTCCGCATGATCCTGGAGGCGCAGGGCGACATCGAGGTCGTCGCCACCGCGGGCGACGGCGCCGCGGCGGCCGAGCGGACGCTCGCGCTCGACCCCGACGTCGTCGTGATGGACGTCCGCATGCCCGGCGTGGACGGCATCGAGGCGACGCGGCGCATCGTCGCGGCGGGCGCCCGCGCGCGCATCCTCGTGCTGACCACGTTCGACCTCGACGAGTACGCGTTCGGCGCTCTGCGGGCCGGGGCGAGCGGGTTCCTGCTCAAGGACGTGCCGCCCGCCGAGCTCGTCGGCGCGATCCGCGCCGTCGCGGACGGCAACGCCGTCGTGGCGCCGCGGATCACCCGGCGGCTGCTCGACGCGTTCGCCGAGCGCCTTCCCGCGAACGGCACGACGGCGGAGGGGGAGGACCCGCGGCTCGCCGCGCTGACCGCGCGCGAGCGGGAGGTGCTGGTGGAGCTGGCCGGCGGCCGGACGAACGCGGAGATCGCAGAGCGGCTCGTCGTCTCGGACGCGACCGTCAAGTCGCACGTCGCGCGCATCCTGCAGAAGCTCGGCGCGCGCGACCGCGTGCAGGCCGTGATCGTCGCCTACCAGACCGGGCTCGTCCGTCCCTAGGGGCGATCCCGTAGCCCGCGCGGGCGAGGCGGCCGGGCACGAAGTTCGCCCGCGCGGCCGATGTCTCGGCGGCGCTTGCGCGGCACGTTCTGGGCGTGTTCGATCAGCTCGCCGACATGGCCCGCGACGCGGTCACCGACGCCGGATACCCGGGCGTCCTGGCCGCGATGCTCGCCGAGAACGTCATCCCGCCGATCCCGTCCGAGATCGTCCTCCCGCTCGCCGGCTTCGAGGTCCACGCCGGCAACCTCGCGTTCCTCGCCGTCCTGCTCGCCGCGACCGCCGGCTCGGTGCTCGGTGCGCTCGTCCTCTACGCGGTCGGCCGCGCGGGCGGCCGCCCGCTGGTGCTCCGCTGGGGCGGGATCCTCCGCGTGAGCGCCGCTGACCTCGACCGCGCCGAGGGCTGGTTCGCGCGCTGGGGCGACTGGGTCGTGCTCGGGGCGCGGGTCGTTCCGCTCGCCCGCAGCGTCGTCTCGATCCCCGCCGGCACGATGCGCATGCCGCTCGGCCGGTTCGTCCTGCTCACCGCCGCGGGGAGCGCGGCGTGGAACGCGCTGCTGATCGGGCTGGGCTGGCAGCTGGGCGCCAACTGGGAGGACGTGTCCGACACGGTTGGGCGGGCGTCGAAGGTCGTGCTCGTGCTCGCCGTCGTGGCCGTCGCCGCTGCTGTCGCCTGGCTGCTCCGCCGCAGCCGTCAGCCCGCCTCGTAGGCTCCCGCGCGTGGCCCGCCGCGCTCCCGACCGTCGCCCCTTCGGCCCCGGGCCGTTCGTGCTGTCCGCCGGGCTCAAGCAGACCTGGCAGGGGTGGCCGTTCGACCTGCCGGCCGTGCAGGGCGCTGGAGGGGCTGCGGTTCGACGCGCCGGTGACGTTCCTCGTCGGCGACAACGGCGCGGGGAAGTCGACGTTGATCGAGGCGCTCGCGTACGCGCTCGGGTTCGACGCGCAGGGCGGGACGACCGGCGACGAGATGGGCATCCGCCAGCGCGGCGTCAACCCGCTCGGGGACGAGATCGACTTCGAGCTCGGCCCGTGCAAGCCGCGCGAGCAGTTCTTCCTCCGGGCCGAGTCGTTCTTCAACTTCGCGCACCTCGTGGAGGCGAACGACCTCGTCGACGCGTACGGCGGCGTGTCGCTGCACCGGCAGTCGCACGGCGAGTCGTTCCTCGCGCTGGCGTCGTCGCGCTTCGGCGGTGAGCGGCTCTACGTCCTCGACGAGCCGGAGGCCGCGCTGAGCGTCACGAGCGCGCTCGCGTTCCTCGGCGTCATGCACCACGCGACGAAGGACGGCGCCCAGTTCATCGTCGCGACGCACTCGCCGATCCTGCTCGCCTTCCCCGGCGCCCGCATCTACGAGCTGGGGGCCGGGGGCGCGAGCGAGGTGCGCTACGACGCCGCGGACCCCGTGCGGCTCATGCGCGCCTTCCTCGACGCGCCCGAGCGGTTCCTGCACGAGATCGTCGACGACGGCCGCTAGTCGTCGGTCGCCAGCAGCAGCGTCAGCACCGCGAGCGCGACGAGGCCGAACGGGATCGCCTCCACCTCCTGCCAGCCGGCGATCTTCAGCGCGGTGAAGGCGAGCTGGCCGGCCATCGCGCGGCGCAGCAGCAGCGCGGCGCGCGGACGCCCGCGCAGCGTGCCGAGCGCCGCGGCGACCGTCGTCGCGCCGAGCAGCGCGGCGGCGACGGCGATGGGCGTCCAGACGGACCACTCCCAGAAGACGACGGCGCCGGCGCAGTTCATGACGCCGAGCGGCAGGGCGATGCCCGCGGCGATGCGGACGCGGAGCGGGAGCTTGGTGGGGTGGGGCAGGGCGATCGTGCTCATGGCGCCGACTCTCGGCGGCGGGCGTCCCGGGCCGCAACGGCCGCGCGTCACGACCTGCGCGGGACGCCGCGTCCCGTGACAACCGGGACGGCGAGCGGCGAGGATGCACCCGACGATGTCCTCCGCCGCCCTCGATCCGCCCGCCGGCCGCGCCTCGCGCAGCGGCGTGCGCCGTCCCGCCGCCCGCACCGTGGCGCTGGCGATCGCGGTGGCGGCCGGCGTGGTCGCCGCGACCGGGCTCGTGCTGATGGCGGTGAACGCGGGGACCGCGCTGCCCGACGGGAGCGACTGGCGGGTCGCGAACGTCGGCGCGCTCGGCTTCCTCGCCTGCGGCGCGCTGCTCACGGTGCGCCAGCCGGCGAGCGGGCTGAGCTGGGTCGCGCTCGCCGTCGGCGCCACGCTGGCGGTGGCCCTCGCGACGAGCGAGTACGCCGTGCTCGCGCTCGTCACCGCCCCCGACGACGGCCTGCCGGCCGGCCGGTGGGCGCAGTGGCTCTCGCAGTGGGTGTGGATGCCCGGCTACCTGCTGCTCGTGACGCTCCTCGTGCTCCTCTTCCCGGACGGCCGCCTGCCCGGTCCGCGGTGGCGCGCGGTGCTCCCGCTCACCGCCGTGCTCGTCTTCGCCAGCACGGTGCGGTTCGCCGTCACGCCGTGGGAGGACCTCGGCGAGCCGGTCGTCGCGCCGCACGTCGCGAACCCGGTGAGCGCGCCCGCGGTCGCCGACGCGCTCACGCCGCTGCTCCTGCTGGCGATCCCGTGCGTCGGGCTCGCGGCGTGGTCGGTGATCGTCCGCGTCCGCCGTGCGGACGGGGCCGAGCGGCGCCAGCTGCGGTGGTTCGGCGGTGGGGTCGCGGTGGCGGCCGTGCTGCTCGCGGCGGGCCAGCTCGACCACGACGTCGCGCCCTACGCGCTGGCGCTCGCCCTGCTCGTCCTCCCCGCGGCGGTCACGGCCGCGGTGCTTCGCCACGGCCGCTGGCTGGGCGAGCGGCTCGTGGGCGACCTGCGCGCCTCGCGCGAGCGGCTCGTCTCCGCCCGCGAGGAGGAGCGCCGCCGGCTGCGCGCCGACCTGCACGACGAGGTCGGCCCGTCGCTGGCCGTGCTCGCGCTGCGGCTCGACGCCGCCGCGGAGGGCAACCCGGCCGAGGGAGAGCTGCGCGCGCTCGCGGCGCACACACGCGACACGCTCGCCCAGGTGCGGCGCATCGTCCACGACCTGCGTCCGGCCGCGCTGGCCGACCTCGGGCTGGAGGCGGCGCTCGGCGCCGCGGTCGCCCAGCTCGACGGCGCGGGCCTGCGGGCGCGGCTGGACGTGCGCGGCGGCCCGCTCGGGGCGCTGCCCGCCGCGGTCGAGGTCGCGGCCTACCGGATCGTCCGCGAGGCGCTCGCCAACGCCGCGCGGCACGCGGGCGCGCACGCGGTCGAGGTCACGGTGGAGCGGCGCTCCGGAGTGCTGCTCCTCAGCGTCGAGGACGACGGCGCCGGGCTCCCGCCGGACGGGGCGCGCGGGCGCGGCCTCGGGCTGGCGTCGATGGCCGAGCGCGCCGACGAGCTGGGCGGCCGGCTGACGGTCGGCCCGCGCGCGGCCGGCGGCGGGACGAGCGTCGCGGCGGAGCTGCCCGCGTGAGGGTCGTCGTCGCCGACGACCACCCGATGTTCCGCGAGGGCCTCGCCGCGGTGCTCGGCGGCCTTCCCGGCGTGGAGGTCGTCGGCGCCGCCGCGGACGGGGAGGAGGCGGTCGAGCAGGTCCGCGCGCTCCGCCCCGACGTCGTCGTGATGGACCTCCACATGCCGCGCCGCAACGGCATCGACGCCACCCGCGCGATCGTTGCCGAGAGCCTGCCGACCGCGGTGCTCGTGCTGACCATGCTGGAGGACGACCAGTCGGTCGTCGCCGCGCTGCGGGCCGGCGCGCGCGGCTACCTCGTGAAGGGCGCCGGCCGCGACGACGTCGCGCGGGCGCTCGACGCGGTCGCGCACGGCCACTCGTTCCTCGGGGCCGACGTCGCCCCCGCGGCACTCGCACGGATCGCCAGCGGCGGCGGCGCGCCCGATCCGTTCCCCGACCTCACCGACCGCGAGCGCGAGGTGCTCGAGCTCGTCGGCCGCGGCCTCACCAACGCGGCCATCGCCGACGCGCTCGTGCTCAGCCCGAAGACCGTCCGCAACCACGTCTCCAACGTCCTCGCGAAGATCGGCGCGGCCGATCGGGCGGAAGCCGTCGCCCTGGCGCGGGACGCGGGGGGTGGCAGGCCAACTCCGGGGGGTTCCCCGATGCGATGACGGGTCCCCCGAGGGCAAGGTGCGAGCATGAGCTCTCCCGAGTCCGCGGCGGGCACCGCCGGGCCCAACGTCAACGGCGCGGTCGTCCGGCCCGGTGACGCGTCGTACGACGACGTCCGGAAGGTCCACAACGCCCTGGTCGACCGGCGCCCGGCCGCGGTCGTCCGGGCCGCCGACGCGGGCGACGTCGCGGCCGCGATCGCGCACGCGCGGGAGCACGGGCTGAAGCTCGCCGTCCGCGGCGGCGGGCACTCGGCCGCCGGCCACTCGGCGGTGCAGGACGGGCTCGTCCTCGACGTCCGCGGGCTCGACGCGGTCCGCGTCGACCCGCAGGCGATGACCGTCACCGTCGCCGGCGGGGCGACGATGGCCGCGGTCGACGCGTTCGCGCAGGAGCACGGCCTCGCGTTCACCGGCGCGCGCTTCTCGTCGGTCGGCGTCGCGGGCTTCACGACCGGCTCGGGGAGCGGCTGGCTCGAGCGCACGATGGGCCTCGCCTCCGACACGCTCGCCTGTGCGCGCGTCGTCACCGCCGACGGCGCCGAGGTGACCGCCAGCCCGAGCGAGAACCCCGACCTCTTCTACGGCCTGCGTGGCGGTGGCGGGAACTTCGGCGTCGTGACCGAGCTGACGTTCCGCGCGATGCCGCTCGGCCCCACGGTCGTCGGCGGCTTCCGCGCGTACCCGTTCGAGCGCGCGGCCGAGGTCGTCGCCGCCTACGCCGCCGCGCTGGAGGACGCGCCCGACGAGCTGTGCGGGGCGCTCGCGCTGACGACCGCTCCGCCGATGCCGTACGTCCCCGCGGCGCTGCACGGGCAGCCGATCGTCGGCCTCGTCGTGCTGTGGGCGGGCGACCCCGTCGACGCCCCGTACGGCCTGCGCCGCCTGCGCCCGCTGGGCGAGCCGCTGATCGACCTCGTCGGCGAGGTCCCGTACACCGAGCTGCAGCGCTCGTTCGAGCAGGGGCCGCAGCTCGACCTGCGCGCCTACCTGAAGTTCGGCGTCACCCCGGCGCTGACCCCGGGCGCGATCGACACGCTCTGCGCGCTCGGCGGCGAGCTGACGCCCGGGACGTCGATCCTCCTCTCGCCGCTGGGAGGTGCGTTCGGGCGCATGCCGGAGGACCAGACCGCGCTCGGCGACCGCGACGCGCGCTGGACGTACCAGCTGCTCAGCGGGTGGCTCGACCCCGCCGACGACGCGTCGAACATCGCGTGGCTGCGCGCGGCCGCGGCGGAGCTGGCCGAGCACACGCGCCCGTCGGCGTGGCCCAACTACGTCGCCGACCGCGCGCGCGGCGGCGGGCTCGCCGTGCCGTACGCGCCGGAGACGCTCGCGCGCCTGCGGGCGGTGAAGCGGACGTGGGACCCCGCGAACGTGTTCGCGGGGAACCACAACATCGTCCCCTAGCGCGGCGCCATGCGCAGCGCGCCGTCGAGGCGGATGGTCTCGCCGTTGAGCATCGCGTTCTCGGCGATGGCGACGGCGAGCCGGCCGTACTCCTCGGGGCGGCCGAGCCGGGACGGGAACGGGATCGACTCGCCGAGCGCGTTGCGCGCCGGCGCCGGCAGGCCCGCCAGCAGCGGCGTGTCGAACAGCCCCGGCGCGATCGTGTTCACGCGCACGCCGACGCCGGACAGGTCGCGCGCGGCCGGCAGCGTCAGCCCGACGACGCCGCCCTTCGACGCGCTGTAGGCGACCTGGCCGATCTGCCCGTCGAACGCCGCGATCGAGGCGGTGTTGATGAGCACGCCGCGCTCGCCGTCCTCGCTGGGCTCGTTGGCCGACATCGCCGCGGCCTCGTACCGGAGCGCGTTGAAGGTCCCGATCAGGTTGACGCGGATGACCGTCTCGAACGGCTCCAGCGCGTGCGGCCCGCGCTTGTGCGCGATCCGCTCCGCCCAGCCGATGCCCGCGCAGTTCAGCCCGATCCGCAGCCCGCCGTCGGCCTCCGCCGCGGCGGCGACCGCGGCCTCCACCTCCGCCGGCTCGGTGACGTCGGCCTTGACGAACCGCGCGCCGATCGCGGCCGCGTGCTCCTCGCCGAGCTCGGCGTTGAGGTCCGCGATCACGACCTTCGCGCCGCGCGCCGCCAGCTCCGCCGCCGCCGCCCCGCCGAGGCCGGAAGCCCCGCCGAACACCACTGCTCCTGCTCCCTCGATGCGCATAGGCGGAGCACCCTAGACCCCCGTGCCGTTCGCCGGACGCCCGTCGGGGTAGCGTGCGGACATGAAGTCCTGGGACCTCACCACACTCGACGTCGAAGTGCACAAGCCGCAGGTGCTCATCTCCGAGGAGGGGGCGCAGCGCGTCATCGCCGTCAACCTCCCGGGCGGCGACCTGCTGCAGGACCACGAGGTCCGCGAGCACGCGACGCTCGTGCTCCTCAGCGGCAAGCTCGAGATCGACGCCGACGGATCGACCACGACGGCCGGCACCGGGTTCGTCGCGCACTGGGAGCCGCACGAGCGCCACGAGGTCCGTGCGGTCGAGGACTCCAGGTTCCTGCTCGTCCTGGCCCCCTGGCCGGCAGCGGATCACCACACCTGACCCGGTAGGGACAACCCCACCCCTCCTCGGGAGCATCCCGCATGGCCGTAGGGCTCGGCGAAGTCGAGTCTTACTGCCATGGAACGGAAGCAGAACATCGCAGCCCGGGCCGGGCACTGGAGCGCCCGGCACAAGAAGCGGGCGATCCTCGGGTGGTTCGCCTTCGTCATCGTCGCGATCGTCATCGGCGGTGCCGTCGGAACGCAGTCGCTCAAGGACGAGGACACCGGGTCGGGGGACTCCGCGCGGGCCGACAAGATCTACGACGACGCCTACCCCAAGGCGGTCGAGGAGTCGGTCCTCGTCCAGTCCAAGAGCGGCGACAAGACGGCGGTCGAGGCCGGCGTCGCCGACGTGCGCGCGGCGCTCAAGAAGTTCGACACCGTCGCGCTCGAGGACACCGAGACGTCGGCTGATGGTCGTTCGATGCTCGTGCAGTTCAAGCTGCCCGGCAAGGAGGACGACGAGGCCGAGGAAGCGATCGTGCCCATCGAGGCCGCGGTCGAGAAGACGGCCGCGGCGCACCCCGAGCTCACGATCGGGCAGTTCGGCGACGCCTCCGCCGACAAGGCGCTGAGCGAGCGCTTCGAGGACGACTTCCAGCAGGCCGAGTTCCTCTCCCTGCCGATCACCCTGATCATCCTCATCGTCGCCTTCGGCGCGCTGGTCGCCGCGACGGTGCCGGTGCTGCTCGCGCTGTCGTCGGTCGGCGCCGCGCTGGGCCTCGTGGGCCTGGCCTCGCAGCTGATGCCCGTGGACGACGCGGTCGCCTCCGTGGTGCTGCTGATCGGCATGGCGGTCGGCGTCGACTACGCGCTCTTCTACGTCCGGCGTGAACGCGAGGAGAAGGCCAAGGGCGCGGACGGGCTGACGGCGATCGACATCGCCGCCGAGACCTCCGGCCGCGCGGTCCTGATCTCCGGCCTCACCGTGCTCGTCGCGATGGCCGGCATGTTCTTCACCGGCAACGCCGTCTTCTCGTCCTTCGCCGTCGGCACGATGCTCGTCGTCGCCGTGGCGATGATCGGCTCGCTGACCGTGCTCCCGGCGACGCTCGCCGCGCTCGGCAACAAGGTCGACAAGGGCCGCGTGCCCTTCCTGCACCGGCTGCGCCGCGCCGACGGCGAGTCGCGGGTGTGGAACGCCGTCCTGACGCGCGTCCTCAAGCGCCCCGTCGCGTCGGTCGTGCTGTCCGGCGGCATCCTCGTCGCGCTGGCGATCCCCGCCTTCGGCATCCACACCGCCAACTCGGGCGTGGACGACCTGCCGCGTGACCTGCCGATCATGCAGACCTACGACAAGATGCAGGCCGCCTTCCCCGGCGGGCAGATCCCGGCCGTCGTCGTGGTCGAGGCCGACGACGTCACCGCGCCGCGGGTGCAGGAGGCGATCGCCGAGCTGCAGAAGACCGCGCTCGCGACGGGCCAGATGGACGAGCCGATCAGCGTCGAGGTGTCGCCGAACAAGCAGGTCGCGGCGATCTCCATCCCGATCCAGGGCAACGGCACCGACGACAAGTCGAACACCGCGCTGGCGACCCTGCGCGACTCCGTGATCCCGCAGACGATCGAGGGCGTGCCCGGCGTGCACGAGGCGCTCGTGACCGGCATGACCGCGGGCTCGAAGGACTTCAACGACGAGATGAAGGCGGCCGCGCCGGTCGTGTTCGGCTTCGTCCTCTCGCTGGCCTTCCTCCTGCTGCTGGTCGAGTTCCGCTCGATCGTGATCCCGATCAAGGCGATCATCCTCAACCTCCTGTCGGTCGCGGCGGCCTACGGCATCCTCGTGCTGGTCTTCCAGCACGGCGTGGGCGCGGACCTGCTGGGCGTCGACGCGGCGTCGCAGGGCTCGATCACGAGCTGGCTGCCGATCTTCCTGTTCGTGATCCTGTTCGGCCTGTCGATGGACTACCACGTGTTCATCCTCAGCCGGATCCGGGAGGCCTACGACGACGGGATGTCGTCCGAGCAGGCGGTGGCGCACGGCATCAAGTCGACCGCCAGCGTCGTGACCAGCGCCGCGGTGGTGATGGTCGCGGTGTTCGCGATCTTCGGGACGCTGAGCTTCGTCGACATGAAGCAGATGGGCGTGGGCCTCGCGGCCGCCGTCCTGATCGACGCGACCATCGTCCGGGGCGTCCTGCTCCCGGCCACGATGAAGCTGCTCGGCGACTGGAACTGGTACCTGCCTCCGGCGCTCGCCCGGCGGCTGCCGCGGCCGGCTCGCGCGGCGGCATGAGTCCGGGCCTCCTGCGCCGGCCGGTCAGGTGAGCCGGTAGCGCAGGAAGAGCGCCCCGTCCGCCTCGTGCACCGTCACGAGGCGGACGTCCGTCGAGGGCCCCGGGCGACCGGGGCCTTCGACGATGGTCGTCACGTCCGTTCCCGCGACGACCTGCGGGGAGAGGGTGAGGAACAGCTCATCCACCAGGCCGGCGCTCAGCAACGAGGCGTTGAGCGTCGGCCCGCCCTCGCACAGGAGGGAGCGGACGCCGTGCTCGCGGCGCACCCGCCGCAGCGCGTGCTGCGGGTCGGCGTCGGCGCCGGTGTAGACGACGGGGCGCGCCTCGTCGTCGTGGAAGAGCGGGATGTCGCGCGGGACATCGCCGCTGCGGCTGAGGACGAGCGCGACCGGCTCGGGCTCCAGGCCCCGCCTGACCCGCTGCCGCTGCCGCTCGGGGTCCTTGATCAGCCGCCCGTACCGCTCGGCCCGGAGCGTGCCGGTCCCTGCCAGCACGGCGTCCACCGCGCCGCGCAGCGCGAAGAACACCGCCTGGTCGGCCGGCACCCCGAGCCCCGCGCTGATCCCGTCGACCGTCGCCCGCCCGTCCACCGAGCTGATCATGTTCACGACGACGTACGGCCGCTCGGGCGGCGCCAGCGCTCCGAAGTCGACGTCCTGCAGGTACGTCGCGGCGTCGACCGGGGCGGGGTCGGGATGCAGGCGCTGGAGCAGCAATCAGCCGTAGCGCTGCGTGGTGCCGCCGGTGAGCTGGCGGAGCTTCGCGCGGTCGTGCGTCGCGGCGATGCGGCGGACGGTGCCCGAGCGCGAGCGCATGACGAGCGACTCGGTCGTCGCCGACGTCGTGCCCTTGTAGCGGACGCCCTGCAGGACGTCGCCGTCGGTCACGCCGGTGGCGGAGAAGAAGCAGTCGTCGCTCTTGACGAGGTCGTTGGAGGTGAGCTGCTTCTCGAGGTCGTAGCCCTGCTCCAGCGCGGCGGTGCGCTCCTCGTCGTTGCGCGGGAACAGGCGGCCGACGATCTCGCCGCCCATGCACTTCAGCGCGCACGCGGAGATGACGCCCTCCGGCGTGCCGCCGACGCCGTACAGCAGGTCGACGGGCGAGTTCTCGCTCACCGCCAGCATCGCGCCCGCGACGTCGCCGTCGGAGATCAGCCGCACGCGCGCGCCGGCGTCGCGGATCTCCTTGATGGCGCCCTCGTGGCGCGGGCGGTCGAGCACCACGACCATCACGTCGCGCACGTCGCACGAGCGGCGCTTGGCCACCAGCTGCACGGTCTCGGCGAGCGGGCGGTCGAGGTCGAGCAGGTCCGCGATCTCCGGGCCGCCGGCCATCTTCGTCATGTAGACGCAGGGGCCCGGGTCGAACATCGAGCCGCGCTCGGCCAGGCCGATGACCGCGAGCGCGTTCGGCATGCCCTTCGCCGTCAGCGTCGTGCCCTCCAGCGGGTCCACGGCGATGTCGACGGCGGGCTGCGTGCCGTCGCCGATCTGCTCGCCGTTGTAGAGCATCGGCGCCTCGTCCTTCTCGCCCTCGCCGATGACGACGACGCCGTCCATCTGCACGGTGTCGAGGACGATCCGCATCGCGTCGACCGCGGCGCCGTCGGCGGCGTTCTTGTCGCCCATGCCGACCCACCGCGCGGCGGCCAGCGCGGCCGCCTCCGTGACGCGGACGAGCTCGAGCGCGAGGTTCCGGTCCGGCCGGCCCTCCCGCGCTCCCTCGAAGACCTGGTGCTCGATCGTGTTCATGTTCAGAGGACTCCCGGAGGCTTGCGGGCCCGCTCCACCTCGGACGCGCGCAGCGCCGAGCCACCCAGCATCAGGACGATCCCGACCATCGAGACCACCCATCCGTACTTCAGCCCCACGAGCCCGGACACCGTCCCGGGCTTGTCGAGGATGCCGGTGTAGCCCACGAGGCCGAGGGCGGCGATGGAGACGACCGCGGTCATCTCCCCACGCGCCCACGAGAGCTTGTGCCCGCGAACGATGATGTACGCGAGGATGAGCGGCGCGACCGCTGCGGCGAGCAGCAGCCAGCGCATCGTGGTGTGGACCTCCCAGCCCGTGAAGTCGCCCGGGCCGGGCACGCCGTTGATGTCCGTGCGCGAGTTCTCGGCGTGGTACCAGGGCAGGAACATGCCTCCAGCGAGGAGCAGGCCGCCGGCGATCGCCACGTACTCGTGCCACGTCAGTCGACGCAGGTCCATCCGGGCCTGACCCTATCGGTCAGCTGCGCACGGACGCGGCGATGGCGAGGAGGTCGTCGAGCTCCCACGGCCCCTGCGCGGTGAGCCGCAGGTGCAGCCCGCCGGCCTGCCAGCGCAGCTCGTGCGCGGGCTTGAGCGACGGCTCGGCCTCGTCGAGCGGGATCGAGCGGTGCTCGGCCTGCGCGCCGCCGATCACGAGCACCGCGGGGTCGACCGGCCACGGCCGCTCCTCCGCCGGCTCCGTCCCTGCGTACAGCGCCAGCCGGCCGCGTGCGCCGGGGCGCGTGTCGTCCAGGTTCCACTCCACCTCGACCGCCTCCGGCCCCACCGGATGGACCTCCACCCAGCGGGTGAGCGGCAGCGCGACCGTCGGGAGCGGCACGGGCCGCCCGAGGTGCGCGTCGGCGTCGGCGATGCCGGTCCAGTCGCCGGTCACGCGGTCGCCTTCGCCTGGTCGCGCTCGGGCTTGGGCGTCGGGTCTGGCAGGTCGGAGATGTCGCGGAACCGGCCGACCTTCGACTCGGCGAGGTCCAGGCGCGCGAGGTTGCGCAGGAAGCCGTGCGTGACGATCACGTGGATGCGCGACTGCGTGTTCTCGTAGAACCAGCGGCTGAGGCTGAACGCGAGCGTGGGGTAGAAGTTCGCGACCTCGACCTCGACGTGCGCGATCGACTGGCCCGCGTAGTCCTGCGACGGGCGGCGGCTGATGTCGATCTCCAGGAAGCCCGCGCCGCCCCGGCCGCGGCCGGCGACGAGGACGCCCCGGTCGATCCGCCAGCGCACCACGCCGCGGTGGTCGTCCATCTCGTACTCGGGCTCCTGGAACGTCAGCAGCGGGATCAGCCCGAGCGCCTTGACCTGTCGCCCCTGGCCGGCGTAGTCGACCTGCACGAAGCCGAGCGTCGCGCGCGTCAGCCAGCGCCAGTACGTGCGGGCGAGGCGCTCGAGGTCGCGCGGAGACCAGATCGCGTCGAGCTCGTGCGTGGGGAGGATGAGGTCGGCCTCCTGGACCGAGCGCACCGCGCCCTCGCCGTCGTAGACCGTGTGGTCCTCGGCGGTGACGATCAGCGCGTGGGCGACGCGCTTGGGGCGGTTGAGCAGCCGGCGGACGCCGGCGGCGGCCAGCGCCGCGACGCTAGCCAGGGCGATCCAGAGCCTCACGGACGGCCTCCTCGAAGGTCAGTGGGTGGTCGTTCAGCCCGGGTGGCGGCGCGTCGTCGACGAGCATCTCAGCGCTCAAGCCTTCCACGAGCGGCCGCGCGAGGCCCCACTCGATCGGGGTGACCAGCCCGACCCAGTACGAGGAGAGCGCCGGCGTGAGGACCGGGACCTTCACCACCGGACGGCGCCGCAGGCCCGCGACTTCGGCGTAGCGGCGCATCATCTCGCGGTACGTGAGCACGTCGGCGCCGCCGAGCTGGACCTCGTCGGGGACCTCCTCCAGCTCCCCCGCCGCCGCCAGCGTGTGCGCGACGTCACGGATCGCGACGGGCTGCGTGCGGGTGTCGATCCACCGCGGCGTGACCATCGCGGGGAGCCGTTCGACGAGGCTGCGGAGCATCACGAACGACGCGCTGCCCGCGCCGATGACCATCGCCGCGCGGACGTGGACGAGCTGCCCGCCTGTGGCCCGCAGCTCACGCGCGAGGACCTCCGCGACCTCGTTGCGGCTCTGCAGGTGCTCGGAGTCGCCGCCGCCCAGGCCCCCGAGGTAGACGACGCGCGCGACCCCGGCGCGGGCCGCTGCGGCGCCGAACGTGCGGGCACCCTGGCGGTCCCGCTCGGCGAAGTCGCCGCCCTTGCCCTCCATCGAGTGGACGAGGTAGTACGCGACGTCGACGCCCTCCAGCGCCGCGTGCAGGCCCTCGCCGCTCACGACGTCGCCCTGGCGGACGTCGACGGCCTCGGGGAGGTCGGCCTTCTGCGGGGTGCGGGCCAGCGCGCGCACGCGGTGACCGCGCCGGACGAGCTCGCGGGCCAGGTGCCCGCCGACGTAGCCGGTCGCGCCGGTGACGAGGATCGTTCGCTCCATCGGTGCAGGTGGCTACCCGCTGTGACCCTCCGACCGCGCCCGCTCGTACCGTGAGCGCGACATCGACCATGAGCTCTCTCGCCATCAAGGACGTCGCCGAGCGCACAGGCATCGCTGCCGGAACGATCCGGATGTGGGAGCAGCGCTACGGCTTCCCGGTGCCGGACCGCACCGCCAGCGGCTACCGCCGCTACAGCGACGACGACGTCGAGGCGCTGCGGCGCGTCGCGGCGTACCGGCGGCTCGGGCTGTCGATCCCCGCCGCGATCGAGCGTGTCGTGGCCGCCGACCCGGCGGTCGTCGACCAGCCCTCGATCTACGCCGCGGTGGTGGCGATCGACGACCAGGCCCGGCCGCAGCTCCTGCGCAAGTCGACGATGCTCGCGCTGTCGCGGGCGATCGAGCACGAGACGCTCGCGAGCGCCGCCTCGCCGGTCATCTTCGCTGCCTTCCAGGTCGAGGCCGCCTACCGGCCCGCGGAGGCGCGCTACCGGCGGCTGGCGCGGCAGGCGGACGCGACGACGGTGTTCGCGGACTTCGCGGCCGTGCGCGACGGCGGCCGGGGGCCGGTCGAGATCCCGATCGACCTCGACGACGCGATCGGCAACGAGTGGGCGGTGATCGTCGACTCGCCCGGCTACGCGGCGTGCCTGCTCGGGTGGGAGCACCCGCAGGGCCACGCGCCGATGGGCCCGGACGACGCGCGCCGGCGGTTCGAGGCGATCTGGACCGTCCACCCGCGCGCGGTGCGGCGGGCGGCGGAGGTCGCGGCGCGGCTCGCGGGGCAGGTCGCGCCGGAGCACGGCGAGCGGCTGGAGGAGCTGCTGCGCGATCGGCCGCTGGCGGCCGAGACGCCGACCCCGGCGCTCACCGGCCTGATGAACCGCGCGATCGCGTACCTCGAGACCGGCGCGCGGGCGTAGCGGCGCTCACGCGACGGGCGGGAGCGGCCTGCCGGTCGCGAGCTCCGCGTAGCCGCGCATCAGCCGCAGGCCGGTCCCCCGGTCGACCTCCGGGTCGCGCGCCACGATGCGGTAGCCGAGGTAGTCCTCCATCGACATCAGCGTCATCGCGACGTCCCGCGCCGGCAGCGACAGGGAGAACGCGTCCGCGGCGACCCCCGCGTCGAGCACCTGCGCGTAGACCTCGACCTGGCGGTGGTAGATGCCCTGCACCGCGGGGCGCTCGTGGAGCTGGAACCCAGCCGCCAGGATCGCGCGCCAGATCGCCCGCCACTCGGCATCCTCGGGCCCGAGCGGGAGGCCGGCCTCGATCACGCGCGCGAGCTGCTCGAGCGGGTCGTCGATCGCCGCGACCAGCGCGAGACGCTGGTCGCGGAAGCGCACGTCCGAGCGCAGCGCGAGCTCGGTCATCACCGCCTCGACGTCCTTGAAGTAGTACCGGACGGCGTTGGCCGTCAGGCCGAGCTCGGCGGCGATGTCACCCACGCGCAGCTCGGCGATGTCGTGCCGCTCGATCAGGGCGATCGCGGCGTCGAGGATGTCCTCGCGTCGCTGCGCCTGACTATTGGGTCGCGCCACCGCGCCGAGGATAAGGCTCGTCCCCCCGCTTGCGCTTCCTCCCCGCGTCTGGTGTTCTTTTCACAAGATGAAAAGAACTACCGAGCGCTCGCCGCGCGCCCGGGACCTGGGTCTGGTCCTGGGCCGTGGCACCCCGGGACCGCTCAACGCGATCACCGACGTCCCCGGCGTCCGCGTCGGCCACACGACGCTGGACGAGCCGGGACCGGTGCCGGTCCACACCGGCGTCACCGTCGTCGTCCCCCACGACGACGTGTGGACCGAGCCCGTGTTCGCCGGCGCGCACCGCCTCAACGGCAGCGGCGAGATGACCGGGCTCGAGTGGGTCCGCGAGTCGGGCGAGCTCACGTCGGCGATCGCGCTGACCAACACGCACAGCGTCGGGGTCGTGCGCGACGAGCTCGTGCGCGAGCACGTCCGCCGCCGCGGCGAGGGCCCCTGGTGGTCGCTGCCGGTCGTCGCCGAGACGTACGACGGGCTGCTCAACGACATCAACGGCCATCACGTGCGCGCCGAGCACGTTCGCGCGGCGCTCGACGGCGCGGCGAGCGGCCCCGTCGCCGAGGGCAACGTCGGCGGTGGCACCGGCATGATCTGCCACGGCTTCAAGGGCGGGATCGGCACCGCCTCGCGCGTGGTGCCGATCGCGCACGGCGCCTACACGGTCGGCGTGCTCGTGCAGGCCAACCACGGCCGCCGGGAGCGCCTGCAGATCGGCGGCGCCCGCGTGGGGGAGGCGATCCCGGCCACCGAGGTGCCGGTGCCCGCCGCGCCCGCCGGCTACGAGCCCGGGTCGGGGTCGATCATCGCGATCGTCGCCACCGACGCGCCCCTGCTGCCCCACCAGTGTCGCCGCCTGGCGCAGCGCGCCGCGCTGTCCGTCGCCCGCGTCGGCGGCACCGGCGAGCAGTACAGCGGCGACCTGATGCTCGCGTTCGCGACCGGCAACCGCGGCCTGCCGCCGTACGGGTGGGACGAGGACCCTGCCACGCCGCGGCCCGAGCTCGAGCTGCGGATGGTCGCGCCGCAGCTGATGACGCACCTGTTCGACGCCGTCGTCGAGGCGGGCGAGGAGGCGATCGTCAACGCGCTCCTGGCCGCCAGGACGCTCACCGGGCGCGGAGGGGTCACCGCGCACGCCCTCGACCACGCGCGGCTGCTCGCGGCCGTGCACTAGCCACACCACCGCAGGAGGAGAGAGCCATGTCGGAGTCCATCACGGCCGCCGCGCCGATCGTCGAGCCGGACGGCAGGGCCGAGGCGCCGCCCGGCGCCGCTGGCGGCCTGACCGGGCGCCTGGGGCCCGTCGCGATCGTCTTCATGGTCGTCGCGGCGGCCGCGCCGTTGACGGTGATCGGCGGCAACATGCCGCTCGCCATGGGGCTGGGGAACGGCGCCGGGGCGCCGATGGGGTTCGTCCTGGCCGCCGCGGTGCTGACGGTGTTCAGCGTCGGGTTCGTCGCGATGACGCCGCACGTGCGTGAGGCGGGGGCGTTCTTCTCGTACGTCACGCTCGGGCTCGGCGAGCGCGCCGGCCGGGGCATCGCGGCGGTCGCGCTGATCGCGTACACGGCGATCCAGATCGGGATCTACGGCTACATCGGCTGGGCGATCGACGACACCGTCCGGTTCTACGGCGGGCCGGAGGTCGCGTGGCCGGTCTACGCGTTCGGCGTGCTGGCGATCGTCGCGGTGCTGGGCTACCGGCACATCGAGCTGAGCGCGAAGGTGCTCGGCGTCGCGCTGGCGCTGGAGGTCGGGATCGTGCTGCTGCTCGACCTCGTGATCGTGGGCGACCCGGGCCCGTCCGGCCTGACGCTCACGTCGTTCGACCCGGGCGTGTTCACGGAAGGCACGCTGGGCGTGGCGGTGCTGTTCGCGCTCACCGGCTTCATCGGCTTCGAGGCGACGGCCGTCTTCCGCGACGAGGCGCGCGACCCGCAGCGCACGATCCCGCGCGCGACGTACGCCGCGGTGCTCCTCATCGGCGGCTTCTACGCGCTGACGTGCTGGGCGTTCGTCGTGGCGCTCGGGCCGGACGACGTCGCGGCGGTCGCGCAGCGCACGCTCGACGGCGAGGGCAACATGCTGCTCGACACCGCCGACGACAAGCTCGGCCGAGCGGGGCGCGACGTGATCAACGTCCTGCTCATCACGAGCCTCTTCGCGTGCGTGCTGTCGTTCCACAACGTCATCGCCCGCTACCAGTTCATCCTCGGCGGCAAGGGCCTGATGCCCGCGCGGCTGGCGGAGGTCCACCCGCAGCACCGCTCGCCCGCGCGCTCGTCGGTCGCGCAGACGGCGACGGCGGCGCTGATCGTGCTCGTCCTCACCGTGTTCGACGTCGAGCCGCTCGTCGGCGTGTTCGGGTCGGCGGCGGGCGTCGCGACCGTCGGGATGGTGCTGCTGATGCTCACGACCTCCGCGGCGGTGGTGGCGTTCTTCCGCGGGCGCCCCGACCTGGCCGCCGGCAACGCGTGGCGGTGCCGCATCGCGCCGGTCGTCGCCAGCCTCGGGCTCGTCGCCTGCATGTGGCTGGTGCTGTCGAACTTCGAGCTCGTCACCGGCGGGAGCCTCACGCTCAGCATCGTGCTCGCGGCGGTGCCGTTCGCGGGGCTCGTGCTCGGCGCGGCGCTGCGACCGCCGCGTTCCTAGATCAGCTCGACCTCGACCTCGCTGCCGGCCTCGGCGACGCCGTCGCCGGCAGTGAGGATCGCGAGCCCGTCGGCGGCGACCATCGACGTCAGCTGGTGGGAGCCCTGCGGGCCGGTCGGCGTCGCGGTGCGCCCGGCGTCGGTGTAGGCGAGCGTGACGCGCACCGCCTCGTCACGGCCGGGGAGGCGGGGGAGCGGCTCGGTGAGCCGCGCCTTCACGCGCGTGCGCCCGGGGTCCGCGCCCTGGAGCTTGGCCAGCGCTGGGCGGACGAAGAGCAGGAACGTGACCATCGCGCTGACCGGGTTGCCGGGCAGGCCGAAGACGAGCGTGTGGTCGCGGGTGCCGAACCAGGTCGGCTTGCCGGGCCGCAGCGCGACGCGCCAGAAGCGCTCGCTCACGCCCAGGTCGGTCAGCGCGCCCTTGACGTGGTCGTGCGGGCCGACCGACACGCCGCCCGACGCGATCACGACGTCCGACTTGGCGAGCGCGTGCTCGAGCGCGCTGCGGGTCGCGGTCGGCGTGTCCTTCACGTGCGCGCGCACGAGGACGTCGGCGCCGGCCTGCTGCGCGAGCGCGCCGAGCGTCATGCCGTTGGACTCGTGGATCTGACCCGGGCGAAGCGGGCGGCCGGGCGGGACGAGCTCGTCGCCGGTCGCGACGATCGAGACGCGCGGCTGGCGCGCCGCGCGCAGGTGCGCGCGCCCGGCGATCACGGCGGCGCCGACCTCCGCCGGGCCGAAGACCGTGCCGGGCGCGAGCAGCAGCGCGCCCTCCTTGACGTCCTCGCCCGGGTGGCGGATGTGCTGGCCGAACGGGACGTCAGCGTGCAGCGTGATGGTGTCGCCGCCGTCGTGGACGGTCACCTGCTCGACGGGGATCACCGCCTCGCCCGCGTCGGGCACGAACGCGCCGGTCGAGATGCGGATCGCCTCGCCCTCCGCGGGCGCGGTGGTCGCGGGATGGCCGGCGCGCGACTCGCCGACGACCTTGACCGTGCGGCCGGCGGGCCCGGCGAGGACGAGGTAGCCGTCCATCGCGGAGTTCGCGAACGGCGGGACGTCACCGCCGGCGACGAGCTCCTCCGCGAGCACCCGGCCGAGCGCGTCGGCGATCGAGATCGTCTCGGGATCGAGCGGCGTGACGGCGTCGAGGACCGCGGCGCGCGCGTCGTCGATCGAGAGCAGGGGGGCCATGTCGGTACCGCATCGTGGCACGCGGCTGAGTCGGCAGGCGTCTCTGCGCTTCTTCGCCCAATTTGCGGCGTTGCGGTGTGGTGTCGTCCGACGCGACCGGTATGCACCTGTCCCTATGCCCACTTCCACCCTCGGCCGCAGGCGCGCGCGGCCCGTCGCCGACGCGCCTGCCCTTGACGGGGCGGAGGTGGCCAAGGCCTGGCTCGTGGAGCTCGTCGCGCTCGCGCCGCTGGAGCGCGCCGCGCGGCTGCCGGGGCCGCGTTTCGCCGACGACGCGCCGCGCCTCTGCGCCGCGCTCGCAGCCGCGCTGGCGAGCGACGCGGCGCTCGACGACCTGGAGCCCGGCGGTGCGCTGGCGCCCCTGGCCGCCGGCGCGGGGCACCTCGCCGCCGCGCCCGCGCCGCTCGACGCGGTCGCGGCGCTGGACGCGCTGCGCTCGGTCGTATGGGCGGCGGTGCTCGGCGCGCTCGACCGGCCCGTGCCCGCGCAGGTGGGGGAGCTGGCCGACCGCCTCGCGACGGTCATCGCCACCGTGTCGGCGGCGACGCTGGAGTCGCCGCACCCGCTCGGGCCCGCGCGCCCGGGCGACCGTGGGCCGCTCGCCGCGGTGCTGCGCGGGGCCGACGACGAGCCTGCCGCGCCCGCGGGGGACGCGCGGCCGGGCGGGGAGGCGGACGACCCGCACCCCGGCGTGTACGTCGAGGACCTCGGCGGCGAGGTCGATCTCCCGCCCTTCCCGCACCAGCCGGCGCCTGCCGCCGCGGCGCCCCCGGCTCCTCCGCCGCCCGCCGCGCCAGTACGTGAGGAGCCACCGGCGCCCGCACCCGCCACCGCGCAGGTCGAGGTGGAGCCGGTGGAGCACCGGCCCCCGCGCACCGGCGACGTGCTCGCCCGGATCGAGTCCGCGCTGCGCGAGGCGGCGACCGCCACGGACCCGCTCGCCGAGGCTGCCCAGCGGCTGCGCTCGCTCGCGTTCGACGACGACGAGGACCTCGACCCCTTCGACGCCGCCGCGGAGCGGCTGCGGGCCGACACGCCGCCGGTCGACGAGCCGCGCATCCGCCGCCTCCACCACGGCGTCGAGGACGGCAGCGCGTTCGCCACCCAGCTGTCCCCGTGGCGCGCGGCCATCGTCCGCCGCCTGGAGCGCCACACGGCCGACGGGCTGCCGTTCGCCGTGCTCTGCCTGGAGGTCGCCGACGCGGAGCGGCTCGTCGCCGCCGACGAGGACGGCGACGCGGCGCGCGCGCTGGAGCAGGCCGAGGGCGCGATCGTCGCGCAGCTGCGTCCCGCCGACGCGCTCGTACGCGAGATGCCCGGGCGCTACTGGCTCACCGCGCCCGACACCGACACCGACGAGGGCCGCGCGCTCGCGCACCGCATCGCGGCGGCGGTCGGCGAGGTCGAGCCGCACCGCGGGGCCCCGCTCCAGCTCTGCGTCGGCGTCACGGCCTGCCCGGCCGACTCCGACGCCCCCGAGGTCCTCGAGGGCCTCGCGGAGGAGGCCCTCTTCGCCGCCCGCGCCGCGGGCGTGCGGGTCTCGGGCCCGCCCCGCTAGCGCGCGGCGGTCGTCCCGGCGGGCGCGTCGGGGTCGGGCGCCTCGTCCGGGATCGGGATCGGCGACAGCACGCCGACGCGGACGGTGGCCGTGACGCCGAGCCGCTCGGCGGCGGCCTGCGTGAGGTCCCAGTCGCGGCCCTTCTTGAACGGGCCGCGGTCGATGACCGGGACGTTCAGGGTCTTGCCCTTGTAGTAGACGTCGACGCGCGTGCCGCACGGGAGCGTCTTGTGCGCGACGCCCACCGTGGTGCGGCGCAGGCGCTGGCCGCAGGCGGTGCGGCGGCCGAAGAAGCCGGGGCCGTACCAGCTGGAGACCGAGCCGGTGAAGACCGTGAGTTGCGCCGTCAGCGGCGCGGCGGCCGCGGTGGCGACGACCGAGCCGTCGGCCGTGCCGCGGTCGACGATCGCGCGCAGGGCGACGCGGCCCGGGGCGTCCGTCTTCCACAGCGCCTTGAAGGTGCCGTCCGCGCCGACGACGGCGCTGGCGATCTGGGCCCAGGTGGCGTCGGCGAGCTGGCGCTCGACGCGGACGGCGCGCCCGGCGTCGGTCGCGTCGACCTTCCCGCGGATCGCGACGGTGCGGGCGACGAGCGCGCCGGGGGCGACGGTGAGGCCGGGCTTGGCGGGCGAGGCGGCCTCGGCGCCGCCGGTCGGCGCCGCGAGCTGTGCGGACGCGGGCGTGGTCAGCGTGCCGGCAAGCGCGAACGCGGCGGCAGCGAGCAGCGGAGTGCTTCGAAGGATCGGCGGCATATGTGGAACGCGCCTACGGGGTGAGCTGACGGGCTCGCGCGATGCGCTACGACCTCTCACGAGGTCGATTCGCCCCAGCGCCGTCGCACCGGTGGTGGTCCGGCGGCGCAAGTGGTTCCCCCGCTCCCACGATCCGGAGACCGCGAGACTCGGCGACCGCGGGAGCGTAGCGCACCTCCCACCCGCGCGCGTCGCTCGCGCGCGCGGGTGGAAGAGCAGCGAGCGCTACGGCTTGGGGATGCGCGAGAGCAGGCCCTTGACGGCCTGCTTGCCGACGGCCACGCCGATCTGCGCGACCTCGCCGGCCGCCTTCACGGCGGTCGTGACGGTGTCGACCGGGCCGCCGCCGCCGTGGCCGCCCGTGGGCTCCGTCGACGCCCACCCGGCGGGCGGGGTCGTGGCCTCCGGCGCGCGCGGCGGCGGCGCGTCGGCCACGGCGCCGTTGGCGGGCGGGACCGCCTCGAGCTTCGGGCGCGTCGCGCGCGCGGGCGCCTTCTTGGCCGCCGGCTTGCGCGCGGCGGGCTTCTTGGCGGCGGGTGCGGTGCCGGCGGCCGCGGCCTTCGCGGCCTTGGTCGCGCCCTGCTTCGGGCCCGGCGTGCGCGGCGCGGCGGCCTTCGCGGCCGCGGGCTTCTTCGCTGCGGCCGGCTTGGCTGCCGCGGCGGACTTCGCGGTGGCGCCCGCCTTGGCCGGGGCCTTCGCCGTCGGCTTGGCCGCCGCCTTCGCGGCCGGAGCGGGCTTGGCCGCCGCAGCCGCCTTCGGCTTCGCCGCCGCGGGCTTCGCCGCAGCCGCCGCCGGCGTCTTCGCCGCGGTCGCGGGCTTCTTCGCCGCTGCCGGCTTCTTCGCGGCCGCAGGCTTCTTCGCCGCTGCCGGCTTCTTCGCCGCCGCGGGCTTCTTCGCCGTCGCCGGCTTCTTCGCGGGCGCGGGCTTGTCGGTGGTGGCGCCGGTGCTCTCGCTCGCCGCGGCCTTCACCGCGTCGGCTGCCTCGGCGGTCGACCCGGAGCGCTTGGTACTGCGGCGGACCGGGCGGGACCGTGGCAGGCTTGAGAGGACCTCGCGCTGAGGATCATCAGCCATCGGCTGATCATTCTGTCGCAGGTTGCAGGGAGACGGCCCCGCCGCCGTCAAGTGCGTTGACCAAGCCGCGAAAGTGCCTAGACTGAGGCAGCCAACTTTCCGTGGCGAGCGGGTATCCCTGCTCGTGACGGAGAACTGGACCCTCGCGAGGAACCACGTGCTGGACCCGTCCGGCGGAAACGGAACTTCATGTCAGTCGTAGAACTCCAGGAACTCGAAGAGGTCAAGAACCTTCTGGCGCGGGGCCAGGAGGTCGGCGTACTGACGTTCGCCGAGATCACCAAGGCCGTATCCGAGCTCGACCTCGACGAGTCCGACGTCGAGGAGCTCCACACCTTCTTCGAGGGTTCGGAGATCGAGCTCGTCGAGGAGATCGATCCCGCGACCGCGGCGGCCAACGCCGTCGAGCGCGCCCCGGACAAGCGCCGGGGCCGCAAGTCCAAGGCGGCGGACATCTTCCGCCCCGACATGACGACCGACTCCCTTCAGCTCTTCCTGAAGGACATCGGCAAGGTCCGCCTCCTCACCGCGCAGGAGGAGGTCGACCTGGCGAAGCGCATCGAGCGCGGCGACCTGGACGCGAAGCAGAAGATGGTCGAGTCGAACCTCCGCCTCGTCGTCTCGATCGCGAAGAACTACCGCAACCAGGGGCTGCCGTTCCTCGACCTGATCCAGGAGGGGACGCTCGGCCTGGTCCGCGCCGCGGAGAAGTTCGACTACCGCAAGGGCTTCAAGTTCTCGACGTACGCGACCTGGTGGATCCGCCAGGCGATCGCCCGCGCGCTCGCCGACAAGGCGCGCACGATCCGCATCCCGGTCCACGTCGTCGAGAAGCTCAACAAGATCGGGCGCGCCGAGCGCAAGCTCGTCACCGAGCTCGGCCGTGAGCCCTCCAACGAGGAGATCGCGGAGGCCACCGGCATCGACGCCGAGGAGGTCGACTCGATCAAGCGCTCCGCTCAGGCGCCGGTCTCGCTCGAGAAGCCGGTCGGCGACGAGGAGGAGTCGGAGTTCGGCCAGTTCATCGCCGACGAGCGCGCGGAGTCCCCGTACGAGCGCGCGGCGGAGATCCTCACGAAGGAGGCCCTCCGTGAGGCGCTGGAGAACCTGAGCTACCGCGAGCGCCGCGTCCTCGAGCTGCGCTACGGCCTCGGCGGCGAGCACCCGCGCACGCTCGACGAGGTCGGCCGCACGTTCAACGTGACGCGCGAGCGCATCCGCCAGATCGAGAACCAGTCGCTCAAGAAGCTCCAGTCGCTGGCGGAGGCGCAGAAGCTCCGCGACGTCGCCTGACCGGCCCTCGCCGCGCCTGGCGCGACCGGACGACGACTACCGGCCTGCCGGCCTACTCGTCGCTCGTCCGGCCGCCCCAGCCACGACGATGCCTCGGTCAGGAGGCGTTCGTGACACGACCGACGCTGTCAGACACGGCCGCGCTACCCAGCGCGGCCGTCGTCGTTCTCAGGGCATGCGGAGAACGATCGTGGCGGCCTGCCTCTGCGCGCTGGCCCTCGCCGACGTCGCACGGGGCGAGGTCGTCGCGCGGCTGCCGAACGAGAGCGAGATCCGCGCGTACGGCGGGGTCGCGGTGGTCAGCGTGGCGGTGCGCGCGCACGGCCCGTACCGCCTCTCGCGCGTACATCGCGACGGGCGGGTGGTGCCGCTGCCCGGCGTGCCGGCCGACAGCGGGCCGTTCGACGCCGACGTCGGGCCGGACTCGCACGGGCGCCCGATCGTCGTCTACTCGCGGTGCGAGCCGCCGAGCTGCGACCTGTGGCTCCACCGCATCGGGCGGCACGGAGAGGAGCGGATCCGCACCGCGAGCACGCGGGAGTGGGACGAGACCGAGCCCACCGTGTGGCGTGGACGGATCGTGTGGCAGGCCGAGCACGGCAAGCGCCACGCCATCCTCACGCGCGACCGCCTCGCCGCCCGGACGATCCGGTCGCGTCCCCTGCGCGGCGGCGGGGACTTCGCGGTCGAGGCGCTCGAGGTGCGCGGGCGCGACGTCGCGGCGATCACGTCGGAGGACGATCGTCCCGAGATCGAGGTGTCCTCGCTCTTCGCGCTCCGCCTGTACGACCTCGACCGGCCGCGCGCCCGGCCGCGCGTCCTGCGCCGGGCGGGCGGTGGGCTGAGCGGCACGGTCATCGTCGGGCCGACGTTCGCCGGCCACCGGCTGGGGTGGCTCGTCGCGTGCTTCGGCGATCCGAGCGGGTGCACGCGCGTCGGGCCCAGCACGTACGACCTCCGCACGGGCCGGACGACCACCGAGCGCGGCTACCGCGCCCGCACCGGCTACGCGTTCGTCCGCGGCGGGACGCTCGAGGTGGACGGTGGCGAGGGCGTCGAGCTGGGCGAGGAGGACGAGTCCGTCGAGGACCCCGAGACGTTCGACAGCCCATGCGCCGAGGACGGCCAGGACGATCGCGCGACGTGCGCCGTCGTCTTCCGGCGCCGCCGGTGAACCCGGCATCCTGTCGTCCTGTGGACGTCCTCATCGCCGGCGCGGGCATCATCGGGTGCACCGCCGCCACGTTCCTCGCCGAGGCGGGGCACTCCGTGACCGTGCTCGACCGCGAGGGGATCGCGGCGGGGGCGAGCGGCCGGAACTCCGGCGTGCTCCAGTACCCGTTCGACGACGTGCTCGGGCCGCTGCACTGGCGGACGGTCGAGCTGCACCGCGAGGTGCTCCCCGACCTCGGCGACACGCCCGACGGCACGCTCCTCCTCAACACACGCGAGACCGCCGGCCACGCGCCGGAGCTGCGCGCGGAGGTCGTGGAGGAGGCGCGCGACGTGGAGCCGCTCGTCAAGGCCGGCATCCCGGGCGTGCTGCTCCACATGGGCTACGTCGTCGGGCCGGAGCGCGTGACGCGCGCGTGGGCCGACCGGGCGCGCGCGGCGGGCGTGACCTTCGAGCAGGGCGAGTACGCCGGCGCCGAGACCAGCGACGCGCGGGGCGCCGACCTGACGCTCGTCGCCACCGGCGCGTGGGCGCCCGGGGTCTCCCCGCTGTGGGGCGTCACCGCGCCGATCGCCCAGCGCGCGACCGTGATCATCGAGGAGACCGGCGTCGACGCGGTGGTCGACGGCGACGGCGGCGTGGTCTTCAGCGTCTGCGGCAGCGTGCTCGGCTCGTCGGCCGGGCGCGAGGAGCCCGACCCCGCCGACGTGCTCCCGACGCTCGTCGCGCACGCGAGCAGCTTCGTCGAGGGCGGTGTCACGCCCGCCGGCCCGCCGCGCGTCTGCCCGCGCCCCAACTCGCCCGACGGCCGCCCGCTCGTCGGCCGCCTCGACGAGCGCACGTGGATGTGCGCCGGCCACGGCGCGTGGGGCATCTCGATCGGCGCGGCGACGTCGGAGCTCGTGGTCCGCGCGATGCTCCGCGACGACGCCGCGACCCTGCCCGCGACGCTCGACCCGCTCCGCTTCCCGGCCGTTCAGGCGTCGGTCACGTCGCCGTAGCGCTCGCCCAGCGCGGCGGCCCACCGGGCGCCCATCGCCTCCAGCACCGCCGGGTCCGCGCCGTACGCGCTGAGCACGAGCCGCCCGCCGCCGGCCGGGTGCGCGACGAGGATCAGCAGCGCGTCGTCGCCGACGAGCAGCCCGACCTGGTGCGGCGTGCGGAACCACTCCTCCAGCCCGCCGCCGTCGCCGAGCCCGACCGCGTCCGGCGTCAGCGGCGCGCCGCCGCCCACCTTCAGCATCACCGTCGCGCGCTCGTCGCCGGGGTGGCGCTCGAGGAAGTACCGCAGCTGCTGGACGAAGGTGATCCACCCCTGCTCGATCTCGTCGAACGGGTCGTCGTCGTCCGAGACGACCTCCTCGGGCGCGGGCTTGGTCACCGCCAGCCGCGCGCCCGCGCCGTCGGGCGTCAGCTCGAACCGGTGGTCGACGCCGACGAGCTCGACCACGCCCTCGGCCTCCCGCGCACGTGCGCCGCGCGCGTAGATGGTGTCGATCTCTGCCGCGATGTCCTCGTGCTCCCACCCGTGCCAGCGGCGGATGAGGGTCGGGTCGCGGAGGGCCCGCCAGACGGTCTCGGGCGGCGCGGCGATGGTCAGGTCGACGATGGGAACGCGCATCGCGGTGCATCGTCCCATCCAGACGTCCAGAGATGTCCACCCAGAATGAGGTAGGACGTACGAGCGGCCGATCAGGTGGGTGCGATGCTCGACGTCAACGCCTGTCTCAAGCACCTCGTCGAAGTCGGCGGGTCCGACCTCCACATCAAGGTCCCCAGCCCGCCGCTCGTGCGCAAGGACGGCGACCTCGTCCCGGTCCCCGGCTTCCCGAACCTGTCGAAGCAGGACACCGAGCAGATGGCCTTCCAGATGCTCACCGACCAGGACAAGCTGGACGAGTTCCGCGAGCACCGCGAGGTCGACTTCGCCTACGCGATCGAGGGCACCGGCCGCTTCCGCGTCAACGCGTTCCACCAGCGCGGGGCGATCTCGATCGTCTGCCGCGCGATCCCGTTCGACATCAAGACGATCGACGACCTCGCGCTGCCGCCCGTGATCCGGGAGCTGGCCGAGGAGGAGCGCGGCATCGTGCTCGTGACCGGCACGACCGGCTCGGGCAAGTCGACGACGCTCGCGGCGATGATCGACCACATGAACGAGCAGTTCCCGCGGCACATCGTCACGATCGAGGACCCGATCGAGTTCCTGCACCGCGACAAGCGCTCGATCATCAACCAGCGCGAGGTCGGCCAGGACACCGCGTCCTTCTCCCGCGCGCTGCGCCGCGTGCTGCGCCAGGACCCGGACGTGATCCTGATCGGCGAGATGCGCGACGAGGAGACCGTCCACACCGCGCTCTCCGCCGCCGAGACCGGCCACCTCGTCCTCTCGACGGTCCACACGGTCGACGCCACCGAGACGATCAACCGCATCATCGACTTCTTCCCGCCGCACATGCACCAGCAGACCCGCGCGATGATCGCCGGCACGCTGAAGGGCGTCGTCTCCCAGCGCCTCGTCCGCGCGACTGACGGCGGTCGCGCGGCGACCTGCGAGGTGCTGCGGATGACCGGTCGCGTCCGGGACATGATCATGGACCCGGAGCAGACCGGCCGCCTCCACGAGGTCATCTCCGACGGCGGCTACTACGGCATGCAGACGTTCGACCAGGCCCTGTTCGACCACGTCAAGGCCGGCCGCGTGTGCATGGAGGACGCCGTCCGCGCCGCCTCCTCGCCGCACGACTTCAAGCTCCTCATGGCCGCCGACGGCCGCCGCGGCACGACGATGGACGACCTCCGCGACTCGCAGCAGCGCGCGGCGGCGAACCCCATCCCGACCGCCTACTAGACGGAAAGCTGTCCGTCGAAGCGCCGGAGGCCTGGACTTCTGGCGGTTCGGCCTGCCAGGCTGCGCGCCATGCAGACGACGCTCGCGCAGTACAACGAGACGCAGGCAACGGACAGCTTCACCCTTCAGAACTCCAAGCTCCTGAAGGTGCGCCTCGATCAGGTCACGATCCAGGCCAAGCTCGGCTCGATGGTCGCCTACCAGGGCGACGTGTCGTTCGAGCACGCGGGCTCGGGTGGTCTCGGCCGGATGCTGAAGAAGGCCGTCACCGGCGAGGGCCAGTCCCTCATGAAGATGACCGGCACCGGCGAGGTCTTCCTCGCCGACACCGCGCAGGACATCCACCTCATCTACCTCGAGGGCGAGAAGATCACGGTCAACGGCCCGAACCTCCTCGCGTTCGACGCCGGCATCGACTGGGACATCGAGCGGATGCAGGGCGCCAGCGGGATGATGGGCGGAGGCCTCTACAACACGGCGCTCCAGGGCACCGGCTGGGTCGCGATCCTGTCCGACGGCCCGCCCGTCCTCCTCAACGTCGCCTCGGCGCCGACCTTCGCGGACGCCCAGGCGGTCGTCACGTGGTCCGGCGGCGTGCAGACGTCGATGAAGACCGACTTCAAGATGAAGGACCTCATCGGCAAGGGCTCCGGCGAGCAGATCCAGATGGCCTTCAGCGGCCAGGGCTGGGTGCTCGTGCAGCCGTCGGAGGGCCGCATCACCGGCTTCGCCGAGCAGGGCAAGTCGAGCGGCGGCCTGGGCAGCCTGCTGAACGGCTGACCGGCCGCGCACCGAGCGTCGCCTGTGGCGGCCGGGAAGCCCCCGGCCGCCACGGCTTCACTTGGTAAAGTCTTGCGTGCATGCCGGTTTCCGACACGTGTCCTGTCTGTCGCACCGCGGACATCGTCTGCGGCAAGTGGACCCTCCTGCTCGTCCGTGAGCTCGCGGAGGGCTGCTCGCGCTTCTGCGAGCTGGAGCGCTCGCTCACCGGCATCAGCCCGCGCACCCTCTCGCTGCGCCTCCGCGCGCTGGAGGAGGAGGGCATCGTCGAGCGCCACACGTTCCCCGAGGTCCCGCCGCGCGTCGAGTACGCGCTGACCGAGAAGGGCCTCGCGCTGCTCCCGATCATCGAGGGCATGCGCACGTACGGCACGCAGTGGCTGGCGGGCACGACGGACTGCGCGGCCGACACGGCGCCTGAGATCACCGTCACGGCGGTCGGCGGGCCCGAGCCGGTCGCGGCCTAGGCGCTCTCCGACGGGCGCGCGCCCGTCCGCTCCGCGCCGATCCCGGCGGCGACCACGAAGAGGATCCCGACGACCGGCAGCGCGCCGGGGGTCTGGGAGAGCGCGACGACGCCGACGAGGAGCGCGATCGCGGGCTCGAGGCTCATCAGCGTGCCGAACGCGCTGGTCGTCATCCGGCGCAGCGCGAGCATCTCCAGCGCGAACGGGATCGCGGGGAGGAGGATCGCGAGGCCGAGGCCGGCGAGGACGATCGCGGGCGTGAGGTCGCCCACGGTCGACGGGCCGGCGACCGCGACGGCGACGAGGCCGGCGACCGGCATCGAGATCGCGAGGCCGCCGACGCCGGAGATCTCGTCCCCGACGTGCTGCGTGAGCAGGATGTAGGCGGCCCAGAAGCCGGCGGCGGTGAGCGCGAACGCCACGCCGACCGCGTCGACGGAGCCGTGCCAGGGCTCGGTCAGCAGCAGGACCCCGACCGCCGCGAGCGCCGGCCAGACCTTCGCGCCGCCCCGGCCCCGCGCGACCGCGACGCCGAGCGGGCCGAGGAACTCCAGCGCGCTGGCGGTGCCGAGCGGGAGCCGCGCGACCGCCGCCATGAAGCAGAACGTCAGCCCCGCGGTGACGACGCCGAGCGCGATCCCGCCCGCCAGGCCGCGGCGCGAGAACGTCCACACGCGCGGGCGGACGAGCACGGCCAGCAGCACGCCGGCCCACGCGAGCCGCAGCCCGGCGGCGCCGAGCGCGCCGATGTCGTCGAACAGCCCGACCGACGCCGCGATCCCGATCTGCACGCAGAGCATCGACGCGAGCGCCATGCCGGCGCCGGCGCGCGCAGCGGCCTGCGCGGCGGATGGGGGCGCGGAAGCGGTGGCGGCGGCGGTGGACACGCCTGCAGTGTTCGGCGCGAGACCGTTCACGTCCACGTCGACTTCCCTGACGTATCGTTCGACAGCACCGAACGATGGATCTGCGCCGCCTCACCCTCCTGCTCGAGCTTTCCCGCCGCGGCTCGATGCGTGCGGTCGCCGACGAGCTCGGCTACACGACCTCGACCGTCTCGCAGCAGCTCGCGGTGCTCGCCCGCGAGGTCGGCACGCCGCTGGTCGAGCCCGTCGGGCGCAACGTGCGACTCACCCCCGCCGGCCGCCGCCTGGCCGAGCACGCGGTCACGATCCTCGCGGCGGTCGAGGCGGCGCGCAACGACCTCGACCCGGACGCCGAGCCCGCGGGCACCGTCCGCGTCGCGGGCTTCGCGACGGCGGTGCGCCGCAACCTCGTGCCGGTCACACGCCGCCTCGCCGCCGAGCACCCCGACGTCCGGCTGCTCGTCGCCGAGCACGAGCCGGACGAGGCGTTCGCGCTGCTGGCCGCCGACGCGGTCGACCTCGCGCTCGTCTACGACTACAACCTCGCGCCGCAGACGTTCGACCCGGCACACGAGGTGACGCCGCTGTGGACCGCCGCCTGGTACCTGGGCGTGCCGGCGGACGAGCGCGAGCACCCCGGCGAGGACGCGCCCGACGTCCTGCGCCGGTTCGCCGACCGCGACTGGATCGTCAACTCGCGCAACACCGCCGACGAGGAGGTCGTCGCGACGATCGCGGCGCTCGCGGGCTTCGAGCCGCGCATCGCGCACCGTGCCGACAGCCTCGAGCTGTGCCAGGACCTCACGGTGGCCGGGCTCGGCGTCGGCCTGCTGCCCGTCGACCTCCCGCCCGTCGCCGGTGTCCGGCTCCTCCCGCTGCGCCGCCCCGACGTGCTCCTGCGCGCCTACGCGGTGACGCGCCGGGGCCGCGCGACCTGGGCGCCGCTCGCGCTCGTGAGCCGGCTGATCGCCGACGCGCGATAGCAGCGCCGGCCGGCGGAGGCGCAAGGCCGCGTGCACGGGGAGGAGCGGGCGCGCGCGAGGCGAACCGCCCATCCATGCCCCCGCGCCCCCTGCAGCGCGCCCTCCGCGCGTTCGCCGACGACGCCGCCACCGCCCTGGCCGCCGAGGTCGCGGCGGGGGCCGAGGTGCCGTTCGAGCTCGACGAGTCCACCGGCCACGCCCGGTTCCGCACGCCGCTCTACTGCTACCGCCCGCTGACCGGCGCGTTCATCCGCGAACGACTCGGCACGGTCACCCGGCTGGAGACGTACGCGCCCGCCGCCCGCGCGCTGCAGGGCCTCGACGGCCTCGACGCCTACCTCAAGCAGCGCGGCGAGCCCCGGGTCCCGCGCGACGAGCGCGACCGCGTGGACGCGACGCTCCGACTCTTCCTGGACCGCGTCTTCGAGGGCTCGACGTCGTTCGAGCTGACCGGCGTGCGGTTCGACAAGGCGTACGACGAGCTGGAGGCGCTGGTCGTCGACCGCCGCCAGCCGGTCGCGACGCTCGTCGTCGGGCTCCCCGGCCTGCGGCTCGCCTCGCGGCAGGTCCCGCTCGCCGAGAACGCCGTGCTGTGCGAGGCCGACATGGTCCCCGACGCGCCCGAGGACGCCGCGTGGCTGGGCGCCGTCGAGGACGAGCCGAACGTGCTCGCCGTCCTGACGCTGCAAGACGCCGCCGAGGCGGAGCTGGCCCCGTCGCGCCTCCGTGCGCTCGTGCGCGCGCTGCGCCTCTACGACGCCGGCTCGGTCGCGCTCGCGCCGGTCGGCTGGGCGCGGCTCGACGACGGTCCGTGGCAGATGGTCGACCTGGCCGGCGGCTCCCCCGCGCGCGTGGGCGACCCGCTGACGATCGGCGAGGAGCAGGAGGACGAGCTGCGCGCGTTCGTCGCGCTCACCCACCGCCGGATGCCGAAGGCGGGCGAGCTGGCGTGGGCGCTGCGGCGGTTCGACCTCGCGGCCGAGCGCGCCGAGCCCGCCGAGGCGCTCAGCGACCTCCTGCTCGCCCTGCGCGCGCTGCTCGAGCCCGAGGGCCCCGAGACCGGCCTGCTCCCCCGCCGCCTGGCCGCCCTGTGCGCGGCCGGCGAGGACGAGCGCGACGCGCTGGCCGACCGCGTCGCCCACGCGGCCACCCTGGAACGCGCGGTCGTCCACGGCCTCGGCCCGGCGGCCGCGGGCGTGCCGGCCGCGGTGGAGGAGCTGACCGAGCTCCTCCGCGCGATCCTCGGCGACGCGCTCTGCGGGCACCTCGACCGCGACCTGCGCTCCGCGGCCGACGCGCTGATCACCGTCGCCTGACGGTCCCCGGCGCCGCGCACGGGCGAGCAACCGACATCCGTCCGAAGGGGTGCCGCTGCGCTTCAGCTCGTCAGGCGGCGAAGAGGTGCGCGTGGACCGCGGCGAGTCCGTCCACGTCGTGCACGTCGCCCTCGAGCAGCGGGACGATCGTCGGGTGCGGGTCGTCCAGCTCGGTGGTGAGCCGCTCGAGCGCGGCGGCGTCGCGCGCGGCCAGCTCCTGCGCCTCGCGCAGCGCCTCGGCGACCTTCGCGCGGAGCTTGTCGGTGACGCCCTTGCCGGTGAGCGCGGCGGCCGCCTCGCCGGGGTCGGCGTCGAGCGTGTCGGTGCGGACGCGGTTGACCACGAGGCCGCCGAACGGCATGCCGGCCTCGGCGAGCTTGCCGTGGAAGAAGATCGCCTCCTCGAGCGGCTCACGCTCGGGCGAGGTGACGATGAGGAACGTGGTGGCGGGGTCGGCGAGCAGCGCCTTGACGCCGGCCGCGCGCTCGCGGAAGCCGTCGATCAGGCCGCCGAGCGAGCGGAAGAAGACGCTCAGGTCGCGCAGGAGGTCGACCCCGGTGAGCTTGCGCAGGACGCCGAACACGACGCTCGTGCCGCGGCCCATGACCTTCGCGGCCAGGCCGGTGGGAGCGAGCAGGACTCGCAGCGCGCGGCCCTCGAGGAAGCCGGTCAGGCGGTCCGGCGCGTCGAGGAAGTCGAGCGCGTTGCGGGAGGGCGGCGTGTCGAGCACGAGCACGTCGAACGCGCCGCTGCGGTCGAGCTCGTAGAGCTTCGCGATCGCGGTGAACTCCTGCGACCCCGCCACGGCGCTCGACAGCTGCTGGTAGATGCGGTTCTCCAGCGCCTCGTCGCGCGTCGCCGCGTCGGGCGCGAGCCGCTCGATCAGCTCGTCGAACGTCCGCTTGGCGTCCAGCATCATCGCCCACAGCTCGCCGCGCATCTCGACGCCGTGGCCGGCGAACCGCTCGGGGTCCACGAGCCGCGGCTCGTTGTCGAGGTCGGCCAGCCCGAGCGAGTCCGCGAGCCGCTTCGCCGGGTCGATCGTCACCACCGCGACCTTCTGGCCCGCTGCCGCCAGCCCCATCGCGAGGGCCGCGGACGTCGTCGTCTTGCCGACCCCGCCGCTGCCCGCGCAGATGACCACGCGCTTGCCCTCGAGCCGCTCGACGATCCCGCTCATCGGCCGCTGATGCTAGGGCGCGGCGGGGGTGAAGCGCTGCGGTGGCAGGAAGCGCACGCGGCCGCGGTCGGCGACCACAGCGCGCCCGCCGTCCGCCAGCGCGAACCCGTCGCGCGTCGACGGGCCGGGCGCGCGCTCGGTCCGGCCGGTGCGCAGGTCGTACCGCCACGTGCCGCACCTGCCCGAGCAGCCCGCGGCGTCGCCCGCGGCGGTGAAGGCCCAGCCGAGGTGGTCGCCGGCGAACGAGGCGCCGACGTAGTCCTGCCCGCCGAGCCCGACGACGGTGATGGCGACCCGCCGGGCACGGCCGGTGCGCAGGTCGTGCACGCGCAGGCGCAGCGTGCCGAACCCGACGTCGTCGGCGCCGGACTCGTCGACGGTCAGCGACGTGAGCCACGGGCCGGCGCGTTCGAGCCACTGGACGCCGCGCAGGCGGGCGACGCGGCGGCTGGGCCGGGAGGCGGGCGCGTCGAGCGGGCGCTCCACGACCGCGGCGGCCCGCGCGAACGTCAGGCGCCCCCGCGAGAGCGTCGGCGCGGTGCCCAGGCCAGGGAGGCGGCGGTGGCCGGTGCCGTCGGGCGCGACGCGGTGGAGCGTGCACCGCACCGCGTCGATGCGGTCGCACGCCGCGTAGACGAGCACGACCCGCCCGTCCGCATCGGTGCCGAGGTCGAACGGAGTCCACGGCGTCGCCGGCGCGGCGGTGACGGCGCGGGTGCGGCCGCGGTGCCGCACGACGAGCACGCGCCGCCCTGAGTCCGGCCGCGGCTGCGCGAGCCAGGCGGCCGTCCCGCCGTGGACGCGCAGCCCGGACTCCCAGGCGGGTGTGGTGTTGGGGGCCACGAGCGCGAGCATCGCCGCGGCGCCTCGCCAGAGGCCGATCATGTCCCGACAACGGTCCGGAACCGGCAGGGTCGCGCGAAGTTCCTGTCACGATCAACGTCCCTTGCGTCGACTCGGCCGCGAGACCACCCCGCCCCGGCTGCTGCCGCTCGTGCCCGTCCTGCTCATCGCGCTGCTGGTCGGCGACGGCGTGTTCGCGACCGCGGGGTACGTGTGGGACTTCTTCGCCGGCGACGACACGCCGCGGCACCTCGCGCTGATCGGGGCGGCGATCTCCGCGATGTGGGTCGTCGTCACGAGCTACGCGCTGCGGATCGTCGTGCGGTGGTGGGTGAACGACCAGCCGCCGCGGCCCGGCACACGCCTGCGCGCGGGCCGCGAGGCCGCGTCAGAGGACGTCTGAGAGCGCGGCGGCGAGCGCGTCGAGGTCCGCGCCGCCGCGGTCGCCGTCGGGGACGAACGGGAGGTGGGCGCCGGCGGCGAGGCGGTCGAGCTGCTCCTCCTGCGCGCGGGCGCGGTGGTGGGCGGCGAGCGCGACGCCGGCGGCGGGGTGGTCGGGGGCGAGGCGCTCGAGCGTCCTCGCCTCTGCCGCGGTGAAGCGGTCGGAGTGGATCGCGTTGGCGACGACGAGGTCGAGCCGGTCGCCCAGCTCGGCGCGGAGGTGCTCGACCTCGTTGACCGGCATCTCCTCCGGGGTGGCGACCGCGACGACGCCGGTCGTCGCGCGGTCCTCCAGCGTCGCCGCGATCTGCCGCGCCTGGCGGGCGATCGGGCCGGCCGCGGCGACGTCGCCGAACGTCCGCGGGGCGTCGAGCAGCGCCAGGCCGTGGCCGGTCGCGGGCGCGTCGACGACCACGAGGTCGTAGGGCTCGGCGCCGGGCGTGCGGCGCTCGTCCTGCGCGAGCTCCCACAGCTTCCCGACGGTCAGCAGCTCCCGCATCCCCGGCGTCGCCGCCGCGAGGTAGCCGAAGACGCGCGACGACGCGAGGACGTCGGCGAGCGGCCGGGCGAGCTGGTCGGCGAGGTACTCCTCCATCGCCTTCTGCGGGTCGACGCTCAACGCGAAGAGCCCGTCGGCGAGCGGCGACTCGTGCCAGCCGCCCTCCTCGCCCGCCAGCGCGCGGTGGACATCGTCGCGTTGGGCGACCTCGGCGACGATCGTCCGCCGCCCCCGCTGCGCCGCCACCATCCCGAGCGCCGCCGCGACGGCGGTCTTGCCCACCCCGCCCTTGCCCGTGACGAAGACCAGGCGCTTGTCGAGGACGCTCACTGCGCGCGGCTGGCGACCAGCGTGTAGAGCACGGGGAGCGCCGTCCCCGCCAGGCGCAGCCGGTACACCCCGTCGTCCTCCCGCGCGAGGACGCCGCCGCGCGGGTCGCGGTCGACCTCGAGGTGCTCGCACAGCGTGTCCACGCGCAGGCCCGCGTCGAGCGCCGCGGTGACGACCTCGCCCAGCGAGTGCGCGTGCTCGACCGTCTTCGTCGCCGCGACGGGCGCGTCGGCCGCCGCGTACGAGCCCGGCTCGTCGAAGTGCACGGGGCCCGTGTCGGCGTAAGGGAAGTCGAGCACGAGCGGCTCGACGGATCCGACCGTGCAGAAGAGCGGGTGGAGCTCGACGAGCACGAGCCGCCCGCCCGGCCTCAGGACCCGCGCGACGCCGGCGAACCACGCGTCGAGGTCGGCGATCCACGTCAGGACGCCGATCGTCGCGTAGACGACGTCGAAGCGGCCGTCGAGCGACGCGGGCAGCGCGGTCGCGTCGGCCTCGACGTACGCGATGTCCACACCGCACCGCTCCGCGATCGCGCGGGCCTTGCGCAGCGACCGCGGAGAGAAGTCGGCGCCGACCACGCGTGCGCCGCGCCGGGCCAGCGTGACCGCGTCGAACCCCAGGTGGCACTGCAGGTGCAGGACGTCGAGGCCGGTCACCTCGCCGACCGCCTCGTCCTCGACCCGCAGCAGGCCCCGCTCGCCGCGGACGAGGGCCTCGACGTCGTAGTAGCGGTCCGCGCCCTCGCCGTGGACGGCCGCCATCGCGTCCCAATGCTCCAGGTTGACCTGCGAAGCGTCCATTCGGCCGAAGGCTAGGAGGAATCGGGGCATCGCGCGCGAACACGCCACCCATGGACGAGAAGGCCAAGGTGATCGCGTTCGCCAACCAGAAGGGAGGCGTGGCGAAGACGACGACGACGCTGAACCTCGCGGCGGCCTTCGCCGAGAAGGGACACAGGGTCCTGTGTGTGGACATGGATCCCCAGGGCAACCTGACCATGTCCCAGGGCATCGACCCCGATGCCGTCGAGATCTCGATGTACGACGTCCTCGTCCACCACACCGACATCCGGCAGGCCATCCGCAAGCGGGAGGTCGACATCGCGTGCGCGTCGATCGACCTCGCGGGCGCCGAGATCGCGATGTCCGCCCAGATCGGTCGTGAGCGCTCGCTGCAGAAGGCCTTCCGCGCGATCGAGCACGACTACGACTTCATCTGCATCGACACCCCGCCGAGCCTCGGGCTGCTCACGATCAACGCCCTGACGGCCGCGGACAAGGTGATCGTCCCCGTGCAATGCGAGTATCTGTCCATGCGCGGTTTGATCCAGCTCCAGAACACGCTGGAGATGATCAAGGAGAACCTGAACCCCGACGTCCAGATCGAGGGGATCCTCCCGACCCTGGTGGACAGCCGGACGCTGCACGCCAAGGAGGCGATCGAGATCCTCGAGGAGAACTTCGGCGACCGGGTGTTCGCGTCGCGCATCAAGAAGACCATCCGCTTCGCGGAAGCGCCCGTGAAGGGGATGTCGGTGCTCAAGTACGACCCGGACGGCCTCGCCGCCGAGTCCTACCGCCAGCTGGCGAAGGAGGTCCTCGCACATGGCTAGGAGAGGTGACCGTGCGAGCATGCGTGAAGGCCCGCTGGCGTCGCTCTTCCGTCGCACGGACGTGCCGGAGGAGCAGCAGGAGGCCGCGAAGGTGAACGACGAGCAGCAGCAGCCGCAGCCCGAGCAGCCGCGCGCGGAGCAGCCGCAGCCTCCCGTGGAGGAAGCGCGGCCTGAGCCGAGCGCGGAGACGCCGACGGTGGGCCGGCCGCACCCGTCGCTCGCCTCGCCGCCGCCGGAGCCCGAGCCCGAGCCCGCGAAGCCGATCCCGTCCCCGCAGGACCGGCTGCGCCACGCGTTCAGCTCCGACCTCCCCGACAACGTCATGCAGCCGCCGACCCCGCCGCAGGCTCCGGACACCCCGGAGTTCTCGCCGGAGCCGCACGTGCCCGCGCAGACCGTCCGCCCGGAGCCGGCGCGCGAGCCCGCGCCCCCGGCGCCGGCCTCGCTGTCGCCCGCGTACGAGCCGCCGTCGACCTCGCCGATCTACGAGAGCGACCCGTTCCAGCGCTCCGCCGCGCCCGCCTTCGGGCAGGCCGCGCCGGTCGGCAAGCCCGTGCTGCGCGTCGTCGGCGTCGGTGGCGCCGGCGTCAACGCGGTCAACCGGATGGTCGAGGCGGGCATCGAGGGGATCGAGTTCCTCGCGATCAACACCGACATGCAGTCGCTCCAGCAGTCCACCGCGGACGTCACGCTCCACATCGGGCGCGACCTGACGCGGGGCCTGGGCGCGGGGTCGAACCCGGATCTCGGCCGCGGTGCCGCGATGGACGAGTTCGACAAGATCAAGGCGCTGCTCAAGGGCAGCGACATGGTCTTCATCACCGCGGGCGCGGGCGGCGGCACCGGCACCGGCGCGGCGCCGGTCGTGGCCCGCATCGCCAAGGAGCTCGGTGCGCTGACCGTCGGCATCGTCACGAAGCCGTTCGGCTTCGAGGGCAACCGCCGCAAGCAGCAGGCCGACCGCGGCATCGAGGCGCTCGCCGACGAGGTCGACACGCTCATCGTGGTGCCGAACAACCGGCTCCTGTCGGTGCTCGACAAGAACACGTCGATGGTCGAGGCGTTCCGCGTCGCCGACGACGTGCTCCGTCAGGGCGTCCAGGGCATCTCCGACCTGGTCACGCTGCCGGGCCTGATCAACCTCGACTTCGCCGACGTGCGGACGATCATGACCGACGCGGGCAACGCCCTTCTCGGCATCGGCATGGGCACCGGCGACAAGCGGGCGCTCGAGGCGGCCGAGCAGGCGGTCTCGTCGCCGCTGCTCGAGACGTCGATGGAGGGCGCGCGCAAGATCCTGCTGTCGATCACCGGCGGCCGCGACCTGTCGCTGTTCGAGGTGTCCGAGGCCGCCAAGGCGGTCGCGGAGGCCGCGCACCCGGAGGCGAACATCATCTTCGGCGCGATGGTCGACGAGAAGCTCGCGGACGACGTCTGCTGGATCACCGTCGTGGCGACCGGCTACGAGGGCGACCGGCAGCGCCCCGCCGCCGCGGCCGAGACGACAGGCCGCCGGGCGACGTTCGAGGAGCCCAAGGGCGAGCCGCGCGTCCAGCGCCGCACGCCGCCGGCGCCGTCCGGCTCCACGCGCACGCGCGACCTGGAGCTCGATGTGCCGGAGTTCCTGCCGCGCAGGTAGGCCTTTCGCGGTGCGGGTGGGCTTCGGCCCGCCCGCACGCGATACTGCTCGGCCGTGATGCGAGGGGTCGTCGCCGCAGGACATCCGCTGACGGCGGAAGCCGGAGCGCGCGTGCTGCGGGAGGGCGGTAACGCGGTCGACGCCGCGCTCGCCGCGATGCTCACGTCGTGGGTGTGCGAGCCGCTCCTCACCGGCCCCGGTGCCGGCGGCTACCTGCTGGTGGCCGGCGCGGGTGAGACCCCGACGCTGCTCGACTTCTTCGTGTCCGCGCCCGGCAAGGGCGCCGACCCGGACCTGCGCTGCCCGCTGCTCCCGGTCGAGGTCGACTTCGGCGACGCGCTGCAGACCTTCAACGTCGGCCCGGCTGCGGTCGGCGTGCCGGGCAACCCGGCGGGGATCGCGGAGGCGGCCCGCCGGTGGGGGACCGTCCCGCTGCGCGAGCTGGCGCGCCCGGCGGCCGAGCTGGCCCGCCGTGGGGTCCCGATGAACCGCCAGCAGGCGTGGATCTTCGACCTCCTCGACGGGATCCTCGTGTCGACGCCCGAAGCGCGGGAGGTCTTCACCCACGACGGCACCCACGTGCTGCGCGAGGGCGACGTGTTCCGCTCCGAGGAGCTGGCCGAGGCGATCGAGCTGCTGGGCGAGGAGGGCGCCGCGCCGTTCTACACCGGCGCGGTCGCGCGGATGCTCCACGACTGGGTGAGCGAGCGCGGCGGGACGCTGACGATGGAGGACCTCGCGACGTACGCGCCGGTCGCGCGCGAGCCGCTGTCGGTGACCTACCGGGGCCGCGACGTCGCGACGAACCCGCCGCCGAACGCCGGCGGCGTCCTGCTCGCGCTGGCGCTCGCGCAGCTCGACCGCGAGCCCGGCCCGCCGTCGCTCACCGCGATCGTCGACGCGATGCAGGCCGCGCAGGAGGAGCGCACGCCCGAGTTCACGACCGGCCTGGCCGACGCGGCGTTCGCGCAGCGGTTCGTCGCGTCGCGGCTGGGCTCCACCACCCACATCGCGGTCCTGGACGCCGAGGGCCGGGCGGCGAGCGTCACCTGCACGAACGGCGAAGGCGCGGGCGTCGTCGTCCCCGGCACCGGCGTGCACCTCAACAACATCATGGGCGAGGAGGACCTCTCGCCGCTCGGCTTCCACCGCGCCGCACCGGGGACGCGGATGCCGTCGATGATGGCCCCGACCGTCGTGACGCGCGACGGCGAGGTCGAGCTGGCGCTCGGCTCGGCGGGCTCGAACCGCATCCGCAGCGCGATCCTCCAGACGGTCGTCGGGGTCGTCGACCACGGCCTGGCGGCGCGCGAGGCAGTCGTCGCGCCGCGCGTCCATTACGAGGACGGCGTCGTGTACGCGGAGCCCGGCGTGCCGGTGGAGGAGCTGCGCGCCGCGGGCCGCGACGAGATCGTGCAGTTCCGCGACCTGAACATCTTCTTCGGCGGCGCCCAGGCGGTCGAGCACGACCCCGTGACCGGCGCGGTGACCGGGGCGGGGGACCCGCGCCGCGGCGGCGCGGTGGTCCTGGCATGAGGCGGGCGGCCGCGGCGCTCCTCGCGGCGGTCGCCGCGGCCGGCTGCGGGACGCCGTCGGCGGACCTCTTCGTCGTCGAGCGCGACGGGCAGCTGCCGGACGCCCAGCTCGACCTCGTGGTCGGCGACGGCAACACCGTCGAGTGCAACGGCGCCGAGCGCCCGCTCGCCAACGACAAGCTCCTCGACGCGCGCGAGCTGGCCCGCGACCTCGAGCCGCTCCTCGAGCGCGGCACGCGCCTCCCGACGCCGTCCGGCGCCCAGCTCACGCTCCGCGTCTTCAACGACAAGGGCGAGATCCGCTTCGCCGACGCGTCCGCCGCGCGCGACCCCGCCCTCGCGCGCCTGCTCGCCTTCACGCGCGCGGTGGCGCAGGAGTCCTGCGGTCTCGAACGCTAATACGTGCCATCGCACATCGCTGTGGCTCGCGCGCGCACGGGCTGCCACCCTCAGGTGGTGACGAAGAGGGCCTGGATCCTGATGGGCGCGCTGGCCGCGCTGTGGGGCGCGTCGTACGCGCTCATCAAGGTTGCCATCGACGGCGGCCTGAGCGACACGTTCATCGTGTTCGCGCGGACGCTGCTCGGCGGGGCCATCCTGCTGCCGGTGCTGATCCGCGCCGGCGCCGTGCCGGCGGTCAAGCGGCGGTTCGGGTGGCTCGCGCTGATCTCGGTAATCCAGATCGTCGGGCCGTTCCTCCTGATCACGTGGGGCGAGCACCACGTGCCGAGCTCGCTCGCCGGCATCCTCGTCGCCAGCGCCCCGATCTGGGCGGCGCTGATCGGGCTCACCGTCGTGCGGACCGAGGCGCTCAAGGGCGTCGCGCTCGCGGGCATCGCGGTCGGCATCGTCGGGGTCGGGCTGCTGTTCGGCGTCGACCTGCAGGGCGACTCCGAGGCCGTCCTCGGCGGCGCGGGCATCCTCCTCGCGGGCCTCGGCTACGCGGTCGCCGGCTTCATCGCCAAGGCCAAGTGCGCGGACGTCCCGCCGGTCGGCGTGGCCGGCACGATCATCGGCCTCTCCGCCCTCTGGATGCTGCCGACAGTCCCGTTCGGCGCGCCCTCCGAGTCGCCCGACCTCGGCGTCTGGGCCGCGATGTTCGTCCTCGGCGCGGGCGGCACCGGCGCCGCGTTCCTCGTCTTCTACATGCTCAACGCGCAGGTCGGCCCGACTCGCGCCGCCGTGGTCGCGTACATCGCGCCCGGCTTCTCCGTCTTCTACGGCGTCGCGTTCATGGACGAGGCCTTCACGGTGGGCACCGCCGCGGGCCTGATCCTCATCCTGCTCGGCTCGTGGATGGCGGCGTCGGGAAGGCTCCCGGGCCGCCGGCGTCAGGCCGCGGCGGTGACGGCGACCGCCGAGACGCCCGCCTGATCGAGCCAGGCGGCGCAGAACGCGTCGACGACCGTGGGATCGAACTGCGTCCCCGCGCAGCGGCGCAGCTCCATCAGCGCCGCCGACGGCGTGACGCGCGGCGAGTACGGGCGCTCGGCCGTCATCGCGTCGAAGGCGTCGCACACCGCGACGATCCGGGCGCCCAGCGGGATGTCAGAGCCCGCGAGCCCGTCGGGGTAGCCGGTGCCGTCCCACCGCTCGTGCGACGCGCGCACCAGCGGCGCCACGCGGTCCAGCGCCGGCGCCGCGCTCACGATCCGCGCGCCGATCACCGTGTGGCGGCGCATGAACTCCCACTCGCCCGCGTCCAGAGCGCCCGGCTTCTCGAGGATGTCGTCGGGGATCGCGACCTTGCCGACGTCGTGCAGCTCGGCGGCGCTGCGGACGTCGCGCACGAGGTCCGCCGCGAGGCCGAGCCGCTCCGCCACCGCGCCCGCGAGGTCCGCGACCTGCCGCGTGTGGCCGCTCAGCGCCGGCGACCGCTCGGCGAGCACGCTGAGCAGCACGTCGGTCGACTGGCGCTGCGTCGACAGCCGCCCGCCGCGCTTGTGCGCGTACATCCGCTGGTCGGCGGTGCGCAGCGCCTCCTCCGGCTCGTGCGTCTCGGCGGGGAGCCGGACCACGCCGAACGAGCAGCCGACCGTGAAGCCCTCGCCCCGCGCGTGGAGCGCCTGCGCGGCGAGCCGGCCGAGCGTCTGCGCGTCGTCGCCGCGGCCCTCCAGCAGCGCGCAGAACTCGTCGCCGCCCATCCGGTACGCGACACCGCGCCCGCTGACCACGGCGCTGAGCGCACGCCCGAGCCGGGTCAGCAGCGCGTCGCCGGCGGGGTGCCCGTACGTGTCGTTGTAGTGCTTGAAGCCGTCGAGGTCGAAGAGCACGAGCGCGAGCGGCCGGTCCGGCGTCGCCTCGCGGCACGCGGTCTCCAGGTCGCGCACGAGCCGGCGCCGGTTCCCCAGCCCGGTGAGCGTGTCGGTCAGCGCGTCCCGGCGCGAGGCGCTCAGCAGGTCGGTGTTGAGGCGGTAGGCGAGGATCAGGCGCCCGAACACCGCCAGCAGCGACGACGTCGCCAGCAGCGCCGCGAGCCAGTGCATCCCGCTCAGCGACGCGACGCTCAGCAGCCCGAGCGACACCGACGCGAAGAGGAGCGGCATCACGACGACGCGCAGGTCGCCGTCGGCAGCCACGCGCGCCGCCCGGACCTGCGGCGACCACGCGGCGAACGCCCACAGGAGGTACGCCGCGTTCCAGCCGGCGTCGAACCACGAGCCCGCGTCGTACGTGCCGTTCGCGTTCGTCACCAGGTAGAGCGAGTCGGCCGCCCAGAACGAGATCACGCCGCCGCCGAGCAGCAGCCACGTGCGATCGAGCCGCCAGCGGGCCAGCGCCACGGTGCCGACGATCACCGCCAGCAGCGCGAGGTCGCCGATCGGGTACGCGAGGTTGACCGCGACCTCCGCGACGCCCCCGCTCGTCCCCGCCGCGACCGGCCCGACGACCGCCGCCGCGCTCACCGCGCCCGCGGCCAGCGCCGCCGTCAGCCCGTCGAGCCACAGCGTCCGCGGCACCCTCTCCAGCCGCGCCCGGGCGAGCAGCACGAGGCCCGCGAACCAGAACGGGACGGCGAGCAGGTAGCCCGCGTCCGCGGCGGAGGGGATCGGGATCTCCTCCAGGTCGTAGAGCACGAACGTCCAGTACAGGTCGCCCGAGGTCCACAGCGCCATGCCGACGCCGGCGAGGAGCCACGGGAGGCGCTCGCCGCGCGCGCCCGCGAAGGCGCGCCACAGCACGAGCGACGTGGCGAGCAGCTGCATGACCTGGCTCGGCGTCTTGCCGAACAGCGGCTCGGGAAGCGACAGCGCGCCCGCGTTGTGCAGCTCGAACCCTCCCAGCCAGGCGGCCAGGACGAGCAGTGCGGGCGGGACAAGGCGGGGGGTGGAGAGCCTCATCACGACCGTTGTCGGCACGTTGCCGCGCGGTCTCGAAGGAGTGCAAGCGCGCCACCAAAGGGCACGCCGGTGTCTCAGCCGAAGCGGACCTTGCCGTTCGAGCGCGCGCGGGCCTGCGCGCGCTCGATGAAGGCGAGCCGCTTGATCGCGGCGCGGAACAGGCGCGCGGTGAGCCGCAGCCGCGCGTTCTCCGACCGCAGCTCCAGCAGGCCCTGCTTGGCGTCCAGGCCGAAGTCGACCGTGGCGGCCATCGCGTACGCGTCCATCGCGGCGAGCGTCTCGGCCGCGAGCTGCTCGTCGGTCGCCTCCTCGACGAGCTCGGCGTAGGCGTTGTGCGACGCCTCCACCGCGGTCGGGTCGAGCACCTCGTCGGTGTCGTCGAGCCACTCGATCGTCCCCGCCGGGTACGGCAGCCGGCCGGTGCGCTCGAGCAGGCGGAAGGGGCGCGTGCCGCGGCAGACGATGTTCATCCGCCCGTCGGGCAGGCGCTCCAGCACCTCCTCGACGACCACCGCGCAGCCGACGTCCTTGAGCTCGTCGTCGGCGAGCCAGACGATGCCCAGCTCCTTCTGCCCCTCGAGGCACTCGGCGATCATCGTCTTGTACCGCTCCTCGAAGATGTGGAGCGGGACGAGCTCGTGCGGGAGCGCTACGAGGCCGAGCGGGAACAGCGGGAAGTCGTCCTGGACGCCGGCCATGGTGCGACGCGGAGTCTACGTCTGCCGCTGGCGGCTCAGCGCCGGGCGGAGCACCGGCGGTAGGTCAGCGTGCGGGTCGCGATGCGCCCGTCCGCCGTCGTCGCGCGCAGCGCCACCTGGGTCTCGGCGCCCGGGAGCCGCAGGCGCAGCGCCTTGCCGCCGGACGCAGACGTCTGCCGCGAGCCGATGCCGGCCTGCAGCCGTGTCACGCCCTCGCGCGGCTTGACGGAGATCGTGGTCCCGCGCACGCACCGGCGGGTGACGGGGATGCGCACGACCTTCCAGAGCGAGACCGTCGAACGGGTCGGCGCGAGCGTGGGGGCGGTGGTGCCCGACGCCGTCGACGCCTGCCCGCCCGTGTCGGGCTTGGCCGGGTTCCCGTCCGGGCCGATCGGCGTCGGGCCGGGCTTGGTCGTGAGCGTGACGATGACCGCGTCGCCGTAGGGCGCCGCGATCTCCGCAGCCTTGACCCGCTCAGGCTCGCCGTTCGGCGCGCCGAGGACGACCGTGATGCGGCAGGTGGTGTTCAGCGAGAACGCCTGCAGGCCCGCCCCGAAGAACCGCTGCAGGAGCTGCATCTGCACGTTCTGCAGGTGCGCCTTGGCGTACGGCTGCGGGACGATCCGCATCGTCGCGACCAGGAAGTCCGCGTCGTCGGCGCCGAAGACCGCGCGGATCCGCTGCTCGATCGCCGCGCGGGCGGCGTCGGGCGTGAGCGGGCCCGGGGAGACCCCGGCGCTCCAGGTGGCACCGGGGTCGAGCTCGACCCCCGCGTCCTGGGCGTCGGCGAGCACGTCGTGGACGGCCTGGGACGGGTCGAGCTGGTTGAACCGGGTCTCGATCGAGCTGGGCCGCTCGGCGGAGATGGGCTCGCGACACGGGGTGGTCGCGTCGGCGAGCGCCGCGGACGGCAGGGCGAGGGACACGAGCGCGGTCGCGGCGGCGAAGGCCGCGACGGGACAGGAGACGCGCATGTGCCGGTTGTAGCGGTGGGGCATGGTTGGCGCAAGGCGTCAGGACGCCTGATGACCGCCGGTGGGGATGGCCCCCGCATCGGCCGGGGGTGGGCAGCCGGGCGGTCGGCGGTGCGCACCAGGGTAGGGGCCGCGTGCGCCGACCATGCTGCCAGCACGTGATCCCGCACCGATCGTCATCTCCACCTGACAGCATGCGCTTCGCCGTCGTCACCGCCCCGCTGCACCGTCTCGCCCACCGCATCCGCATGGCCGCCGCCACCGATCCCGCCGTCCACCCCGAGCCCGCCCCGCCGTCGCGGGACTGGGGCGCGGTGCTCGCGCTGCACGTCGCGCTGTCGGCGATCATCGCGCTCGCCGTCGCGGTCGTCTGGCACGTCACCGGGCGCGGCGTCTTCTGGCCGGTGTGGGTGTGGTTCGCGCTCGGCATCCCGATCGCCGTCCACGTCGCCGCGCACGTCGCGGGGCGGGTCAAGCGCGGGCCGCTGCGGCTGATCGCGCTCCACGCCGGGCTGTCCGCGGTCGTCGTGGCGATCCTCGTCGCGCTGTGGATGCTCACCGGCAGCGACGACTTCTGGCTCGGCTGGCCGCTGTTCGGGCTGAGCGTCGCGCTCGCGGCGCACGGCGTCGTGACGATCTTCTGGCCGCGCATCCACCCGGGCACCGAGCGCGAGCTGACCGAGCGCGTCGACGAGCTGACTCGCACGCGGCGTGGGGCGCTGGACGTGCAGGCGGCGGAGCTGCGGCGGATCGAGCGGGACCTGCACGACGGCGCGCAGGCGCGGCTCGTCGCGCTGACGATGCAGCTCGGGCGCGCGGAGGAGCGGCTGGAGGACCGCCCGGAGGACGCGGCGCTCATCCGGGCCGCGCGTGAGGAGGCGTCCGCCGCGATCGGCGAGCTGCGCGACCTCGCCCGCGGGATCTCGCCGCCGGTGCTCGCGGACCGCGGGCTCACGGCCGCCTGCGAGGCGCTGGCGCGGCGCGCGGCGATCCCTGTCGAGTTCTCCTCCACGCTGACGCGGCGGCTGCCGCCCGTGGTCGAGAGCGCCGCGTACTTCGTCGTCGCCGAGGCGCTCACGAACGTGTCCAAGCACGCCGGCGGCGCGCCCGCGAAGGTCGAGCTGGACGAGCGCGACGACACGCTCGTGGTGACGGTGGCGGACACGGGCGCCGGCGGGGCGAACCCCGACGGGTCCGGCTTGACGGGGCTGCGCCACCGGGCTGAGGCCCTGGACGGCCGGCTGGAGGTGCTGATCCCGCCCGGCGGCGGGACGATGATCAGAGCGGAGCTGCCATGCGGGTCGTGATCGCGGAGGACAACGCGCTGCTGCGTGCGGGCATCGTCGCCCTGCTGCGCGAGCGGGACATCGACGTCGTCGCGGAGACCGAGGACGGCCCCGGGCTGCTGCGGATCGTGTCCGGCCACAAGCCCGATCTGGCCATCGTCGACGTCCGCCTGCCGCCGTCGTTCACCGACGAGGGGGTGCGGGCGGCGATCGCGGCGCGCGAGCGCCAGCCGGGGCTCGGCATCCTGATCCTCTCCCAGTACGTCGAGCCGGTGTACACGGCGGAGCTGCTGGCGACGGGCGGCGGCGGGATCGGCTACCTGCTCAAGGAGCGCGTGGGCGAGGTGCGGGCGTTCGTCGACGCGCTCGAGCGGGTGGCGAGCGGCGGCACGGCGCTCGACCGCGAGGTCGTGGCCGAGCTCGTCCACAACCGCCAGGCCGGCGGCGACGACAAGCTCGCGGACCTGACGCCGCGCGAGCGCGAGACGCTCGCGCTGATGGCCGAGGGGCGCACGAACGCGGCGATCGCCCGGCAGATGGTCGTCACGCCGGGCGCGGTCGAGAAGCACGTGTCGAGCATCTTCGGGAAGCTCGGGCTGGCGGCGACCGACGACGACCACCGCCGGGTGCTGGCCGTGCTCGCGTTCCTGCGCGCGGGCGGCGAGGCGGCGGCGTAGTCAGGCGGCTTCGGTCACAGCGGCCTCGGCCGGGGCGCGCGGCAGCCGCAGGACCAGCGCCGTGCAGGCCGCCAGGACGCCCGCGCCGACGAGCCACGCGGCCGGGACGCCGTGCGCCTGCGCCAGCGGGGCGAGCGTGAGGCCGCCGGCGACCAGCCCGAGCTGCGCGGCCAGCGCGTCGACGCTGACGAGCGTGGCGCGGACCTGGGACGGCACGGCCTCGTGGAGCAGCTCGTTGTGGAGCGGCTCGTACGCGCCGACGACGCCGTAGGCCGCGACGTACGCGAGCGCGAACGCGGCCGGGCCCGCCGCCAGCGCCAGGCCGGTGAGGACGAGCGCGCCCAGGAGCACGGCGGCGGCGTAGGCGTGGCGCGGGCTCCCGAGGCGGCGCGTCGCACGCGGGACGGCGATCGCGCCCGCGGCCGCCGCGCCGAGGGCGGCGGCGGAGAGCAGGCCGAAGAGCCACGTGTCGTCCGCCGCCCCGTCCAGCAGGTCGCCGAGCCGGGGCTGCCACAGCATCTCGACCGTCCCGAACACGAGGCCGAGCACCGCCGAGACGCCCGCCAGGACGCGGACGGCCTGGCTGGCGCGGACCGCCGTGGCGGCGGAGCGGGCGACGCGGGCGAGCGCGGCGCGGGGGCCAGGGCTCGCCTGGGCGGCCGCCGCGGGGCGCGGCGGCTCGCTCACCAGCACGCCCGTCACGACGACGAACAGCGCCGCGCAGCCGGCGGCGACGAGCACGGCCGGGGTGTAGACGAGCGCGGTTGCGGCGCCGTGGGCGTCGAGGCCGAGCGGGAGCAGCGGGAGGGCGCCGCCCGCCAGCGAGCCCAGCGCCAGAGCGAGCGCGCTGGCGGCGCTGGAGCGGGAAAGCGCGGGGCCGAGCGGCGCATCGGCGTCCCCGGCGCGGAGCGCGTCGACGAACCAGGCCTCCAGCGCGCCCGAGATCAGCGCGCGGCCGGCGGCGAGCGTGCCCTCGGCCACGACGAACGCCGGCAGCGAGACCGCGAACGCGAAGACGGCCAGCGCCGCGACGGTGAGCAGGCCGCCCGCGATCAGCGTCCGGCGCCGCCCGATCGTGTCGGCCAGCGCGCCGCTCGGCACCTCCAGCACGACCGCGACGATGCCGTGGGTGGCGGTGACGAGCCCGATCTCCGCCAGGTCCAGCCCGCGCGCCGTCGGGACGAGGACGAGGAGCGGGAGGACGACGCCGAGCGGGAGCCAGCGCAGCGCCGAGAGCAGGACGAAGCGGCGCTCGAGCGTCACGGCGCGCGGTCGGGTCGCTGTGGGAAGGCCTGGAAGATGACGACCACGCGCTCGGCGTCGTCCTCGGGGGCCGGCGCCTCGTCGGCGTAGCGGGCGATCACCGCGTCCAGCTCCGCGGTCAGCGCGCGGAGGCGGTCGGGCGTGAGCCGCAGGTACCGGTCGCTGACGTTCGTCGCCTGCTGCCAGCGGTCCGGCCACGTGTCGAGCTCGTCGAGGAACCGGGCGAAGTCGCGGGCGTGGTCGCGTGCGACGCGGGCGAGGAACTGGCGCCCGGCCTCGGCGGTCGCGGGGTCGCCGCCGGTCAGCGTCTCGGGCTCCCACGTCGTGAGGTCGTGCGCGGCGCGCCACCAGCGCTCGCGCCCGCGCGGGCGGTCGGGGTCGTCCTCGACGAACCCGTACCGGGCGAGGACGCGCAGGTGGTAGCTCGTCGCGCCGCTGGACTCACCGAAGCGCCGCCCGAGCGCGGAGGCCGTCGCCGGGCCGTCGAGGCGCAGGGCGACGAGCAGCCGGCCGCGCAGCGGGTGCGCGAGGGCGCGGAGGGCCTCGGGGTCCTCGAGTCGGTAGACGCGCTCGTCGTCGGGCATCGCAAAGACATGTTTGCAAAGATCCGTTTGCGATGCGGCATGCGGTTCGCGGTCACACGACGGCCCGCTCGTGGCAAGTGGGTGGGTGATGGTCGAGGCTCGACGGAGCGACGCGGCGCTGCTGGCCGCCGGGGACGCGGACGAGTGCTTCGCCGCCGCGCTGCTGGCCTGCGGCCGGTTCGACCCCGCGCGCGGAGAGCCGGGCGCGTGGCTGTCCGCGATCGCCGCGCACGAGGTGCGTCGACCTACCTCCTCGACCCGAGCGGCGCGGGGCTCGTCCGGCACGTCGGGACGCTCACCGGCGCGCGCATCGACGAGCTGGTCGAGGCCGCGCGCGGTTGACCGCATGGAACGGCGCCACGGGGGAAGGACGCGGGACGATGTCGACCCGCCTCGTTCCCGCCGCCGCGCTCGCGGCCATCGTGCTGCTCGCACCCGCCGCCGCGCCCGCCCACGCGCAGACCAAGCGCTGCGGCACGATCACGATCTCCAACGGCGTGTTCACGCTCACCACGAAGGACGTCACGTGCCGCCAGGCGCGCCGCATCCTGACCAAGGTCAACGCGAGCCCCGGCCGCGCCGAGGGCTTCCGCTGCACCTACAAGAACCCGAACGGCACCTACACCGTCACGTGCACCAAGGGCGCCAAGCGCATCCGCGCGCGGCTCGGCGGGTCCGCGGGCGACCGGCGGCGCTAGGGCCGCCGGGCGGCGACCATGAGGTTGTAGAAGATCGCCGGCGGCAGGCGACCCTCGAGCACCGCGCGGTCGACGGCCTGCAGTGCGAGGTAGCCGCGGAAGGCGTACTGCTTCCACAGCCACGGGACCTCGTCCGGGTCGGCCGTGGACTCGAGCGTGCGGTTGGCCCACCCGAACCAGTTCGCCAGCAGCTCCTCGCCGCGCACGTCCACGTCGTCGAAGCCCGCCGCGATCGCCGCGTGCGCGAGGTCGTCGGGCACGAACGCGTGGACGTCGACCATCGTCTCCAGCTCGGGGTCGGCGTCGCCGTGCTGGCCCTTGTGCTCGGCCTCGGACGCGCCCATCAGGCGGCGCCAGACCGGCGAGGCCTTCCACGCCGCGCGCTTGGGCCACGCCGCGATCTTGTCGCCCACGCGCGAGGGCTCCCCCGCGAACACGATCCGCCCGCCGGGCCGCAGCACGCGGCGGAACTCGCGGAACGCCGCGTCGAGGTCGGGCAGGTGGTGGAGGACCGCGTGGCCGAGCACAAGGTCGAACGAGGCGTCCTCGAACGGCAGCTCGGCGGCGTCGCAGGCCGCGGTCGTGACCGGGATGCCCAGCCGCTCCGCGTTCCCCTCCAGCACCTTGAGCATCCCCGGCGAGATGTCGGTGCAGGTGACCGTGTCGACCGCCCCGGCGAGCGCGAGGTTGAGGCTGAAGTAGCCCGTGCCCGCGCCGATCTCCAGCGCGTCGGACACGCCCCACGGCTCAGGCCCGAGGAGCTTGCGCAGCTTCCCGGCGACCTGGTCGTAGCCGACCGGGCCGAAGTCGATCCCCCACTTGGCGTCGTACGTCGCCGCCGCGTCGTCGTGGTACCGGGTGTTGACGTCGCGGATCTCCTCCGCCGTTGCCGGGGCAGCCATAGCTGCGCAACTGTAACGTCCGCGGCTGAGATGCTCGTTCGCTCCGACGCGCGGATGCCGCCGTCCCGCCCGTGGCCGATGCCGCTCCAGACGCTGGCGTGGATCACGCGGCCCAAGCCGTTCCTGCGCCGCGCGCACGCGAGGTACGGCGACGTCTTCCCGCTGCGCTTCCGCAGCGACGCGACGCTCGTCATCCTCGCCGACCCCGCCGACGTCAAGCAGGTCTTCACCGGCTCGCCCGACGTCTACCGCGCGGGGGAGGGGAACGCGATCCTCGGGCCGATCCTGGGGCCTGCGTCGCTGCTCCTCCTCGACGGCCAGGAGCACCTGCGGCAGCGCAAGCTCCTTCTCCCGCCCTTCCACGGCGAGCGGATGCAGCGCTATCGCGAGATCATGCGCGAGGCGGCCGCGCACGAGATCGCGCAGTGGCCCGCGGGCGAGCCCGTGCAGGTCGCGAGGCGGATGCAGGAGGTGACGCTCGAGGTCATCATGCGCGCGGTCTTCGGCGTCTCCGACCCCGGCGAGATGAGCCACCTGCGGCGCGTGCTGCTCGAGCTGCTCGACTGGACGGTGAAGCCGTCGCGGTTCGCGCGGCTGGCGCTGAGCGGGACCGAGCGGATCGAGCGCTTCGAGCCGTTCCAGCGCGTCCTGAAGCCCGTCGACGACGCGCTCCTCGCCACCATCGCCGAGCGCCGGCGCGCGGCCGACCTGGCCGCGCGCGAGGACATCCTCTCGCTGCTGCTGAGCGCCCGCGACGAGCAGGGCGAGGGCCTGTCGGACCGCGAGCTGCGCGACGAGCTGATGACGCTCCTGCTCGCCGGCCACGAGACGACGGCGACCGCGCTGGGCTGGGCGGTCGAGCGCCTCGTGCGCCACCCGGAGGCGATGGCGCTGGCCGTCGAGGACGCGCGCGGCGGCGACGGCTCCTACCTCGACGCGGTCGCGAAGGAGACGCTGCGGCTGCGCCCGGTCCTCCCGCTGGTGGCGCGCAAGCTCGCCGAGCCGGTGACGATCGGCGGCTACGACCTCCCGGCGGGGACGATCGTCAACCCGAGCATCTACCTCGTCCACCACCGGCCCGACGTCTACCCCGAGCCTGACGCGTTCCGGCCCGAGCGGTTCCTGGAGAGCAAGCCGGGGACGTACACGTGGCTGCCGTTCGGCGGCGGCGTGCGGCGCTGCATCGGCGCGTCGTTCGCGCTGTTCGAGATGCAGGTCGTGCTGGGCGAGCTGCTGCGCTCGGTCGAGCTGCGCCCGACCCGCGACGGCTTCGAGCCGACGAAGCGCCGCGCGATCACGCTCGTGCCCGGCCGCGGGGCCGAGGCGATAGCGTCACCGGCCGCATGACCGCTTCGCCGCCGCAGCCCACGTACGTCCAGCAGGACCAGCCCGAGGGCGTCCCGCCGCTCGAGCTCACCGGTGAGCGCACGCTCCCGGACGTCCCCGAGGAGAACTACTGGTTCCAGCGGCACCTCGTGGTCTACGAGTGGATCGCGCGGCAGGTCAACGGCCTGAAGGTGATCGACATGGCGAGCGGCGAGGGCTACGGCGCCGACGTGCTGGCGTCCACCGCGCGCGAGGTCGTCGCCGTCGAGGCCAACCCGGAGGCGTTCGCGCACGCCGTCGCGCGCTACCCGCGGGTGCGGTTCGAGCGGTCGCTGGTGGAGACGTACACCGAGCCCGCGGACGCGATCACGTTCCTGCAGACGATCGAGCACGTCCAGAACCCGGGCGAGGTGCTGGAGAACTTCAAGCGGTCCGCGCCGCTGGCCTTCGTCTCCACGCCGAACGTCAAGACGCTCGCGCCCAAGGGGGCGGAGCGCAGCGGCAACCCGTGGCACGTCTACGAGTACCAGCTGCACGAGTTCCGGGCGCTGTGCGAGGCGCACTACGCCGAGGTCGAGGTGCTCGGCCTCTACCACGCGCGCAAGCTGCTCGTGCACGAGCGCGCGATCAAGGTCGGCTGGGACTGGCTGCACCCCAAGCTGCGGATCACCAAGCCGTTCTACGACTGGTTCATCCCCGCGATGAACGTGCGCGACTTCGTCCTGCGCCCCGCGGACGAGAAGGCGCTGGACTTCATCGCCGTCTGCCGCAACCGCTGATGGCGCCCGCCCGGCCTGGACGCCTGGCGGTCGTCCTCCACACGCACATGCCGTACGTCGAGGGCTACGGCACGTGGCCGTTCGGCGAGGAGTGGCTGTGGGAGGCGATGGCGACGTCGTACCTGCCATTGCTCACCGTGCTCGACGGCGCGCCGGAGCTGACGCTGTCCGTCACGCCGGTCCTCGCCGACCAGCTCGCGGCGCCCGAGACGCCCGAGAAGTTCCTGACGTTCCTGCGGGAGATGCGGAGCGAGACGCACCGGCGCGACATCGCGGCCGCGGAGTCGCCCGCGGTCGCAGCGGCGCTGGAGCGGTCGGCCGCCGACTACGCGTGGGCCGCCGAGCGGTTCGAGGAGCTGGGGCGCGACCTGCTCACGCCGCTGATGCGGCACGCCGCGTGGACGTCGTCCGCGACGCACGCGGTGCTCCCGCTGCTCGCGACCGACGCCGGGGTGCGGCTCCAGGTGCGGACCGGGATCGAGTCCCACCGCGCCCGCGCTGGGCGGACGTGGCACGGCGGCTTCTGGTCGCCCGAGTGCGCGCACGGCCCGTGGCTCGACCCGATCCTCGAGGCGGAGGGCGTCCACGCGACGTGCGTCGACCTCACCGACGTCTACGGCCGCGGCGCCGCCGAGCACCTGCGGCCGGTGCGCTCGGCCGACGGCCCGCTGCTCGTGCCGATCGACCGCGAGACGATCGAGCTGGTGTGGAGCGACGGCGGCTACCCGGCCGCGGGCGCGTACCGCGACTCGCACCGCCGCACCGAGTACGAGCACAAGGCGTGGCGCAACGACGGCGGCGTCTACGACGAGGCGGCCGCGGCGGTGCAGGCGCGCGACCACGCGCGGCAGTTCGTCGCGCACGTCCAGCGGCGGGTCGCGGACGGCGGGCTGTGCGTGTTCGCGATCGACACCGAGCTGCTCGGCCACTGGTGGTACGAGGGCCCGGCGTGGCTCGCGGCCGTGGTGGAGGAGTGCCGCGCGCAGGGCCTCGAGCTCGTGCACCTCGACGACGCGCTGTCGGCGTGCGAGCCGGTCGACGCGCCGGAGGACGGGCTCCCCGTCACGTCGTGGGGCCGCGGGCGCGACCTGCGGACGTGGTCGTCGCCGGCCGTCGCGGACCTCGCGGCGGCGGCCCGCGACGCGGAGCTGCGCGCGGTCTCCCACGCCGACGAGCTGTCCCCGGCCGCGGTGCGCGAGCTGCTCGCACTCCAGTCGTCCGACTGGGCCTTCGTGGTGAGCGAGGACGTCGCCGCGCCCTACGGCCGCGAGCGCGCGGCGGGGCACAAGGCGGCGCTCGACGCGGGCGGCGGGGACGGCCCGCGCTCCCTCGCGCCGGACGCGACCGCCGCGCCGCTGCTCGATCCCTGAGCCGGGCTAGAGCCCGCCCATCCGGTCGCGGGGCCAGTACCGGTAGACGGCCTTCCCGACCACCGCGTCCTCGGGCACCGGGCCCCAGAACCGGCTGTCGTCCGACTGGCCGCGGTGGTCGCCGAGCAGGTAGAGGTGGCCGTCGGGGACGGTGATCTCGGCGGGGTAGTCGCAGACGTCCGGCACGGCGCACGGGCGGACGTAGGGCTCGTCGACCGGCGTGCCGTTGCGGATCACGCGGCCGTCGCGGAGCCCGACCCGGTCGCCGCCGACGGCGACGATCCGCTTGATGAAGTTGATCTCGCTCGTCGGGCCGTGGGGCTTCGGGCACAGCTCCTTCTCGGAGACCGGGACCCCGCACTGGGGCCCTTCGAACCCCGCGGCGCCCGCGGGCGGGTGGAAGACGACGATGTCGCCCACGCCGACGTCCTGGCCCTTGCGGACGAGGACGCGGTCGTCCACCTCCAGCGTCGGGAGCATGCTCTCCGCCGGCAGCCGGTACGGCTTGTACGCGGCCTGGAGGTACACGGCGCCGGCCGTCGCGATCGCGCCCAGGACGATGAGCCCGCCGCCCACCTTCCGGTGACGGCTGAGCACGACCACGAGGATGCCCGCGGCGAGGAGCGCGGACGCGGGGAAGAGCGCCAGGAGCACGACCGACCCGGTACCCCCGCCCGGGCCGGTGAAACGTGGCGCGGACGCGCTAGGCGGCGTCCTGGAGCGCGCGGCCCTCGGGGATGCCGCTGAGGCGCTCCAGCGCGGTCATCTCGACGATGCGCGCGCGGTTGGCGGTGATGCCGAGCTGCTTGCCGATCGCCGGGAGCGTGTGCGCCTGCTCGCCGGCGAGGCCGTAGCGGAGCTGCAGCACGCGGCGCTCGAGCGTCGACAGGCAGTCCAGCGCATCGGAGACCGCGCGCTCGCGCATCGTCTCCTCGGCGCGGACCTCGGGCTGCTCGGCGTTGTCGTCGGCGATGAGGTGGCCGAGCTCGGTGTCCTCCTCGTCGCCGACGGCGGCGTTGAGGGAGACCGGGGTGCGCGAGGCGCGCTTGAGGTCCTCGACGACCTGGACCTCGAAGCCCAGGTGCTCGGCGATCTCCTCCGGCTGCGCGTCGCGGCCCAGCTTGAGGGAGAGGTCGCGCTCGGCGCGGGTGATCTTGTTGACCTGGTCGACGACGTGGACGGGCAGGCGCACCGTGCGGCCCTTGTCGGCGATCGCGCGGGCGATCGACTGGCGGATCCACCACGTCGCGTAGGTCGAGAACTTGAAGCCCTTGCGGTAGTCGAACTTCTCGGCCGCGCGGACGAGGCCGAGCGTCCCCTCCTGGATGAGGTCCAGGAACGACAGCGCCCCGTCGCCCTCGCGGTCGCGCCGGTAGCGCTTGGCGACGTGCACCACGAGGCGCAGGTTCGCCTCGATCATGTGCTCCTTCGCGTCGAGGTCGCCGCGCTCGATGCGCTTGGCCAGCTCGATCTCCTGCTTGGCGTTGAGCAGCGGGACCTTGCCGATGGCCTCGAGGAAGGCCTGCAGGCTGTCAGAGGGATCAGGGAGGGGGTTCGGGCTCATCGTGACGGGGAGCTTCCTCTCGGACCCTAAGCGGGTCCTGAAGCGAACGTTCAGCTTTCGTTAGGACTGCCGATCACCTCGGTTAACAGCCTGTCCGTCCGAGAGTTCCGTAGGATCTTGGACTTGAACATCGCCGAGTCCGGTGTGCCACGGCATGCCGGAGCGGGGGACCCACTTGGGGTCGGTGCCGTTGCCGCGGCCCGGTCCTTGGGGCGAATCGCCGAGTGCACCTCGGTGTAGCGCACGTCCAGCGCGAGCCCGTCAGCTCACCTCGTAGGCGCCGTGACGACCGGAGGAACACCCCATCGTGAAGACGAACGAGGAGCCGCTGCACGCGTCCGCGTGCGACACCCGCGACCTCGCAGACCCAACCCACGCCCGTCGCTCCCTGCGCGCATCGGTGGAGCGGCGCCTGCGTCGCAACCGCCGCGAGCGCGTCGTCGGTGGCGGGCGCCGGGCGGTGCTGATCGCCGGCAGCGTGCTCGCGCTGGGCGCCGTCGGCGCCGCCGCGCAGGAGACCGTCGGCGGGACGTCGGCCGACGACCAGGCAGCAGCCACCGCACCCGCGCCCGCGCAGACCGCGACCAGCGGCGCCGGCTACGACGTGAAGGCGCTGCAGCGCAAGCTCGGCGTGAAGGCCGACGGCCACGTCGGCCCGCAGACGCGCCGCGCGATCAAGCGCTTCCAGCGGCGCAACGGCCTGACGCCGGACGGCATCGTGGGCCCCGCCACGCTCGAGGCGCTCGACCTGCCGACGGCCACCGAGGCGTCCGCGTCCGGCTCCGGCTCCGGCGACGTCGAGGCGCCCACCGCCCTGCTCGCCAAGATCGCCCAGTGCGAGTCCGGCGGCGACCCGACCGCGGTCTCGCCCGACGGCCGCTACCGCGGCAAGTACCAGTTCCTCCGCTCGACCTGGAAGCAGCTCGGCGGCACCGGCGACCCCGCCAAGGCTCCCGAGGCCGAGCAGGACCGCCTCGCCCTCGAGCTCCTGGAGACCCAGGGCCCGGGCGCCTGGCCGGTCTGCTCGAAGGTCTGATCCGCGTCGCGCGTGCGGCCTACCGCCGCACGCGCACGAGGTCGACGACGAACACGAGGGTCTCGTTCGGCTTGACCGCCGGTTCGGAGCCCTGCTCGCCGTAGGCGAGGGCGGGAGGGACGATCACCCTGCGTCGCCCGCCCTCGCGCATGCCGGCGAGCCCTTCGTCCCAGCCGGGGATGACGACGCCGGCGCCGAGCTCGAACGTGAACGGGCCGCGGCCGTAGCTCGCGTCCTTCTCCTTGCCGTCCGACCAGGTGACCATCGCGTAGTGGACGACGAGCTCGTCGCCCGCGCGCGCCTTGCGGCCCTTGCCCTTCTTGAGGTCGAGGACGTCGAGCTGCGCCGGCGGCGTGCCGGCGACGACGATCACGGGCCGGCTCTTGGGTGGCCGGTCGGCGACGGCGGGAGCGGCGGCCAACAGCGTGGCGAGGACCGCGGCGACGACGAGGAGGATGCGCGACATGTGCTGTGCATACCCGCGGGGTGTGCGACGACACCACCTTGGTGTGGTGGGCGGGCGACCGCAGCGGTGCGATCGTGGTCGTGTGCCCACCTCCCGCCTCCGCCCGCTGACCCTCGCCGCCGCGCTCGTGGCGCTTGCCGCGCCGGCCCCGGCGCTCGCGGTCGACCACTCCGCCGACTACCTCGACCCGCTCACGCCGCCGGACACCACGCCCGCCGCGATCGACGGGGCGCCGACCGAGCCGCTGCTGGTCAAGGGCGAGCGGCTCAAGCGCGGGCAGACGCTCCTGCCGGTGCGCGTCAGCGGGCCGGCGCACTCGGGCATCCGCCTGCGGCTCACGTGCCCGGCCGGCGCGAAGATCCGGGGCTACGGCTACGACGGGCCGGACGGGATGGCGGTGAACGGGCGCCCGCTGCTCGACCGGCGCACGGTGCGCCCGAAGGTCCAGGCCGCGTACGACGTCAACGAGGACGGCCGCTTCACCGGGCTCGTCCTCGCGCTCTGCGACTAGAACCCGTCGACCACGACGCGGCACCCGGCCACGTCGGGGTCGTGCGGGGTGAACTCGACGAGCCGCGCGCCCGGGTCGAGCGCCGCCACCATCCCGGCGCTGAGGCCGCGGTGGAGCGTGCAGACGAGCGGCTGGTTCTCCCGCACCGCGTCGCGGTAGGGGCAGACGCCGAGCGTGTACGTGCAGCAGCCGCCGTCCAGCGCGAGCTCGGGCGCGAACCCGAGCGCCGAGAGCGCCGCGTGCATCGTCTCCGCCGGCTCGTGGGCGTCGTCGGTGCCGGACATGAGGTCCACGCCGATCTCGCGGCCCCGCCGCTCCACCCCGTCGAGCCCCTCGTCGGCGCCGCCGACCGCACGCCCGAGCCAGCGCGCCAGCTCGCGGTACTCGTGCTCGCCCGGCAGCGCGTCCGGTGCGACCGCGTACTCCTCCGGTGGCCGCCCCGGCGCCCCGCCCGCCGCGCGCTCGCGTACGACGAGCCCGGCGGCCTCGAGCTTCTTCAGGTGGATGCGGACGCCGTTCGGATGGAGCCCGGTCGCGCACGCGAGCTCGTCGACCGGAGCCGGGCGGCGCAGCTCCCGCAGCAGCGCGAACAGCCGTGCGCGGGTCGGCTGGGCCAGCGCGTCCGGGTCCATGTGCGCGATTCTACATCCGCGTTGTAAGAACCACTATTCTCACAGCCCGAGTGTGAATTCCCGCTTGGAGACCCCATGGCCTACGTGATCAACCAGCCGTGCATCGGCACCAAGGACGCCTCGTGCACCGAGGTCTGCCCCGTCGACTGCATCCACCCGACGCCCGACGAGGCCGACTGGGACCAGCACGAGCAGCTCTACATCGACCCGGAGGAGTGCATCGACTGCGACGCGTGCGTCGAGGCGTGCCCGGTCGACGCGATCACGGCCGAGGACCAGGTGCCGGACGAGTGGCAGAAGTTCATCGCCATCAACCGGGAGTACTTCGCGACCAAGTGAGCACGGCCCAGCGGTAGCCGCGCGGTAACCCGGAGGCGGGAGGGTGCGGCATGCGCATCCTCCTCACCACCCGCGGCAGCGCCGGGCACGTCGGGCCGCTGGCGCCGTTCGCGCGGGCGCTGGAGGCGGTCGGGCACGAGGTCCTGGTCGCCGCGCAGCGCCAGCACCGCGCCCACGTCGAGCGGCTCGGGCTGCCGTTCACGCCCGTCGGCGACCCGCCGGACAGCGCCTGGCGGCCGCTCATGGCCGAGCTGCCGTTCCTCGACGCCGCCACCGCCAACGCGCGGATGGTCGGCGAGTTCTTCGCGCGCATCGACACCGAGGCCGCGCTGCCCGACCTGCACCGGACGGTCGCCGCGTGGCAGCCGGACGTGATCCTGCGCGACAGCTGGGCGTTCGCGGCGACGCTCGTGGCCGAGCAGCACGACATCCCGGTCGCGCGCGTCGCGCTCGGGCTGGCGGGCGTCGAGGAGTGGTCGATCCGGCTTGCCGCGCCCGCCTTGGACCGGATGCGTGTCCGCCTCGGCCTGCCGCGGGACCCCGAGGGCGACCGGCTCCGCGCCCAGCCGCTCCTCACGCAGCTGCCGGCGCTGCTTGACGACGATGCCGACGCCGCAGCCGCGCCGACGCACCGCTTCGGCGAGCCGCAGCGCGACGCGGCCGCACCCGCGCCGCCCCCGCTGCCCGCCGCCTGGTGGCCCGAGGCCGAGCCCGGCACGCCGCTCGTCTACGTCTCGTTCGGCTCGATCACCGCCGGCCCGACGCTGCCGTTCTTCCCGGCGCTCTACCGCGACGTCGTGGCCGCGCTCGCGCCGCTGCCGATCCGCGTGCTCGTCACGCTCGGCGTCGACCGCGACGCGGCGGAGCTCGGCTCGCTCCCGCCCAACGTCCACGTCGAGCCGTGGATCGACCAGGACGTCGTGCTCCCGCACGCGGCGGTGCTCGTCGGCCACGGCGGCCACGGCACGATGCTCGGCGCGCTGCGCCACGGCGTCCCGCAGATCGTGCTGCCGCTCTTCAGCAGCGACCAGTGGGCGAACGCGGCCGCGATCGACCGCTCGGGCGCCGGCCGCGCCGCGCTCCCCGCCTCCGCCCTGACGCGCCGCGCCCCGCTCCAGCTCCCGTCGCCGGACGAGATCGCCCGCGTCGCCGCCGGCGTCGAGGCCTGCTTCGCGGACCCCGCCTACACAGCCCGCGCGCAGCACCTCGCCACGACGATCCGCGCGCTCCCGCCCGTCGACGTCGCCGCGCCGCCGGTGATCGCCGCGCTCGCCCGCCGCACGCGCGCGGCGTGACGGTCACTCCCAGCGCAGCGTCTTCGGCGTGTCGCGCTTGCGCACGACCTTCGCCGGGAGCCCGACCGCGACCGCGTTGGCCGGGATGTCCTTCGTGACGACCGTGTAGGTGCCGAGGACCGCGTTGTCGCCGACGGTCGCACCGCGCAGGACGCACGCGCCGTAGCCGACCCAGCAGTTGTGGCCGACCGTGACGTCGCGCTTGTAGATGCCCTGCTCGCGGATCGGGCGCTCGACCTCCACCACGCCGTGGTCGAAGTCGATGAACATCGCGCGGTCGGCGACGATGCACTCGCGGCCGATCGACACGTGCTGGAAGACGGAGAACGTGCACTCCTGCCCGATCACGGTCTTGGCGCCGATGCGGCACTCGCCCTCGTGGACGCGGACCTTGCACCCGTTCCCCAGCCACGACCAGCGGCCGAGGTGGAGCCGCGCGTCCTTGCCCAACTCGAGCTTCACGCCCGGGCAGATGAACGCGATGCCGTCGAGCTGGAGCCGCTTGCCCCACCGCAGCTTGTACAGCCCGAGGCGCACGAGCAGCACGAAGTAGCCCCAGGTGAGCATGTGGTTGCGGCGCGCGAAGCGCAGGAACGTCAGCGGCCCGCCGTGCAGCGGCGGCGGCTCGCCGCGCACCGTGTGGGGCGGCGGCGGGGTCGGCGAAGGGATCGGTTGGGACAGAGGTACGGCTGACGGTTCCACGGTCACGAGAGGGTGTCAGAATCACCCGTCGATGCCGCCTGAGGGAACCCTTGCACAGCGCCTGCTCGCCGGCGACAAGCGCGCGCTCGCTCGCGCGATCTCGCTCGTGGAGGACGACGAGCCCGAGGGCTGGGACCTGGTCCGCGCGGTCTACCCCCACACCGGCAAGGCCGCGGTCGTCGGCCTGACCGGCCCGCCCGGCGCCGGCAAGTCGACGCTGATCGCCGCGCTGACCAAGGCCCGCCGCGCGCAGGAGCGCCAGATCGGCGTCATCTCGATCGATCCGAGCTCCCCCTTCACCCACGGCGCGCTGCTCGGCGACCGCATCCGCCTGACCGAGCACTTCCTCGACCCGGGCGTCTTCATCCGCTCGATGGCCAACCGCGGCGCGCTCGGCGGGCTGTCCGAGGCAACGCTCCAGGCGGCGCTGCTGATGGACGCGTCGGGCAAGGACGACGTCTTCCTGGAGACCGTCGGCGTGGGCCAGGCCGAGGTCGACATCATCGACCACGCCGACACGGTCGTGCTCGTGCTCATCCCCGGCTCCGGCGACTCCGTGCAGGCGCTGAAGGCGGGCGTGATGGAGATCCCGGACGTCATCGTCGTCAACAAGGCCGACCATCCGCTCACCGACACGATGGTGCGCGAGATCCGCGGCGTCCTGTCGCTGGCGCCGCAGCGCGGCTGGCGCGTGCCGATCGTCAAGACCGAGGCGTCGAAGGGCACCGGCGTCGACGAGCTGATCGAGAAGATGGAGGAGCACCGCGCGTACCTCGTCGAGCACGACGAGCTGCAGCAGCGGCGGCGCCGCAACCTGCGCAACGAGGTCCTCGCGATCTGCATGCACCGGATGCGGATGCGGCTGGAGGAGGCGCTGGGCCGCGACGACGAGTTCGCTCGGCTCCTCGACGAGGTCGCCGACCGCTCCATCGACCCCGCGAGCGCGGCGGCGACGCTCCTCGAGCGCGTGGACGCGGCCGAGGCCGCGCCGCGCACCAGCGGGTAGAGCATCGGCATGGAGCAGGTCGCCGACGCGCTCGCCGAGGCCATCGCGGCCCTGGACGAGACCGACTGGGCCGTCGAGGTCGTCGACGAGAAGTGGCGGCTCGTCTGGGCCTCCAACGAGATGAAGCTCGTCCTCGGGCTCAACGACGACGAGCTGGGACTGGGTCTGCCGCTGCTCGAGGCGCACAAGGACATGTCCTTCGCATCGATCACCGACGAGAGCCGTCGCGGCTACATCGCGCGGCTCGCGCCGTACGTCATGTACGACCTGGACCTGACGCCGGCCGAGGTCGCGGACATGGTGGACGAGCGCCACCGCGACGCCGTGCTGGCGCTCGAGCCGGAGAAGCCGCCGGTGCGGTGGACGGTGGAGCTCGACTTCGAGGGGATCGGCGGCGTGCGCGGCCTGGGCTCGCGCATCCAGGACGAGGACGGCAACCTCGTCGGGACGGCCTTCCTGTACGGGAGCGCGCTGCCCGCGTCGATCCTGGCGTTCGTCGCGCGCGGCTCGCGGCGCCAGTTCCGGCGGATGGCCGACCTCGTCGAGCCGGGGCGGCGCAACGCGGCGATCCTCTTCGCGGACATCGAGGGCTCGACCGACCGCTCGCGGCGGCTGTCGAGCGCGCGCTACTTCGAGTCCATCCGGACGCTGAACACCGCGATCGACGACGTGATCCTGCGCGAGGGCGGGATCATCGGCAAGCACGCCGGCGACGGGGTGAGCGCGTTCTTCCTCGCCGAGCACCTGGGCTCGCTGTCGAGCGCGTCGCGGGCCGGCATCGCGGCCGCGCGCGACATCCTGGCGGCGACGCGCGACCTCGGGCCGGACTGGCGGATCAACATCGGCGTGCACTGGGGCGCGACGCTCTACATGGGGCAGATCGCGACGAGCGGGCGGCTGGAGGTGACCGCGCTCGGCGACGAGGTCAACGAGTGCGCGCGCATCCAGGAGGCCGCGCACGGCGGGCAGGTGCTGGCGTCGAAGGCCCTGCTGGAGCGGCTCGACCCCGAGGACGCGGCGGCGCTCGGGCTCGACCCGGCCGCGATCTCCTACTCGCTGCTCGGCGAGGTGCCGGGCGCGGGGGAGAAGGTGCGCCGCGACGCGGGCGCCCTGCCGGTCGCGGAACTAGGGCCATAACGGTCCGCTGAGGCCGCGCAGCGGTTCCTGATCGGACACGCGCGGATGTACGATCGCGCCCGGGTTGCGCCGGCTGCGGGGCCGGCGCGTGTCTCGACGAAAGGGGCGTCAGCATGTCCAGGTCCACCTCCACGCCGATCAGCCGTCGCAGCGTGCTGAAGGGCGCTGCCGCGGCGGGGGCGGGCGCGCTGGCCGCGCCGGCGGTTGCGAGCGCGCAGACGACGGCGGGCGGCGGCGCGGTGCTTCCGCCGCTCCGCGTGCGCAACCGCTTCCAGCTCGTCGACGCGCAGCACGAGCAGCGGTTCCTCCTGCAGGACTCCAAGCCGCCGGTGTACCTGCTCGGCACGACCTACCCGCCCGAGGCGCGGCAGGGGCCGGACACCGCGAGCTACATGCTCTTCAACGACGAGAACCAGTCGGAGAAGGGCGGCATCATCGCCGGCTCGGAGGGCGCGCAGATCTCGTTCGACTACGTGCAGGCGCAGGGCATCACGCTCGGCACCGGGTGGAGCGGGGCGTTGGGCGCGGCGTCGCTGTCGATGTCGGAGATGCCGGACCCGTCGATCCCGGTCGAGGAGCTGACGCCCGAGGACGTGCCGACGCGCATCGTGCTGGGGACCTCGAACGCGGGCGACGGCGCGCTGCTGTGGCTGTTCGACCACCAGGAGCGGCCGCGCATCACGATCCACGTCGACGGCGACGACGTCCCGCGCATCCGCATCCTCGACGAGAACGGCGGCGTCGTGGCCGCGCTGCCGCCGGAGGCGCCGGCGGCGGCCGCCCGTGCGGGGCGGCCGCGGCTCGGGGCGGCGCTCGACGCGCTCCGGGCCCGCGTGCGGGCGCTGCGCTAGCGGTCGCGCCAGAGCAGCTCGCGCGCGAGGAGCGCGACGGTGGCCGCGCTCACGATCGCGCAGACGATCACCTCCGCGCCGCCCCACGGCAGCGGGCCGTCGGGCGGCGCGAGCTGCGCGCCGGGCGCGAGGTGACCGGCGACGACGAGCCACGCGCCCGCGCCGACGGTCGCCGTGCCGAGGGCGAGGCCGACCAGGCGCGGCGCGTGGCGCAGGCCCCACGCGCAGAGCGCGGCGCCGACCGGGACGGCGGCGAGGAGGTCGCGGCCGGGGAAGAACGGGCCCTCGATCGCCGGCACGAGGAACGCGGCGACCAGCAGCTGCGTGCCGCACAGCGCGGCGAGGAACCCGGCGGTCACCTCGATGTCGACGACGGTCGGGAGCGCGACCGCGAGCTGCTCGCGCAGCGACCGGGCCAGCAGCTCGAGCGCGAGGAACGCGAGGACCGCGAACGGCGCCCAGACGACGAGGCCGAGCTGCGGGTCGAAGAGCGTGGTGACGAGCCGCGGGATGCGCTCGGCGTACTCGGCCACGGTGTCGGCGCCGGTGGGCGGGGGGTGGGCGGGGTCCAATGCCGCGTACGGGTGCAGGCCGCCGTAGAGGCGCTCGTTCACGGTGATGAGCGCGACGGTGGGGACGAGGACGATCTCCAGCGCGGCGAACGCGGTGGTGCCGCGCGAGCGCCGCCGCAGCCAGCGGGCCAGCGCCGCGGCGCAGACGACCGCGACGGGGAGGGCCTTGAGGCTCAGCCACGGCAGGGCGCCGATGAGCAGGGCGGCGGAGGCGGCGCGGACCAGCCGCGGGTCGTCGCGGACGCGGAGCGTGAAGAGCGCGGCGCCGGCGAGCGCCGCGGCGGCGACGGGCTCGGGCGCGAGCGCGGTCGACCACGCCAGGACGGGCGGCGAGAGCATCGCGACGAGCGCGGCGCCGGTCGCCCACGGGTCGGGCACCAGGCGGCGGGCCAGCGCGGCGGCCGCGACCCCGCCGAGCGCGACGAGCGCCGCGACGAGGAGCTGCGCGAGCGTGGTGCCGCCGAGCGCGTAGGCGGGCGCGAGGAGGAGCGGGAGACCGGGGCCGGGCGGCTCGTGCAGGCGGCCGCCGGTGAGTCCCGCGATCGGCTGGAGCGGCTCGGCCGTCCACTTCCGCGCGACGCCGGAGCGGTACTCGTCGCGCAGGTCGACGTTCCCGTCCGAGACGATCGACTCGACGGCCAGCAGGACGCGCGCCTCGCCGGGCGCGAAGTCGCGACCGCCCGACGCATCGATCCCGAGCGTCGTCGCGTAGGCCCCGAACAGGACCAGCCAGAGGAGAGCCGCGCGCCTCAGAGGCGGCCGTCGTCGTACGGCTGGAGCGGGAGGCCGTGGGGTTCGTCGGCGCTCATGCCCAGTTCATACGACACCGCGTGGACGACGTGCAGTGCGGTTGGGGGACCTCCACCCAGCTCGAGGTCGAGCTCGAGGTCGGCGACGGAGGTGTGGAGGCTGTGGTGCTCGGGCCCGGCGGGGTCGGCGTAGCGCCACGCGACGAACCGGGACGCGGGCGCGCTCAGGCGCCCTTCCACCCGCAGGCCGTCCGCGCCGGTGACGACGTAGCGCAGGCTCGTCGGGTGCTCCTCGACCTTCGTCGCGCGGGTGCGCGGGAGGCCGCCGAGGACGTGGCGCGTGCCGTCGAGCTCCAGCGCGCCGTTGGCCAGCCACGGCGTGGTGACGGGGCCGAGCCGCAGGCGGCCGAAGACGAGCTCGATCCATCCGCGGCCGGGCAGCGTCGCGTGGTGCCAGATCCACCGGTGCGCGTGCTCGCTGCCCCAGTTGTGGCTGACCAGCCCGCGCCAGCCGCCGACGTCGAACGGGCCGACCGTGCCCGCGAACGTCACGCCGGGGTACGGCGTGCCGGACTTCGTGCGCGGCACCTTCGCGTCGTACATCCAGTCGTACGGGAGGTGGCGCTGCTCGGGGCCGGCGCCGGTGAACGTGAGGTCCCACTCGGCGCCGAGCGTCGGGCTGGCGAGCGCGCCCTGGGCACGGCCGGGGCGGAGCGTCGCGCCGCCCACGTCGACGTGCCCGCCGTTCCCCGGCACGCTCGCGCCGGGGAACGTCTGCTTGCCGGCGCGGACGGTGTCCCCGTCGAAGAGCGTCAGCCACAGCGCAGCGGTCTGCGGCTCGTCCGGGCGCTGGTGGATCGTGTGGCGGAGCCAGAAGGCCTTCGGCTCGGTCGGGTGGTTCCCCTTGACGAACCAGCTCTCGTAGTGGCCGCCGGCCGGCGCGACGAGGGGGAACCGCGCGTCGGTGAGCGGCCTCACGCGGCGGCCTCCCCCTGCCGCCCGCGCCGCCCGTGCCGGTCGCCGAGGTGCAGCCAGAGCGGGTACGTCGCGAACAGCGCCGCCGAGATCGCGTGCGCGCGCCGGCTGGGGCGCCGGTGCGGGAGGCGCAGGACGCCGCTGTTGATCATCCAGTCGCGGCCGGAGTCCGCGCGGCAGAGCTTCCAGATCGGCCTCGTCCACCGCTGGTTCAGGTAGAGCGGGATGCTCACGCCGTAGAACACGCCGATCGTGGCGGCGCGCAGCGCGGCGGCGGTGCGCTCGTCCTCGACGCGGGCGGTGGTCGTGCGGCCGATCGCGTACAGCCAGGGGCCGTCGATCAGGAAGGACATCTGCGGGACCTCGCTTACGTGGTCAGGGCCGGCGCGCGGCCGACGGTGGCGGAGACGGGCTCGTCGTCCGGGGCCGGGCGGCCGAGGACGGCGTAGGCGGCGCGGGTGGCCAGCGCCATGATCGTGAGCTGCGGGTTGACGCCCAGCGCGCCGGGGACGACGGAGCCGTCGGCGACCATCAGGCCGTCGCGGAGCACGAGGTCGCGGTCGACGACCGTGCCCGCCGCCGCCGTGCCGAGCGGGTGGAACGCGGTGAGCATGAGGTCGCGCGCGGGGGCGCCGCTGCCGGCGAGCGCGCGGGCCTGCGCCGCGCTCCGCACGGGTCCGGCGGCGCGGATCGGCACGTGGACGGTGGCCGCGCCGGCGGCCAGCGCGAGCTCCGCGGCGCGCGCGATCGCGGTCGTCGCCCGCGCCGCGTCGCCGGGGCCCACCGCGTACCGCAGCAGCGGGCGCCCGCCGACGACGTGGACGCGCCCGCGCGAGTCGTCGCGGATCATCAGGCCGACCTGCGCGAGCTGCCGGTACGCGCCCATCAGGCGGCGGTGCTCGGCGCCGTCGGCGGGCAGCGAGAGCGCGAGCATGTCGGGCGGGCCGGTCCAGCCCTCGAGCATGATGCCCTCGTCGGCGAACGCGTCGACCGCGTAGGCCTGCGGGACGCCGGCGTGCATGTCGACCGGCTCGGCGTGCTCGGCCCACACGCCGGTCGCGGGGTGGAGGCTGAGGTTCGTGCCGAGCGCCGGGTGGCGGATGCCCGAGCGCCGCAGCAGCACCGGCGTCCCGACTGCGCCCGCCGCGACCACGACGAGCGGCGCGTCGACCCGCATCCGCGCGCCGCCGGTGGTGCGCGCGAGGACGCCGCTGCCGGCGCCCCCGCGCGCTCCCGTGCCCCCCAGCACCCGCGTCACGCGCGCGCCGGTGACGGTGACCGCGCCCGCGTCCCACGCCTGCGGGACGTACGTGTTGCCGGTGTGCTGCTTGCCGCCGGAAGGGCAGCCGAACGCGCAGACGCCCGAGCCGACGCACCCGCGCGCGGCGCGGTGCAGGTACTCGCCGCTCCAGCCGAGCCGCTCGGCGCCGAGCTCCATCAGGTGCGCGTTGCGGCCGGCGACCGCGCGCGGGACCTGGCAGACGTTGAAGATCCGCTCCACCCTGCGCAGGAACGGCTCCAGCTCCGCGGCGGACCACAGGCCCCAGCGGTCCAGCAGCGCGGCGGGTGGGCGGTAGCACGTGGCGGAGTTGAGGATGGTCGTGCCGCCGACGGCGCGGCCGAGGGGGAGGGCGATCGGCGGCGTGCCGAGCGTCACGACCTGGCCGGCGTCGCGGTACAGGCGTCGCGCGGCGTCGCGCGGGCGGGCGGTGAAGTCGCGCGGCCGCAGCAGCTCGCCCTCCTCGAGCATCACCACCGAGAGCCCGCCCTCGGCGAGCTCCTTCGCGACCACCGCGCCGCCGGCGCCGGTGCCGACGACCGCGACGTCGGCGCGCATCCGCACGCGGCCGGACAGCTCCGCGCCGCGGACGACCCGCTCGTCGCGCTGCTCGGCCGGGGCGGCGCGCGTGTACGCCTCCGGGCCCGTGTCCCTCACGGCTGGCCCCTCGCCGCGCGCAGGGCCGCGGCGCGCGCGACGACCGCGTCGGCGTCGTAGCCGAGCGCCGCCATCACGCGGGCGTCGCCGTAGTAGCAGTGGAGCGCGAGGCGGCGGAGGAGGTCGGCCGCGTTCGCGCCCGCGCGGTGCCGCGCGACCACCCGCAGCAGCACCCGGAGCGCCAGCGCGTTGAGGCGCGGCGCCGCGCGCAGCCACGCGTCGAACGCGGCGATCGCGTCGGTGTCGCGCGCTGCGGGCAGGCCGCCGGCGCCGCCGGGCCGAACCTCCGCGTCGATCAACCGCGCGAGCCGGCGCGCCTCGCCGTGGGTCATGGCCCGAGCGCCTCCCGCAGCGCCTGCTCCTGCCGCAGCGCGAGCTCGAGCACCGCCTGCCCGGCCTGCCCCGCGTCGCGTGCGGCGACCGCGTCCGCCGCGCGGGCGTACATCTCGGCCTGGTCGGGCGTGATGAGCCCGTCGAACAGCCCCGCGTGCTCGAAGTAGATCGGGCGGACGGAGTTGAGGATGAGGCTGAAGACGAGGTTCCCGGCCGCCTCGACGAGCCCGGCGAAGAACGTGAAGTCGGCGGTCTGCTCGCTCGCCGCCACCGCCGCGAGCCGCTTGAGCTCCTCGGCCTGCTCGTCCGTGCGGCGCTCGGCGGCGAGCGTGGCCGACGCCGCGAGCAGGAACCGCCGCGCCTCCATCAGGGCGTCGAGCGCCTCGCGGTCGAGCCCGGCGCCGCCGAACACGACGCCCGCCAGCACGTCGAGCCCGCTCGCGGTGCGCCAGTCCGCGACCCGCATCGCGTCCCCGTGGCGCACCTCGACGAGCCGCAGCTGCTCCAGCCGCTTGATCGCCTCGCGCACCGTCGTCGGGTTGAGCCCGTACTCGGCGGCCAGGGCCCGCTGGGGCGGCAGCTTCTCGCCGGGCGCGAACCGCCCGGAGAGGATCTGGTCGCGCAGGACGCGGAACAGCTCCTCCGACGCGGTGGTCCTCCGAAGATCCATTGATCGGAACAATTACCAGATCGACCAGGATCGCGGGGTCGGTAGCGGGCCTCGGGCGCCTGGGTGCCGGCGCGCAGTGGCGCGCCGGGCTCAGGCGCTCGCCCGCGACGGCAGCCACGTGAACCGGCGCGCGGCGACGACGGCGCCCACCGCCGCCCACGCGACGAGCACGCCCAGATCGCCCCACGCGAACGTCCCCTGCGCGAACGCCTGGTGGAGCGCGTCGGCCAGGTGGGCGATCGGGAAGACGTGCGCGAGCGTGTCGAGCACCGCGGGCATCCCGTCGGTCGGGAACCAGATGCCCGAGAGGAAGTAGAGCGGGAACACGATCGCCTGCGTGATCGGCTGCGCGGCGTCCGGCGACGGCACGAGCGCCGCGACCGCGTAGGCCAGCGCGCAGCACGCCAGCGCCCCCGCCAGCGCCGTCACGACGATCGCCGCCAGCGCCTCCGCCGACACGCCGACGCCGTACGCGAGACGGCCGATCAGCAGCAGGAGCGCGCTCGACACCAGCGCGATCAGCGTCGTCGCCAGCGCCGAGCTGGCCACGATCGTCCACGCCGGGACCGGCGCGCTGCGGCGCCGCTTGTAGAGGCCGAGCTGGCGGCGCGTCACGACCGTCTGCGCGAGCGCGACGAAGCACGACGTGACGATCGTCATCGCGATGATCCCGGGCACGTAGAACCGCGTCAGCGACATCTCGACGCCGTCGATCTCGGTGCGCTCGTCGCCGAAGATCGACGCGAAGATGACGAGCAGCAGCACGGGGAACGCGAGCGTGAAGAACCGCGCGCTCGGGTTGCGCGCCAGCGTCAGCAGCTCGTAGCGGGTGGCGTGGAGGGCGAGGGCGGTCATGCGACGAGCTCCAGGTAGACGTCTTCGAGGGAGGGGCGGCTGACCTGGATGTCGGCCAGCTCCAAGCCGGCTTCCAGCGCCCGGCCGGTGAGCTCGTGCAGGTCGCGCGCGGGGTGGGACGAGCGCAGCTCGACGCGGCCGTCCGGCCGGGTGTAGGTGATGCGCGCGGTCGCGCGATCGCGCGCGCCGAGCGTGGCCGGCGTCCCGGTGGCGACGATCCGCCCGGCGGCGATCACCGCGATCCGGTCCGCCAGCCGCTCGGCCTCCTCGAGGTAGTGCGTGGTGAGGAAGATCGTCTTGCCGAGCGCGCGCAGGCCGTCGACGACGTCCCACGCCTCGCGCCGCGCGGCCGGGTCGAAGCCGGTCGTCGGCTCGTCGAGGAACACCAGCTCGGGATCGCCGATCAGCGCCAGCGCCACGTCGAGCCGCCGCTTCTCGCCGCCGGAGAGCATCCCGGAGCGCCGCTCGGCCCGGTCGGCCAGCCCGCACAGCGCGAGCGTGGCGTCCACGTCGCGCGGCGCGCGGTAGAACCCCGCGTAGAGCCGCAGGCACTCGCGGACGGTCAGCTCGGGCTCGGTCACCGACTCCTGCTGGACGATGCCGACCCGCTCGCGCCAGGCCAGCGGCGCCCGCGCGGGCTCCTCGCCGAGCACGCGGACCTCGCCGGCGGTCGGCGTCAGGAAGCCCTCCAGGACCTCGACGGTGGTCGTCTTGCCGGCGCCGTTGGGGCCGAGGAACGCGAAGATCTCGCCGCGCCGGATCGTCAGGTCGACGCCGCGCACCGCCTCGTGGTCGCCGTAGGCGTGGCGCAGCCCGCGGACCTCGACGACCGGCGGGGCGGCCGACTCCGGCGGGGCGGCCGCGCGCTCCGCCACCGCGGCCTGAAGCGAGTTCGTGATCATGGCCGGAAGCCTCGCCGCGCAGGGCCTCCGCGTCATCGGCGCAGGGGTCGAACCGGCGTCTCCACCCGTGGGTGGAGACCGTCTCCACCCGTGCGCCGATGACGCGCGCGCGAGGCGTCCGTACCGTGTCCGGCGATGTTCGAGGAGTTGCCGATCGGCCCGCCTGACGAGAAGCCGCCGCCCGTCGCCCGCTGGCTGCGCCTCTTCGGCTTCGTCGGCATGACCGTCGTCGTCCTCGTCGTCGTGCTCACCGATCCGCAGCCCGGGACGTCCGGCGACGGCCTGGTCGTCTCGCTCGCGCTCGCGGGGCTCGTCGCCGGCCTGCTCATCGGCCAGCCGCGGCGCACGCTGCCGCCCGGCGGCCGGTTCGCCGCCCTCCTGCTCGTCGTCGGCACCTCGCTAGTGCTGATGGCCGTGCAGGTCGACGGCGCCGCGGTCGGCGGGCTGTTCTTCGCGGTCGTCATCGCCGCGCTGCGCCTGCGGCAGCCCGTCGCCTTCGGCCTCCTGCTGCTCGCCGTGGCCGGGAGCGGCGTCGCCGCCGCGATCGGGGGTGTGGACGACCCGCTCGGGCAGGCGCTGGGCCTGCTCTTCGCGCTCGTCCCGTGGGTGCTCGTCCTGCGGCTGCTGCGCGACCTCGCGCGGCGCGAGATCGAGCTGCGGGCGTCGCAGGCGGCGGAGTCCGAGGCGGCCAAGCAGGCCGAGCGCGGCCGCCTGGCGCGCGACATGCACGACGTGCTGGCGCACTCGCTCTCGGCGCTGGCGCTGCAGCTGGAGGGCGCGCGCCTGCTGGCCCGCGACCGCGACACCGATCCCGAGGTCCTCGACGCCATCGAGCGGGCCCGCCACCTCGCGACGAGCGGGCTGGACGAGGCGCGCGGGGCCATCGCGGCGCTGCGCGGGGACGAGCTGCCGGGGCCGGAGCGGCTGGAGCTGCTCACCGAGGCGTTCGCCGCCCACAGCGACGCGACGTGCACGCTGCAGGTCACCGGCGCGCCGCCGCCGCTCTCCTCCGAGGCGCGCCTCGCGCTCTACCGGACGGCGCAGGAGGCGCTCACGAACGTCCGCAGGCACGCCGCGGCCCGGCACGTGGACGTCGCGCTCACCTACGCGCCCGACGGCGCGACGCTCGTCGTCCAGGACCACGGGCCGGGGACGCCGGTGACGGTCGGCGGGGGTGGCGGCTACGGCCTGACCGGCATGCGGGAGCGCGCGGAGCTCCTCGGCGGCCGCCTGACCGCCGCGCCGACCGCGGACGGCTTCCGCGTCGAGCTGTGGGTGCCGGCGTGAGCGCCGCGTCCGCGCCCGTGCGGGTCCTGCTCGCCGACGACCAGCGCGTCGTGCGCGACGGCCTGGCGATGCTGCTCGGGTTCCTCGACGGGATCGAGCTGGTCGGCGTCGCCGCCGACGGGGAGGAGGCGCTCGCGCTCGCCGCCGAGCACGACCCCGACGTCGTCCTCATGGACCTGCGGATGCCCCGCTGCGACGGCATCGAGGCGACGCGGCGGCTGACCGCGGCCGGCCCGCGCCCGCGCGTCGTCGCGCTCACGACCTACGCCGACGACGCCTCGGTGCTCGGCGCGCTGCGCGCCGGCGCGAAGGGCTACCTGACCAAGGACGCGGGCGCCGACGAGATCCGCGCCGCGGTGCTGGCCGTCGCGCGCGGGGAGGCGGCGCTCGACCCGGCCGTCCAGCACCACGTGGTGAGCGCGCTCGCCGAGGGGACGGCGACCCCGGCGGGCGCCCCGGTGCAGCCCGCGCTCCCCGACGACCTCACGCCGCGCGAGGCCGAGGTCCTCCAGCTCATCGCGACCGGCCTGACCAACGCGGAGATCGCCGAGCGCCTCGTCGTCTCGCCCGCGACCGTCAAGTCGCACGTCAACCACCTCTTCGCCAAGATCGGCGCGCGGGATCGCGGACAGGCCGTCGCGTACGCGTTCCGCAACGGCCTCGCCTGACCGGTCAACCGCACGCTCCGCCGATCGGCGGATGCATGGCGCGTCGCCGCTGCCGATCCCCCGGCCGTGGCCTCCCTCCGACACATCGCGATCGGCCAGCGTCTCGCCGTCGCCTTCTCCGCCGTCTGCCTCCTCTGCGCCGTCGTGGCGCTCGTCGGCCTGCGCGGCTCGAGCCGCCAGAACGACGCGACCCACCTGCTGAACGACACCGCGACCTTCGCCGAGCAGGTCACCGAGATCAGCGACGACGTGGAGATGGACGTCCGTGACATCGTCCGCCACCTGTACGTCGCCGACGGCGACGTCGAGCGGCAGGACGAGCTGCAGGCCGAGATCGAGCAGCGCGACCGGGAGCTGACCGCGGACATCGAGGCGATCGCCCGCGCGCACACGGTCTCCGACGCCGACACGGCGGAGCTGCGGCGCACCCACGAGGCGTTCGAGGACACGGTCGCGAAGGCGGTCGCGCAGTCGCGGGCCGAGACGGTCGAGGGCAGCGACCGCACCACCTCGCGCACGACGTTCCTCGACGAGGTGGAGCCCGCCGAGCACGCCTTCGAGGGCGCGCTCGTCACCGTCAAGCGCGACGCCGACGGGGTGAAGGCCGCCGCCGCCCGCACGTCTGAGGACACCGCGTCGTCCTCGCGCACCCTGATCCTGATCGCGGCGGCCGCAGCACTGCTTCTCGGCGCCGCGCTCGCGTTCCTCATCACCCGCTCGATCACCGGCCCGCTGCAGCGCGTCCGCGCACGGCTCGCGACGCTGCGCGAGGACGACGTCGCCGGACTCGGCGAGGGCCTGCGCGCGATGGCCGACGGCGACCTGACCGCCACCCTCACCGCGAGCACCGAGCCGCTCGACGACCCGGCCCGCGACGAGCTCGGCGCGCTCGCCCGCTCCGTGGACGAGATCCGTGCCGAGACCGCGAGCTCGATCGGCGCCTACGCGGACGCCCGCGCCGGCCTGGCCGGCATCGTCGGCTCGGTGACCGAGCAGGCCGCGGGCCTCAACGCCGCCTCGCGGGTCATGGCGAGCACGTCGGAGGAGGCCGGCCGCGCCGTGGACGAGATCGCCCGCGCCGTCGGGGCCGTCGCGACCGGCGCCGAGCGCCAGGTCCGCTCCATCGAGGAGGCCCGCCTGGCCACCGACGAGGTCGGCACGGCCACCGCCGCGTCCGCGCGCACCGCCCAGGAGACGGCGGCGGTCGCCGAGCAGGCGCGCCGCGTCGCCGAGGAGGGCGTCGCCGCGGTCGCCGAGGCCACCGACGCGATGACCGACGTGCGCGACGCGTCGGGGCAGGTGACCGCCGCGATGCGTCAGCTCGGCGCGAAGTCCGACCAGATCGGCACCATCGTCGAGACGATCACCGCCATCGCCGGCCAGACCAACCTGCTGGCGCTGAACGCGGCGATCGAGGCCGCCCGCGCCGGCGAGCAGGGCCGCGGGTTCGCGGTCGTCGCGGAGGAGGTCCGCCAGCTCGCCGAGGAGTCGCAGGAGGCCGCGGCGACGATCTCCGCGCTCGTCGCCGAGATCCAGACCGAGACGACCGGCGCCGTCGCGGTGGTCGAGCGCACGACCGAGCGCACCGTCCGCGGCGCCGAGACCGTCGACCGCGCCCGCGAGGCCTTCAACCGCATCGGCAGCTCCGTCGAGGACATGACCGGCCGCGTCGACGCGATCGCCGCCACCGTCGCCCAGATCGCCTCCGCCGCGCAGAAGGTCGGCGCCGACATGGGCGAGGTCGCGAACGTGGCCGAGGCGTCCTCCGCCTCCACCGAGGAGGTCTCCGCCTCCACCGAGCAGACCAGCGCCTCCGCCCAGGAGATCGCCGCCAGCGCCCAGCAGCTCGCGGTCACCGCGGACCAGCTCGAGCGCCTCGTCTCCCGCTTTCGCTGCTAGCCCGTCGCCGCGCTACGCCCCCAACGCGCGGGCGATGACCATCTGCTGCACCTCGTCGGTGCCCTCGCCGATCGTGAGGATCTTCGCGTCGCGGTAGAAGCGGCAGACGGGGTACTCCTCGATGAAGCCGTAGCCGCCGTGGATCTGCACGGCCTCCTCGGTGGCGCGGACGGCGAGGCGGCCCGTCTTGAGCTTGGCCTGGGCGGCGGTGAGCGTGAAGTTCTTGCCCGCGTCCTTGAGCAGCGCCGCCTTGTAGACGAGCAGGCGCGCGGCCTCGATCTCGGTGGAGAGGTCGGCGAGCTTGGCCTGGATGGCCTGGAACTTCGAGATCGGCTTGCCGAACGCGCGGCGCTCCTTCGCGTACGCGAGCGCCTCGTCCAGCGCGCCCTGCGCGAGGCCGACGCCCATCGCCGCGACGCCGATCCGGCCGATGTCGAGGATGTGGAGGAACTGCTTGAAGCCCGCCCCGCGCGGCCCGAGCATCGCGCTCTCCGGAACCCGGCAGTCGGTGAACGTCAGCGGCCGCGTGTCGGACGCGTTCCAGCCCATCTTCCGGTACGGCTCGCCCTGCTCGTAGCCGGGCGTGCCGTTGGGGACGAGGAAGTTCGAGATCTCGTCCTCGCCGGTCTTGGCGGTGATCGCGACGACGCCGCTGATGTCGGTGCCGGCGTTGGTGATGAACTGCTTGGCGCCGTTGATGACCCACTCGCCGGCGCCCTCGTCGAACACCGCACGGGTCTGCGTGTTGCCCGCGTCGGAGCCGGCCTCCGGCTCGGTCAGGCCGAACGCGCCGAGCCGCTCGCCCGACGTCAGCTGCGGGAGCCACTCGCGCTTCTGCTCGTCGGAGCCGAACAGGTAGATCGGCTGCGTCCCGAGCGACGTGTGGGCGCACAGCGTGATCGCGACGCTGGAGTCGACGCGCGTCAGCTCCTCGACGGCGAGCGCGTAGGCCAGCGTGTCGGCGCCCGCGCCGCCGTGCTCCTCGGGGAACGGGATCCCCATGAGGTTGAGCTCGCCCAGCTTCCGCACGATCTCGTACGGGAACGCCTTCGTGCGGTCGAGCTCCTCCGCGACGGGCTTGACCTCGCCCTGGGCGAAATCGCGGACCGTCCGCTGGATGAGCTGGTGGTCTGGGGACAGGTCGAAGTTCATCGCGCGCCAACGATAGATGTCGTGCGCATTGGTGCGTAGGCTTGCCGCATGCTCCACGGACGGGAGTCGGAAGTCGCCCAGCTCGATGCTCTGCTCGACGGTGCGCTGGAGGGGCGCAGCGGCGCCCTGGTGCTCAGCGGGGAGCCCGGGATCGGGAAGACGAGCCTGCTCGAAGCGGCCGAACAGCGGGCCGCGGGCACGCTTCGGGTCCTGCGCACGCGCGGCTTCGAGTCCGAGCGCGACCTGCCGTTCGCCGGCCTCTACGCGCTCCTCGCGCCGGTGCTCGACCACCGCGACCGCATCCCCGGCGTCCAGGCCCGCGCGCTCGGCACCGCGCTGGCCGTCGAGGCGCCCGCTCCGCACGACCCGTTCGCCGTCCCCGCCGCCGTCCTGTCGATGCTCGCCGTCGTGGCCGAGGAGGGGCCGGTGCTCGCGGTCGTCGACGACCTGCAGTGGCTGGATCCGGCGTCCCAGCGCGCCGTGCTGTTCGCGGCGCGCCGGCTCGGGGCCGAGGGCGTCGCGATCCTGCTCGCCACGCGCGCGGAGGACGAGGTCCTGCAGCAGCTCGCGGGCCTGCCGCGGCTCGACGTCGGCCGGCTCCCCGACGACGCGGCGATGGCGATGCTCCGCGAGGCCGCGGGCGCGCCGCTGGCCCGCACCGTCGCTGAGGACCTCGTCCGCACCGCGGGCGGCAACCCGCTCGCGCTGCGCGAGCTGCCGGGCGCGTTGACCGACGCGCAGCGCGCCGGGATGGAGCCGCCGCTGATGCGCCTCCCGCAGGGCAGCGCGGTCGAGCGCGCGTTCCGCCACCGCTTCGAGGGCCTGGACGACGACACGCGCCGTGCGCTGACGCTCGTCGCCGCGTTCGAGTCCGGCGCCGCCGCGACGGCGCTCCAGGCGCTCGGGAAGCTCGGGCTGGGGCTGGAGCAGCTGGAGCTGGGCGAGGAGGCCGGGCTGCTGCGGCTCGAGCAGCGTGAGGTCGCGTTCCGCCACCCGCTGCTGCGCTCGCTCGCCTACCACGCGGGCACGAGCACCGCGCGGCTGGCCGCGCACCGCGCGCTGGCCGAGACCGTCGCCGACCCCGGCCAGCGCGCGTGGCACCTCAGCGCCGCCGCGCTCGGCGCGGACGACGACGCGGCCGCGGCGCTGGACGAGGCCGCCGAGGGCGCCCGGGCCCGCGGCGCGTCGAGCGAGGCGGCAGCCGCCGCGCAGCGCGCCGCGGAGCTGAGCTCGAACCCGACCGACGCCGTCCGCCGCTTCACCGCCGCTGCGACCGACCTCGCGCTGGCCGGCCGGGCCGACGAGGCGCTCGTGACGATCGACCGGGCCGCCGCGCTCGCGCCGTCCGCCGCCGAGGCCGCCGCGCTGCTCATCCTGCGCGGCCGCGTCGACATCCGCCGCGGGGCGCTGCTCGAAGGGCGCGAGCTGCTGGTCGAGCAGGCCGAGGCCGCCGCCGAGCGCGACCCGGTGCTCGCCGCGTTCCTGTTCCTCGAGGCCGGCGTCGCCGACATCACGATGGGGTCGACCGAGCGCGTCCTCCACGACGGCCGCCGCGCGCAGGAGCTGGCCGCCGGCCACGACCGCGACCTCGAGCTGTCCGGCACGCTCCTCCAGGCGCTGGGGCTGGTGCCGGTCGGGCGGGCGAAGGAGGCCGACCCGCTGTTCGACCGCTCCTCCGGCGCGCTGCTGGAGACCGACCCGCTCGTCGCGCCCGCCGAGTTCTTCGCGTTCGGCGCCCAGTGCGCGATGTGGCTGGAGCGGTACGACCTCGCCGGCGAGGTGATGGAGCGTCAGATCGACGTGCTCCGCGAGGCGAGCGCGATCGGCCGCATGCCGTACCCGCTCGCGGTGCGGGCGCACCTGAGCTTCCGCCTCGGCCGTTGGCAGCAGGCGCTCGCCGCGGCCGACGAGGGCGTCGCGCTGGCGCGGCAGACCGGGCAGGCGCCGCAGGTCGCGTTCTGCCTCTCGGCGCAGGCGATCGTCACCGCGGGCCGCGGCGACATGCAGGCCGCCGCGGCGCTCGCGCGCGAGGCGCACGGCATCGTCGACCAGCTGGGCGGCGGCCCGCTGCGGATCTACACCGCGGCCGCGCTCGGGTTCGCGGCGCTGGCGCGGGAGCAGCTGACCGAGGCGCTCGACCACTTCCGCGTCGCGGCGCAGACCGTCGACGAGCTGGGTGGCGGCGAGCCCGGGATGCTCCAGTTCGACGGCGAGTACGTGGAGCTGCTGGCGCGGCTCGGGCACCGGGAGGAGGCCGAGAAGCGGCTGGCGTGGCTGGAGGGCTGCGCCGAGGCGACCGGCCGGCAGTGGACGAAGGCCGTGGTCGCGCGGCTGCGCGGGACGCTCGCGCCCGAGGACGCGTACGTGCCGCACTTCGAGGAGGCGCTGAAGCTGGCGAGCGCGGACCGCCAGCCGTTCGCGACAGCCCGCGTGCGGCTCGCCTACGGCCAGCGGCTGCGGCGCACCGGCGAGCGGACCGCGTCGCGCGAGCAGCTCGTGGCTGCCGGCGAGGTGTTCGAGCGGCTCGGCGCGGCGCGCTGGGCCGAGCAGACCCAGGACGAGATGAAGGCGTCCGGCCAGACGCTGCGGCGGCGCTCGATGCCCGACTCCGAGGCGCTCACGCCGTCGGAGCTGCAGGTCGCGCTGCGCGTCGCGGAGGGCCTGACCAACCGCGAGGTCGCCGCGGCGATCTTCCTCAGCCCGAAGACCGTCGAGCACCACCTGTCGGCGATCTACCGCAAGCTCGGCATCCGCTCGCGGACCGAGCTGGCGCGCCGGATCGCCGAGGCGGAGCCCGAGGCCGTCGTCGCCTGAGCCGGCGGCGGGACGTCCACCGGCCCGCCCCGCGCCAGGGAGATCAGGTCAGGCTCCTAGGCGGCGAGACGGGCCAGCAGATGGGCGGGCGGCGCGCCGGACAGCACCCAGCGGCCGCCGCGGCCCTGTCGCGCGACGACGCCCCGGGTGACGAGCTTGCGCATCGCCGCGTTGACGGACGTCCGCTGCGCGCCGAGCAGCTCGGCCAGCAGCGCCTGCGAGAGCGGGAGCGCGAGCACGACCTCGCCCTGCTCGCGGCGCCCCCAGCGGTCGGCCAGGTGCCAGAGCAGCAGCTCGACCCGCACCTCCAGCCGCGGCACCTGCACCAGCGCCATCCGCGTGGCGAGGCTGCCGGCCGGCGACAGCATCCGCGCGCCGAGCTGGGCGAGGACCGCGGGCACCGTGCAGCAGGCGGTCACGACACCGCGGTCGATGCCGATCAGCCGCACGGTCTCCAGCGCCGTCCACGACGTGTCCGTCTCGATCTGCGCGTAGGCGTCGGTCGCGCCCTGGGCGGGCCGGATCACGTCCCCCGGGCCGACCAGCTCGGCGCTGCGCCGGGAGCCGAGGCGCACATGGCGGACGAGCACGCCCTCGACGACGAGGAAGCCGAGGTCCTCAGGTCGGACGTGCGGGTCGCCCAACGCGTCCCACACGCCCCGCCCCAGCTGGTACGCCTCCGCCATGATGCCCGCCGCGGCCGCGTGATCCCGCGCGGTGGGCGCGAGGTCGGCGTCCTCGGCGAGCAACCCGACCAGCCCGAGCGGGCACAACCGGCCGCTGCGCCTCTCCCGCAGCGGCCGGACCCCCGCCAACGTCGTTGCTCCCATGGCCGCTAAGAGCCGCGACCCCCGAAGTTGTGACGAGCCGCGCCGCGCAATCAGCGCGAGGTGCGCGATCTGGCGTTGCCGACCACGACACGGCGCCGCGGCGGCGGGGTGCGCGTGCGCGCGGCGACCTGCGAGCCGACCCCGCCCGCGACCGCCATCGCGGTGACCGCGGCGGCCACGCGGACGCGGCGGCCGAGGCGCTCGAAGCGCAGGACGTCCCAGCCCTCCTCGCGCGCGACGCGCGCGAGCGTGGTGTCCGGGTTCACCGCGACCGGGTGGCCGACGGCGCGCAGCATGGGGAGATCGGACTCCGAGTCGCTGTAGGCGTAGGACGCGGCGAGGTCGAGGTCCTCCGCCTCGGCCAGCTCCCGCATCGCGACGGCCTTGCCCTCGCGGTAGGTGAACGGCCCGTCCGGACGGCCGGTGTAGCGGCCGTCGCGGATCTCCGAGCGCGCGCCGATGCCGCCGTCGAAGACGAGCACGTGCGCGAGCAGCTCGGCCATCTCCTGCGACGCCGCGGTGACGATGTACACCGGGCGGCCGGCGTCCTGGTGCTCGTACGCGACCGCGAGCATCTGCGGGTACAGCCGCGGGAGGACGCCGGCGAGCACGCGCGGCATGAGCCGCTGCAGGTCGACGACGCGGGCGTCCTTGATCGAGGTGTAGATGCGCTCGCGCAGCGCGTCGGTCGCCTCGTCGGTCGAGCCCTGGAGGCGGAACCGCACGTTCGCCCACGCGTCGCGCGCGAGCTGCCGCCGGGACAGCAGCCCGGCCTCGTACGAGGCGCGGCCGAACTGGAAGGCGCTGGACCCCGCCATCAGGGTCCGGTCCAGGTCGAAGAAGGCGCCCGCGCGGGGAGGACTCGCTGACGCTCCTCCTCCCCGCCCGGGCGCTTGGGAGAACTCGCTGGCGCTCCTTCTCCCGGTCGTCATCAGACCTTGATCAGGACGGCGTCGCCCTGGCCGCCGCCCGAGCAGATCGCCGCCATGCCGTATCCGCCGCCGCGCCGGCGCAGCTCGTGCACGAGCGCGCCGATGATGCGGGCGCCGGACGCGCCGATCGGGTGCCCGAGCGCCACCGCGCCGCCGTTGACGTTGACCTTGTCCTCGTCGATGCCGAGCAGCCGCAGCGAGTGGAGGGTCACGGACGCGAACGCCTCGTTGATCTCCCACAGGTCGACGTCCTCGGGCTTCATGCCGAGCTTGTCGAGCAGCTTCTTCGACGCCATCGCCGGGGTCGTGGCCAGGTACGGGAAGTCGTTGGCCATCTGCGCCTGGCCGACGATCGTCGCGAGCACCTCGCGGCCGTTCTGCTGCGCCCACTCGTCGCTCGACAGCACCAGCGCGCCGGCGCCGTCGTTGACGCCCGGCGAGTTGCCGGCGGTGTGCGAGCCCTCCTTGCCGACGAGGCCCGGCAGCTTCGCGAGAGACTCGAGCGAGGAGCCGCGGCGCGGGCCCTCGTCGACCTCGACGACCGTGTCGCCCTTGCGGCCCTTGACCGTCACGGGGACGATCTCGTCGCTCATCCGGCCCTCGTCGATCGCCTTGAGCGCGAGCTCGTGGGAGCGCAGCGCCCACTTGTCGAGGTCGGGGCGCGTGATCTCCAGCTCGTCGCCGACCTCGGTGGCCTCGACGAACATCTGCTTGCCGCTGAACGGGTTGGTGAGCCCGTCGTGGACCATGGCGTCGAGCGCCTTGGCGTCGCCCATCCGGTAGCCGAAGCGGGCCTGCGGGAGGAGGTACGGGGCCTGCGACATCGACTCCATGCCGCCGCCGACGCCGACCGTCACGTCGCCCGCGCGGATGGCGGAGTCGAGGAGGCCGACGGCGCGCACCGAGGAGGCGCACACCTTGTTGATGGTCTCCGAGGAGACCTCCTTCGGGATCCCCGCCTTGATCTGGGCCTGACGCGACGGGATCTGACCCTGACCCGCCTGCAGCACCTGACCCATCACGACGTGGTCGACCTGCTCCGGCTCGACGTTCGCCCGCTCGAGCGCGGTCTTGATCGCGGTTCCGCCCAGATCGGTAGCGTCGAGGGACGAGAGTCCTCCACCGAGCTTTCCGATGGGAGTTCGAGCGGTTCCAAGGATGACGGTCTTCGGCATGGACAGCTCCCAGTGGTTCGCGAGGAAGGCGCAGAGGCGCCGGACGCGCAGCATATTTGTCTGCACGCTCGCGTTCGTCGTGACGGGTGTCGCGAGCGCGTCCGCCGCGCTGCCGGACCTCGTGAGCGACCCCGTGACGAGCCCGCAGCTCGGGGTCTACGCCGACGACGGCGGCGGGCAGCGGCTGCTCCTGCGGTTCGACTCGTACGTCCACAACACGGGGCCGGGGCCGCTGGCCGTGCGGTTCGGCGTCACCGGGCCGGGTGGCGCCGGGGACACCGCGGGGGAGCCGCAGCAGCTGATCGACGGGACGTGGCACGACATGCCGGCGCCGGCCGAGGTCGTGTTCGAGACCGGCAGCCTCACCAACGAGGACGGCCACGACCACTGGCACCTGCAGCGGGCGGCGGCGTACGAGCTGGCGCTGCCCGCTGGCGGGAGCCTCGTCGCGCCCGCGCAGAAGGTCGGGTTCTGCCTGCTCGACAGCCTGCCGGTCGAATCGTCCGACCCGCCGGTGTACGGCGCCAACTGCCAGCGCGCCTCGGGCACGGTGACCATGGGCGTCTCCGCGGGCTGGCGGGACCTCTACACGCGCAACCTCGCGCACCAGTGGGTCGACGTCTCGGACGTGGTGCCGGGCCAGTACGCGCTGCGCGCGTGGGTCGACCCGGACGGGCTGATCGCGGAGGCCGACGAGGCGAACCCGCCGTCGGAGCGGGCGGTCGTGGTCGCCGGGTACGTGGCCAAGCCGCGCATCGCCGCCGACGTCGTGCAGCTGGAGGGCACGCCGTTCGTGCCTTCGGGCGGGCTGGCGGCGCCGCAGTACCGGATCGAGAAGGCGCCCGCGCACGGGACGGTCGACCGGCCCGTCGGCGTCTGGTTCGGCGATCCGACCGTGCGGTACACGCCGGCCGACCCCGCGAGCCCCGTGCCGGACGCGATCGAGTACGTCGTCCGCGCGGGCGACAGCGCGTTCCCTCGCACCCCGCCCCGCGCGACCGTGGCGTTCGGCGGCGGTGAACGGCTGGCGATCGGCGGGGCGCCCGCGACGCTGGTCGCCGGGACGAGCGTGCAGCTGTCCGCGGCCGGGCCGACGGGCGGCGGCGTCGCGTGGTCGGCGACCGCCGGGTCGGTGACGCAGGACGGCCTGTACACGGCGCCCGCCGTGCCGGGGCCGGTGACCGTGCGCGCGGCGACGCCGGCCGGGGCGGCGGACGCCGTGACGATCGACGTCGTCGCGCCACCGGTGCCGCAGCCCGCGCCGCTCCCCTCGACCGCGCCCGCGGGGGATCCGGCGACGCCGCCGGCGCGGACCCTGACGCCGCTCCCGCCCGTGTTCCCGCGGCGCGCGATCGAGAAGGCCTCCGCGGAGCGCACCGGCCGCTACGTCGTCGTCGCGGTGACGCCGGGGCGTGCTGGCGTGGTCCGGGTCGCGCTGCGGCGCAGCGGGCGGACGCTGCGGTCCTGCCGCGTGCGGGCGTCCGCGGGGCGTTCGGTGACGTGCCGGCTGCGGCGGCCGCCGTCCGGCCGCGGGCCGCTGCGCGTGGTGGTCCAGGTCGGGAAGGTGGCCCGTGCCGTCCCGATCCGCGCCGGACACGTACACTGACGCGCTCTTGCGCGTCTCGGCCACCACCCAGGCTCCTCGCGACACCGCCGCGGACACCGTCGTCGTCGGCGTGTTCGAGGGCGAGGACGTCGCGCACGACGTCTCCGGCGGGGCCCTCCAGGGCCTGCTGACGAGCGGCGAGGCCAAGCACGGGTTCCGCAAGCTCGCGGTCGCGCACGCCGACGGCAAGCGGTGGATCGTCCTCGGGCTCGGGGAGCGCGAGCGGTTCGACGCCGAGCGGGCGCGGGTCGCCGCGGCGACCGCGCACGGCCGGGCGAAGGAGCTCGGCGCGTCGGTGCTGGCCTGGGAGGTCCCGCACCACGTCTCGGACGAGGTCGTCGGCGGGCTGGTCGAGGGCACGCTGCTCGCGGCCTACACGTTCAAGCAGTTCAAGTCGGGCGCCGAGGACAGCTCGGAAGGGCTCGCGGAGCTGCTCGTGTCCGCGCACCACGACGTCAGCGCGCCGGTGGCACGCGCCGAGGTGCTCGCCCGCGCCGCGAACCGCGCGCGGGACCTGCAGAACACGCCGGCCAACCACATGACGCCGACGGTGCTCGGGCAGCGGGCGCTGGCGCTGGCGAGCGAGCATCCGAAGCTCGAGGCGTCGGTCGAGGGGCGCGAGCAGATCGTCGCGCGCGGGATGGGGACGTTCGCCGCCGTCGCGCGCGGGTCCGACGAGGAGCCGCAGCTGATCGTCCTGCGCTGGTCGGGCGCTCCGGACCCGGACGCCGCGCCGGCCGTCGGGCTGGTGGGGAAGGCCGTCACGTTCGACTCCGGCGGCATCTCGATCAAGCCCGCGGCGAAGATGCACGAGATGAAGTTCGACATGTCGGGCGGCGCCGCGGTCATCGAGACCATGGGCGCGATCGCCGAGCTCGACCTGCCGATCAACGTCGTCGCCGTCGTCGGCGCGACCGAGAACCTCATCAACGGGCACGCGATGAAGCCCGGCGACATCTTCACGACGAAGGCCGGCCTCACCGTCGAGGTCAACAACACCGACGCCGAGGGGCGCCTGGTGCTGGCCGACTGCCTCGCCTACGCGCGGGAGCTGGGCGCCGAGCGGCTCGTCGACGTCGCGACGCTCACCGGCGCCGTCGTCGTCGCCCTGGGCTCCACCTACACCGCGCTGATCTCCAACGATGACGAGTGGGCGGCCGCGGTCGCCGCCGCCGGCGCCGTGTCGGGCGAGCTCACGTGGCGCCTCCCGCTGCACGAGGAGTACGCCGACCTGGTGAAGGGCAAGTACGCCGACCTCACCAACGCCCCCGAGGGCCGCAAGGCCGGCACGATCACCGCGGCCGAGTTCCTCAAGCGCTTCGCCGAGGACACCCCCTGGGCGCACCTCGACATCGCGGGCACGGCCGACTCCAACGGCCGCGCCTACACGCCCTCCGGCGGCGCCGGCGTCCCGGTGCGCCTGCTGACGAACCTCGTCAGCACCCTCGCCGCCTAGCCAAGCCGCGCCCCGGCGCGCCACCGCGCGCCTCCGGACTGTCACACCGGAAAGTCGATCGACGCCAAGGTCCCGCTATACGGGACCTTCTCGTCAATCGACTTTCCGGTGCGGAGGTCGAGGCGGCGGGGACTTGTGAGTGGGTACTCACTTCGCTATAAAGGAAGCAGTCACTCACAAGTGCGCTGGAGCGGAGATGCAAGCGAACAAGACCTCACCAGGCTGGACCCTCGCGATCGTGTCGATCGCGCTGTTCATGGTCACGCTCGACAACCTCGTCGTGACGACCGCGCTGCCGAGCATCCGCGAGGACCTCGGGGCGAGTCTGAGCGAGCTCGAGTGGACGGTGAACGCGTACACGCTCGCCTTCACCGTGTTCCTGCTGCCGGGAGCGGCGCTCGGGGATCGGTTCGGGCGCAAGGCGATGTTCCTCGTCGGGCTGACGGTCTTCACCGTCGCGAGCGCGCTGGCCGCGCTGGCGCCCGGGACGACCGAGCTCGTGCTCGCCCGCGCGCTGCAGGGGCTGGGCGCCGGGCTCGTCGCGCCGCTCACGCTCACGCTCCTCTCCGAGGCGTTCCCCGGCGACAAGCGCGGCGCCGCGATCGGCATCTGGTCGGGCGTCAGCGGGCTGGGCGTCGCGCTCGGGCCGCTCGTCGGCGGCGCGGTGGTCGAGGGGATCTCGTGGCAGTGGATCTTCTGGCTCAACGTCCCGGTCGGGATCGCGCTGCTGCCGCTGGCCGCGCGGATGCTCACCGAGTCGACCGGGCCGGCGCGCATGCTCGACCTGCCCGGCGTCGCGCTGGCGGGCACCGGCCTGCTCGCGCTGACGTACGGCATCGTCGAGGGGAACGCGGACGGGTGGGGGAGCACCGCGACGATCACGCGCATCGGCGCGGGCCTCGCGATCCTCGCCGCCTTCGTCGCGTACGAGGCGCGGACGAAGCACCCGATGCTCCCGCCGCGCTTCTTCAAGAGCCGCGGCTTCGCCTCCACGAACGCGGTCAGCTTCGCGATGTTCTTCGGGATCTTCGGCTCCATCTTCCTGCTCGCCCAGCTCTTCCAGACGGTGCAGGGCCACGACCCGCTGCAGGCCGGCCTGCGCACGCTCCCGTGGACGGGCATGCCGATGCTCGTGGCGCCGATCGCGGGCCTGCTCTCGGACCGGATCGGCTCCCGCCCGCTGATGGCCGCCGGCCTGACGCTCCAAGCGATCGCCATCACGTGGATCGCCGCGGTCCAGGAGGTCACGACGCCGTACGCGGAGGTCGTCGTCCCGCTGATCCTCGGCGGCGCCGGCATGGGCCTCGTCTTCGCGCCGGCGGCGAACGCGGTGCTCAGGAGCGTGCGGGCGGAGGAAGCCGGTCAGGCGAGCGGCGCGACGAACGCGATCCGCGAGCTGGGCGGCGTCCTCGGCATCGCCGTGCTGGCCGCCGTGTTCGCGCGGCACGGGGGATACGCGAGCCCGGAGGCGTTCCTGGACGGCCTGCGGCCGGCGCTCCACGTCGGCGCCGTCGTCCTCGTCCTTGGCGCCGTCGCCGCGCTGTTCGTGCCCGGCCTGCCGAAGACCGAGCACACCGAGACCCGCGCCACGACGCCCGAGCCCGTCAGGGCGTAGACGCCGCGGACTCCGAGGACGGCGATCGTTCCTGCGCCGCGCGCAACGCGCGGCGCAGGATCACGGTCGAGCCCGACGGCCGCTGCTCGATCTCCACAGCGTCCATCAGCGCGCGCATCAGCGGCAGCCCGCGGCCGCGGTCGTGGGAGATGCCGTCCCGCCAGCCGCCCCGGTCGCGCACCGTGATCACGACCTCGCCGTCCCCGTCGCCGGAGCGGGTGAGCGACACCGTGAACGGCTCCGCGGTCAGCCCGTAGGCGTGCTCGATCGCGTTCTGCGCCGCCTCGTTGGTCGCCATCACGATGTCCTGCACCTCGGCGTCGTCGGCGCCCGCCTCGACCAGCCACCGGCGCAGGGCCTGGCGGAACGCCGAGAGCGCCGGCGCCTCGCCGATCAGCTCCATGTCGAGCCGGTCGCCCAGCGACATCGACGCGCGCACGACCACGAGCGTCACGTCGTCCACCGACGTGTCGGTCGCGCCGATCGTCCCCCGCAGCACCCGCTCGCACATCGGCTCGGGCTCGTCCGGCCCGCCGTCGATCACGGCGAGCTCCAGCCGCTCGATCCCGCGGTCGATCAGCTCGTCGCGCTGCTCCACCAGCCCGTCGGTGTAGAGGACGAGCGTCGCGCCCGGCTCGAGGACCGCCGCGCCCTCCTCGTAGCCCACGACGTCCAGGGCACCCAGCGGCACCGCCAGCGAGTCCTTCAGCGTGTGCGCGACCCCGTCGGCATCGAGCAGGAGCGGCGGCGGGTGGCCCGCGTTGGCGAACGTCAGGGAGCCGGTCGCCGGCTCCAGCAGCAGCACGCACGCGGTCGCCATCGAGTCCCACGACAGCGACAGGAGGAACCGGTTGAGCCGCTCCAGCGCTTGCGCCGGCGTCGCTCCGTCGAGGATGTGCGCGCGCAGCGCGCTGCGCAGCTGCCCCATCGTCGCGGCCGCGTCCACGCCGCGCCCCGCGACGTCGCCGATCACCAGCGCCACGCGCCCGCCGGGCAGCGCGATCGTGTCGTACCAGTCGCCGCCCACGCGCGTCCCGGCGCCGCCCGGCAGGTACCGCGCGGCCATCACGACGCCCGGGATCGTCGGCAGCGACTGCGGGAGCAGCGAGCGCTGCAGCTCCTCGGCGATCTTCTGCTGGCGCTCGAACAGCCGCACGCGCTCGATCGCCAGCGCCGCCCGGTCGGCGGCGAGCTGGAGCAGGTCGACGTCGGCCTCGGTGAAGGTCCGCGCGAACAGCGTCCCGACCTCCAGCGCCCCGAGCGGCCGGTCGTTGGCCAGCAGCGGCACGCCGACCAGCGAACGCACCGCGGCGCCGAGCGGGTGCTCGTTGAGCGCCGCGTCCTTGGACACGTCGGGCACGACGATCGCGCGCCGCTCGGCCATCACGCGTCCCGACAGCCCGCCGGTGTGCCCGCGGCCGTGCTCCTGCACGAACGCCGCCGCCTCGCCCGCCGCGTGCACGACGACGTGGCCCTGGCCCTCCTCCTCCAGCACGATCGCCGCGCCGTCGACGCCGAGCACGTCGCTGATGCGCCCGAGCAGCTCGGCGAGCAGGTCGTCGAGCCCGAGCGACGTCAGCGCCGCATCGGTGATGGCGCGGATCGCCCGCTGGCGCTCGGCGGTCGCCTCGGCCTGCGCGCGGGCGGCCTGCTCGCGCACGAGCTCCTCCCACGCCCGCTGCGCGCGCCGCCGCTCGCTGATGTCCTGCACCTGGACGAGCAGCGCCCGCAGGCGGCCGTCCTCGTCGCGCGCGGTCGAGAACGACAGCAGCGCAGGGATCTCGCCGCCGTGGCCGTCGACCAGCCGCTTCTCCACCTCGTACGTCGTCCGCCGCCCGCGCAGCAGGTCGCGCCGCTGCGCCGCGTCGATGCCGACGTCCTCCGGGTGCGTCACCGCGTCGATCGACCGGCCGAGCAGCTGGCCCTCCCGCACGCCGAGCACGTCCGCCAGCGCGCGGTTGACCTGCTGGAACGCGCCGTCCTCGTCGAGCCGCGCCATCCCGATCGCCGCCTGGTCGAACGTCGCGCGCAGCAGCTCCTCCGAGCGCGCGACGCTGCGGTTGGCCTCGTGCAGCTCGAGGAAGACCTGGACCTTGGCCCGCAGCAGCTCCGGGTCGTACGGCTTGAAGACGTAGTCGACGGCGCCGGTCTCGTAGCCGCGGAACACGTTCTCGCGCTCCTTCGAGATGGCGGTGACGAAGATGATCGGGATCGTCCGCGTCTTGCGCCGCCGCTTGATGTACTCGGCGGTCTCGAACCCGTCCAGCTCCGGCATCTGGACGTCGAGCAGGATCAGCGCGAACTCGTCGTGCAGCAGCCGCCGCAGCGCCTCCTGGCCCGACGTGACGCTGACCAGGTTGCAGTCGAGCGGCGCCAGCACGGCCTCGAGGGCGAGCAGGTTCTCCGTCCGGTCGTCGACCAGCAGGACGTTCGGGACGTCGGCGCTCACCGGCACAGTCTGCCCAGCTCCTGCGCGATCCCGTCGAGCGGCAGCACCGCGTCGGGCGTCAGCGCGTCCAGCGCGGCGTCCGGCATCTCCCGCCGCACGCACGTCTCCGGGTCCTGCACGATGGTGTGGCCTCCGCGCTGCTGGATCTCCAGCAGGCCGTGCGCGCCGTCCGCGTTGGCGCCCGTCAGGAGCACCCCGATCACCCGTTCCCCGTAGGACTCGGCCGCTGACTCGAAGAGCACGTCGATCGACGGGCGGGCGAACTGCACCGGCTCGTCGACCGTCAGCTCGGCCGAGCCGTGGTCCAGGAGGACGTGGTAGCCGGGCGGCGCCATCAGCACCGTCCCGGGGTTCAGAACCGACTTGTCCTCCGCGTCGACGACGCAGAGCGGCGTGTGGCGGTTCAGCAGGCCGGACAGGAGCTCGTCCTCGGCGTCCGGATCGCGGTGCTGGGCGACGACGATCGGCGTCGGGAAGTCGCGCCCGAGCTCTCCCAGGATGTGCTCCAGCGCCTGGAGGCCGCCCCAGGACGCCCCGATCACCACCACGTCGTATCCGCTCATCGCCTGCGCCGGTACAGCTTCTCAGCCGCGTCCAGCACCTCGTACTGGTCCTCGTGCGAGGCGACGACGGACTCCTTGTGGCCGAGGGCGAGGACGCCGAAGCGCGCGAGCGACTCGAGGAACAGGTCGTGGACGCGCTCCTGGAGCGGGCGCCCGAAGTAGATGAGCACGTTGCGGCAGACGATGAGCTGGAACTCGTTGAAGGACGAGTCCTGGGCCAGGTTGTGCTGCGCGAACACCGCCCCGTCGATCAGCGAGCGCGCGAAGACGGCCCGGTCGCCCTGCACCGTGTAGTACCGCGAGAAGTCGCCGGTGCCGCCGGCGCGCTGGTAGTTCTCGGTGTACCGGCGCATCTTCTCCATCGGGAACGAGCCCGAGCGCGCGACGTCGAGCACGTCGTCGTTCATGTCGGTGGCGTAGATGCGCACGCGGTCGAGGAGCCCCTCCTCGGCCAGCGCGATCGCGAGCGAGAAGGTCTCCTCGCCGGTCGAGCAGCCCGCGTTCCACACCCGCGCGTAGGGGTACGTGCGCAGGATCGGCACCACCCGCTCGCGCACCGCGCGGAAGAACGCGGGGTCGCGGAACATCTCCGTGACGTTGATGGAGAGGTCGCGCAGCAGCCGCTCCATCACGGCCGGGTCGTGGAGCACCCGCTCCTGGAGGCCCGACAGCGTGCGCACGCGCTCGTCGTGCGCACGCCGCCACAGCCGCCGCCGCAGCGACGCCCGCGCGTACCCGCGGAAGTCGTAGTGGTAGCGGCGGTAGACGGCCTCCAGGAGGAGGTCGACCTCGATGCGCTCGGCGTCGGAGTCGGTGTTGGGAGTGGGGGGTTGGGTCAGCGGTACAGCCACACGCGCATGAGCGACAGAAGCTGCTCGACGTCGACCGGCTTGGTGATGTAGTCGGACGCGCCGGACTGGATGGACTTCTCGCGGTCGCCCTTCATCGCCTTGGCGGTCAACGCGATGATCGGGAGGCCCTCGAACTGCGGCATCTGACGGACGGCACGGGTGGTCTCGTACCCATCCATCTCGGGCATCATCACGTCCATCAGCACGAGATCGACGTCGGGGTCGTCCTTGAGCTGCTCGATCGCCTCGCGCCCGTTCTCGGCGAACCGCACGAGCATCCCGCGCGCCTCCAGCGCGCTGGTGAGCGCGAAGACGTTGCGCACGTCGTCGTCGACGATCAGGACGGTGCGGCCCTGGAGGACCGAGTCGGCCTGGTGCATCGACTCCAGCCGCCGGCGGTCCTCCTCCGGGAGCGAGGACTCCGGGCGGTGCAGGAAGAGCGACGTCTCGGCCAGCAGCCGCTCGGGCGAGCCGGCGTCCTTGACGATGATCGACTCCGCGAACCGCTGCAGCCGCGTCTCCTCGCGCCGCGTCAGCGCCTTGCCCGTGTGGATGATCACCGGGACGTCGCGGTGGCGCTCGTCGGCCTTGACCTTCTCCAGGAACTGGAAGCCCGACTGCGCCTTCCCGCCCAGCTTGAGGTCGAGCACGATGCAGTCGAACCGGCCGGCCTCGAGCCGCTCGGACGCCTCCTCGGCGGTCTCCACCGCGGTGACGTCGACGCCCTCGCCGCCGACCAGCGCGGTGACCGCGTTGCGCTCGTCCTCGTCGTCCTCGACGACGAGCACGTGGCGCGTCGGCCGGTCGAGGAACGCGACCAGCTCGTCCAGCGCGGGCGACAGGTCGTCCGACCGCTGGCAGAACGACGCCGCGCCCTGGCGCAGCGCGCCCTGGCGCGCGTCCGTGTCGCCCACCGCGAGGACCGGCAGGTGACGCGTGCGCGGCTCGGCCTTCAGCTGCTCGAGCGCCCGGCTCTCCGCGTCGAGGTCGAGCAGGACGGCGTCGGGGCCGTACTCCTGCGCGAGCCCGATCGCCGCCGGGCCGCCCTGGGCGAGCAGGACCTTGAAGCCGGCCCCGCGCGCGCCCGCCGCCCACGCCTCGGCCTCGCCGGCCGAGCAGACGATGAGCAGGACGCGGTCGCCCGCGACGAGCTCCTCGCGGTCGTCGGGCGCGCCGCCCGCGATCGGCACCTCGAGCGCGCCGGGCTCGAGCTGGAGCGGCTGCGGCGCCACGTCGGCCTCCGCCGCCGCGTTCGGGCCCGTGCCGGTCGCCTCGGTGACCGTGACCGGCGTCGGCGACGGGACGTACGGCGCGGCGTGCTCGCCGCCGAGCTCGTCGTCCTCGATCGGCTGGACCTCGACGACCGCCGGCAGGTAGAGCGTGAACGCGCTCCCCTCGCCCGGCGTCGAGGTGACCTCGATCTTGCCGCCGAGCAGCGACGCGATCTCGCGCGAGATCGACAGGCCCAGGCCGGTGCCGCCGTAGCGGCGGCTCGTCCCGCTGTCGGCCTGCTGGAACGCCTCGAAGATCAGCCGCAGCTTGTCCTCGGGGATGCCGATGCCGGTGTCGCGGACGGTGAACGCCACCGCGTACCCGGAGTCCGCCGGGGCCGGCGCGATCGTCAGGTCGACCTCGCCGTCGTCGGTGAACTTGAACGCGTTGGAGAGCAGGTTGCGCAGCACCTGCTGGAGGCGCTGCTCGTCGGTGACGATCGACTGCGGGGCCGCGTCGTCGAGCGCCGTGGAGAACGTCAGGCCCTTCTCCTCGGCGACGCTGCGGAACGCGCGGTCGACGTAGTCCTTGAGGTCGCCCATCGGCAGCGGCGCCGCGTGGACCTCCATCTTGCCCGCCTCGACCTTGGACAGGTCGAGGATGTCGGAGATCAGCGCCAGCAGGTCCGAGCCGGCCTGGTGGATCGTCCGCGCGAACTCGATCTGCTTGTCGGTGAGGTTGCGGTCCGGGTTGTCGGACAGCAGCTTGGACAGGATCAGGAGCGAGTTGAGCGGCGTGCGCAGCTCGTGCGACATGTTCGCCAGGAACTCGCTCTTGTACTTGGAGGTGATCGCGAGCTCCTTCGCCTGCGCCTCCAGCGACTGGCGGGCGAGCTCGATCTCGCGGTTCTGCAGCTCGATGTCGCGGTTCTGCTGGCTGAGCAGCGCCGCCTTCTCCTGCAGCTCCTCGTTGGTCTGGCGCAGCTCCTCCTGCTGCGTCTGCAGCAGCTCCTCGGAGGCCTTCAGCGACTGCGCCTGCTGCTCGAGCTCCTGGTTGGAGCGCCGCAGCTCCTCCTGCTGGGACTGCAGCTCCTCCGAGCGCTCCTGCAGCTCGCGCGTCAGCTCCTGCGACTGCTCCAGCAGCTGCTCGGTGCGCTGGTTGGCGATGATCGCGTTGAGCACGACGCCGAGCGTCTCGGAGAGCTGCTCGAGGAACGTCTGGTCGACGTCGGAGAACTGGCCGAACCGCGCCAGCTCGATGACCGCCATCACCTGCTCCTCGAAGAGCACCGGGAGGACGACGATGTTGTTCGGCGCCGCCTCGCCCAGCCCGGACGTGATGCGGATGTAGTCGTCGGGCGCCTGCCGGATCATGATCGGCTTGGCCTCGAGCGCCGCCTGGCCGACGAGCGCCTCGCCGACCTTGAAGCGGTTGGAGAGCGACTTGCGCTCCTTGTAGCCGTACGACGCGATGAGCTGCAGCTCGTGCTCGCCGTCGCCGTTCGCGTCCTGGCCGTCGCCGTTGACCGAGTTGAGGAAGAACGCGCCGTGCTGCGCGTCGACCAGCGGCGTGATCTCGGACATGATCAGCCGCGAGACCTGGTTGAGGTCGCGCTGGCCCTGCATCAGGCCCGAGATGCGCGCGAGGTTGGAGTTCAGCCAGTCCTGCTGCGCGTTGCGCTCGGTCGTGACGCGCAGGTTCTCGATCATCTGGTTGACGATGTCCTTGAGCTCCGCGACCTCGCCGGAGGCGTCGACCGTGACCTGCCGCGTCAGGTCGCCCTGGGTCACGGCGGCGGACACGTCCTTGATCGCGCGCACCTGCGTGGTGAGGTTGCCTGCGAGCTGGTTGACCGACTCGGTCAGGCCGCGCCACGTGCCGGAGACGCCGCGCACCTCCGCCTGACCGCCCAGCTTGCCCTCGGTGCCCACCTCGCGGGCGACGCGGGTGACCTCGTCCGCGAAGGACGACAGCTGGTCGACCATCCGGTTGATCGTGTCGGCGAGCGCCGCGACCTCGCCGCGGGCCTCGACCGTGACCTTCTGCGACAGGTCGCCGTCGGCCACCGCCGTCGTCACCTGCGCGATCTGCCGCACCTGGTCGGTCAGGTTCGACGCCATCCCGTTCACCGACTCGGTGAGGTCGCGCCAGGTGCCGCTGACGCCCTTGACGTCCGCCTGGCCGCCGAGGACGCCTTCCGTACCGACCTCGCGGGCGACGCGGGTGACCTCGTCCGCGAAGGACGAGAGCTGGTCGACCATCGTGTTCATCGTGTCGGCCAGCGCGGCGACCTCGCCGCGGGCCTCGACGGTGACCTTCTGCGTCAGGTCGCCGTTCGCGACCGCCGTCGTCACCTGGGCGATCTGGCGGACCTGGTCGGTGAGGTTCGACGCCATGCCGTTCACCGACTCGGTGAGCGCCTTCCACGTGCCGGAGACGCCCTCGACCTCGGCCTGGCCGCCCAGCTTGCCCTCGGTGCCGACCTCGCGCGCCACGCGGGTGACCTCGCCGGCGAACGAGCGCAGGCGGTCGACCATCGTGTTCAGCGTGTCGGCCAGCGCCGCGACCTCGCCGCGCGCCTCGACGGTGATCTTGCCGGACAGGTCGCCGTTCGCGACCGCCGTGGTCACGGCGGCGATCGACCGCACCTGGTCGGTGAGGTTCGACGCCATGCCGTTCACCGACTCGGTCAGGTCCTTCCACGTGCCCGAGACGCCCTCGACCTCGGCCTGGCCGCCCAGCACGCCCTCGGTGCCGACCTCGCGGGCGACGCGGGTGACCTCGTCCGCGAAGGACGACAGCTGGTCGACCATCCGGTTGATCGTGTCGGCGAGCGCGGCGACCTCGCCCTTGGCCTCGACCGTCACCTTCTGGGTCAGGTCGCCGTCGGCCACGGCGGTCGTCACGTTGGCGATCTGGCGGACCTGGTCGGTCAGGTTCGACGCCATGCCGTTCACCGACTCGGTGAGGTCGCGCCACGTGCCGGACACGCCCTTGACGTCCGCCTGGCCGCCGAGGACGCCTTCCGTACCGACCTCGCGGGCGACGCGGGTGACCTCGTCCGCGAAGGACGAGAGCTGGTCGACCATGGTGTTCATGGTCCGCTTGAGCTCCAGGATCTCGCCGCGCGCGTCGACCGTGATCTTCTGGGAGAGGTCGCCGTTCGCGACCGCGGTGGTGACCTGGGCGATGTTGCGGACCTGATCCGTCAGGTTCGTCGCCATGCCGTTCACGGAGTCGGTGAGGTCGCGCCACGTGCCCGCGGCCCCCGGCACGTCGGCCTGGCCGCCGAGCACGCCCTCGGTGCCGACCTCGCGGGCGACGGAGGTGACCTGCTCCGCGAACGTGCGGAGCGTCTCGGTCATCGAGTTGATGGTGTCCGCGAGCGCGGCGACCTCGCCCTTGGCCTCGACGGTGATCTTCTGGTTGAGGTCGCCGTTGGCGACCGCGGTCGTCACGACGGCGATCTGGCGCACCTGGTCGGTCAGGTTCGTCGCCATCGAGTTCACGGAGTCGGTCAGGTCGCGCCACGTGCCCGCGGCGCCCGGCACGTCGGCCTGGCCGCCGAGCACGCCCTCGGTGCCCACCTCGCGCGCCACGCCGGTCACCTGGTCGGCGAACATCCGCAGCGTCTCGGTCATCGAGTTGATCGTGTCCGCGAGCGCGGCGACCTCGCCCTTGGCCTCGACCGTGATGCGCTGGGTCAGGTCGCCGTTGGCGATCGCGGTCGTCACGTTGGCGATCTGGCGGACCTGGTCGGTCAGGTTGCCCGCCATGCCGTTCACGGACTCGGTCAGGCCGCGCCACGTGCCGGACACGCCGCGGACCTCGGCCTGGCCGCCGAGGACGCCCTCGGTGCCGACCTCGCGGGCGACGCGGGTGACCTCGTCGGCGAAGGAGGAGAGCTGGTCGACCATCGTGTTGATCGTGTTCTTCAGCTCGAGGATCTCGCCGCGCGCGTCGACGGTGATCTTCTGCGACAGGTCGCCGTTCGCGACCGCGGTGGTGACCTGGGCGATCTGGCGGACCTGGGTGGTCAGGTTGCCCGCCATGCCGTTCACGGAGTCCGTGAGGTCCTTCCACGTGCCGGAGACGCCCTTGACCTTGGCCTGACCGCCGAGCTGGCCCTCGGTGCCGACCTCGCGGGCGACGCGGGTGACCTCGTCGGCGAAGGAGGAGAGCTGGTCGACCATCTGGTTGACCGTCGTGCCGATGCGGGCGAACTCGCCCTTGACCGGCTGGCCCTCGATCGTGAGCGCCATCTTGCGGTTCAGGTCGCCGCGGGCGACGGCCTCCATCACGACCGCGACCTCGGTCGACGGGCGGATGAGGTCGTCGATGAGCGCATTGACGGAGTCGATCGACTCGGCCCAGCCGCCCTCGACGGTGCCGAGCGAGGCGCGCTCGGTCATGCGGCCCTCGCGGCCGACGACGCGGCCGACGCGGCCGAGCTCGCGCGTCAGCGCGGCGTTGCGCTCCATCAGGGCGTTGACGGCCTTCTGCACCTCACCGATCGTGTCGGTGCGGCGCACGCGGATCTTCGTGGAGAAGTCCCCGTCTGCTGCGCGGTTGAGGGCGGCGAGGATCCCTTCGAGCGCGCGCTCGTCGATCGTGCCGTCGCCGTTCGCCGCGGACGAACCCGCGGCCTTGCGCTTCGTCGCGCCTGAGCGCGTTGTTGCCACGGTGCCTCCTGGCCCCTCGATTCGCGATCCGTGCGCAGGCTACTCCCACGCGCGCGGAAGGGGTTCGCTCTCGAACCCCGCGCTCCTTGGCGTGGAGCCGGGCTTGCAGCGCCGCGGCGCCTAGATGCCGCGGCGGCGCTTGGCGGCGCTGGCGCGCTTGCGCTTGGCCGCGGCGGCCCGCCTGGCGCGCAGCGTCGCCCGGCGGCGGCGTGCGAGCTCGGCGCGGCGCTTGGCGAGCGCGCGCCTGCGGCGCTTGGCCGCCTTGCGCTGGGCGGTCGCCTTGCGCTCCTGCCGCGCGGCGAACGCGGTGACCGCCGCGGCGGCCGCCTCCGGGTCGCCGGGCCGGGCCGGCGGCGGCTGGTGGCCGGGCGTGGGGGCCGGCGGATCCTGCGGGGCGCCGACCGAGCGGTCGACGACGACCTCGTAGCGCTCGCCCCCACCGACCGGCACGACGAACAGCTCCACCCGCCCGAGGCGCGGGTGCACGACCTGGTGCGTGCCGGCGGCCAGCGCTCCGGCGGGGCCGGCGAACGTGAGCGAGAAGGCCTGGTCGTGGCCGCGCATCGCGGTGGTGCCGTGCGCGCCCGCGAGATCCTCCACCGCCGCGAGCGTGAAGGCGCGGCCGCCGATCGTGAGCTGCTCGCCGACCAGCGGCAGGTACGTCCTGCGCAGCAGGTGGCGCGGGGTGCCGCCGGCGGCGGCCTGCGCGACCGCCAGCGGCCCGGCGAACAGCGTGGTCATGCCGGTCGCCGCGCCGAGCTTCAGCGCCTGCCGGCGCGTCAGGGAAGCGCTCAAGGTCAGCAGACGGTACGAACGTCCGTCACCGGAAGCCATACGTCATCCGTCCTCTCAACGCCGTTCATCTCTAGGATCTGGCGCGTGACCGCGCCACTGACCGTCGAGGACTTCCGGCCCGCGGAGGGCGAGTCGTTCGCCCTCGACGCCGGGGAAGCCGGCGCCGTCATCCTCACGCTGCGCGAGGCACGCGGCCTCGGGCGCTCGTTCCAGGACCGCGAGGCGTTCGTCCTCACCTTCACCGGGCCCGCCGAGCCGTACCTCCCGCAGGCGACCTACCGCATCACGCACGAGCGGGTCGGCGCGCACGACATCTTCATCGTGCCCGTCGCCCAGCGCGACGGCGGCTTCGAGTACGAAGCCAACTTCGTCTAGGCGCGCCACTCCATCCGCACGTAGACGCCCTCGTCGGCCGCCGGGCGGAACCCGAGCCGCTCGTAGAGCCCCAGCGCGCGGTTCATCCGCTCGACGTGGATGGAGAGCAGCTTGCCGGCCGCCCCCGCCTCGTCCATCAGCGCGCGCAGCAGCGTCCCGCCGGCGCCCGCGCCGCGGTGCTCGTCCAGCAGCGCGATGTCCACGATGCGGATCTCGCGCTCCCACCGGGCGACCAGCAGCTGGCCGGCCGGCTTGCCGCCGACCAGCACCACGTCGCTCGTCATCCCGTGGTAGTGCTGGCCGTAGTGCTGCTTGCGCGCGGCGTACTGCTGGGCGACGAACGCGGCCTTCTGCGCGTCGCTCCACGGGACCATGGCCAGCTCCTCCGCGCGCGTCGACGCGTACACGCGGAGGAGGAACGGCTCGTCCGCGGCCGTGATCGGCCGCAGCGTGACGGCGGGCGTCACCCGCGCGGCGGGAAGACGCCCTGCATCGCGATGTTGAAGTAGAACGTCAGGTAGGGCTGCATGTTGTTGTGGGGCTGGTCGCCGCCCGTGGGGGCGATCGCCTCCGGGGCCAGCGGCGCGAGCTGGCCGCTCGTCGGCGCCTGGACGTACGCGTTGGAGGACGTCCGCGCGAACGCCATCGCCGGCGTGGGGAACGTGACGTTGCCCGGCGAGGTGGTGCCCTGCAGCGTGTGGTTGTGCGCGGGCATCTCGCTCTCGAGCAGCGTCACCGTCTCGCTGCCACCGGTCTCCCCGAGGTCGTGGAGCGACAGACCCGGGCCCTGGCCGGGGTGCATCGGCGCCCGGCCCTGCAGGTCGGGCAGCGCGAAGTTCGACTTCCCGTTGCCCCCGTAGGTCGTGCCCAGGAGCGAGAAGAGCGCGGTGTTCTGCGAGAGCGGCAGGAGCTGCCCGTCGCACCACGCCCAGCCCCTGGGCGGGAAGTTGAACGGGAAGATCCGGATCTCGGCGACGAAGGGATCGGCCATGGCTGCTGCGCTCCTAGGTCGGCGACGGGAAGATCCCGAAGAGGGAGATGATGAAGTCGACGCACAGGTACGGCTGGAAGTTCGTGTGCGGCTGCGAGCCGCCCACCGGGCTGACGCCCAGCGGCGACATCGCGACGGACGGGGTGGACTGGCGGTAGAGCTCGAGGTTCGGGCTGCCGGCCGGCAGGTTGCCCGTCGGCGACGTGTCCCCGCCCGACCCGCTGTTCGCGAGGAAGGCGTGCGTGTGCGACGGGATCTGCTGGATGGTGAGCGTGATCTCCTCCGCACCGCCCGTCTCGGCCAGGATGAAGCCGTTCCCCATGTGCATCGGGAGGCGGCCGCGCAGGTCCGGCAGGTTGAACGTGCTCTCGCCGTCCCCGCCGTAGGTCGTGCCGATGAGCTGGAAGAGCGTCTCGTTCTCGGAGATCGGGAGCTGCTGGCCTTCGCAGAACATCCACCCGACCGGCGCGAAGTTGCCCGCGAACATGCGGATCTCGCCGACGTACGGCTGTGCCATGAGCTGCGGTCTCCTCTAGTTCGGGCTGGGGAAGATGCCCTGCAGGGCGATGCTGAAGTTCAGCGTCAGGAACGGCTGCATGTTGAGGTGCGCCTGGCTGCCGCCGGTGTTCGTGACAGTCGCGGGCGCCAGCGACGTGAGCGCCGCCGCCGGGGCGTAGCCGTTCCCGAACGGCCCCGGCAGGTTGCCGCCCGGGGCGAGCTGGCTCGGCGTGCCCGACGAGAACGACGCGGCGTGCGGGTGCGTCGGCAGCTCGCTGATCGAGAGCGTGTGCGCCTGCTCGCCCGCGGTCTGGCCGAGCGTGTGGCCCGGGCCGACGTGGATCGGCACCTTGCCCTGGAGGTTCGGGAGCTGGAAGTTCGTGCGGCCGTCGCCGCCGAACGTCGTCCCGAGGAGCGAGAAGAGCGCCTGGTTCTGGTTGATCGGCAGCGTCTGCCCGTTGCACAACGCCCACCCCTTCGGGGCGAAGTTGAAGCTGAACAGGCGGATCTCCGACAAGAACGGCTCAGCCACTGCGGCTCCTCCTCAGATCAGTCGACCGCCGGCGTCAGGCCGCCGGCGGCAGGGTCGGAGTCTGACACGCCGACGTGTTCTCAGCCGCACCGAGATCCTCGAGGACGCCCGACATGCCGAGGTTCCGGTTCATCAGGTAGGTCTCCTCCGGCGGGGCGTACTGCGGGAACAGCAGGTGGGAGGCCAGGTACTGGGCGAACATGATGTCCGAGTCCGGGTCGCCGCTGCCGGCCTGGATCGTGTTCTTCAGCGCCGCGTTGCTCGGGCTGCCGATGTCGGCGCACACGGTCACGGTGTCGGCGTCCGTCGCGCCGGCCTCGACCTTCAGGCCGAAGAACGCGCCGGCCTGGCCGTTGTTGATCGTGTTGCCCTGGACGATGAAGTCCGCGCGGCCGGTGCCCTCGCCGTGCCGGATGTACATGCCGTCCGACCGCCAGCCCTGGACGATGTTGTTGGCGATGCGGACGCGCGCGCTGGCGCCCTGGCTGGCCCGCGAGACGATCCCCTCGCCGCCCGAGTTGAGGACGGTGTTGTTGGTGATCGTCGCGTCGAACGACGTCGTGCCGCCTGGGCTCGCGATCAGGCTGCGGCCCTTGGACGTGGTGAGGTCGTTGTCGTCGATCAGCGCCCGGACGTTCGCGTCGCCCGACGGGTTGACCGTCAGCAGCGCCCCGGCCTCGACCTGGCCGGCGTTCGCCGAGAGGGTGTTCTGGTTGAAGTTCAGGTCGATGTCGGACGCGCTCGTGGCGGCGCCCGTGGTGAGCAGCTGGAACGCGTCGTCGATGTTGCCGGTGAAGGTCGTGCCGGTGACGTCGGCCTTGATGTCGGCCGAGCCGTCGCCGTAGACCTGGACGCCGTCGCCGCCGGCGGAGGTCCCACCCACGCCGGAGGACGCGATCGCGGAGTTGGTGATGTCCAGCTCGGCGGTGCCGCTGTCGTTGTCGAAGCGGACGTTGTCCTGGTAGCTGCTGCTGACGTGGCTGTTCGTGAGCGTCGAGTGGCCCGTGACGTTGTCGTAGTCGAGGCCGCGCTCGGTCAGCGCGTCGCCGTTGTTCGTGATGACCGAGCTCGCGATCTGCACGCCGCCCACGGTCGTCGCGCGGATGCCGTCGTCGTCGCCGTCGTGGACCCGCAGGTGCGAGAGCGACAGGCCGCCGCCGCCGGCGACGTTCGTCGCCGCGATGCCCGCGCCCGTGGACGAGAGGATCTGGCCGCCCGTGCAGGTGGTGGGGGAGGCGTTGGTGCAGGTGCCACCCGCGCCCGTGACGTTCAGGCCGCCGGCGGCGCCGGTCGAGGTGAGGACGATGCCGTTCGGCGCGCCGTTCGAGCTGATGCGCTCGAACGTCAGCTCGCCCGCCCCGATCGTCGTGTTCGTGACCGTCAGCGGCGTGCCGGTGACCGTGGTCAGCGTGTTGTTGACCGCCGGCGGGTCGGCCACGGTGACGGTGCCGCCGCCGGTCGCCGAGAACGCGTTGATCGCGCCGGTGGAGAGGTTGACGCCGCCGTTGAAGCGGATCGTGGCCCCGGTGTTGCCGCTGAGGCTGACGCCGCCGCCGTTGTTCGCGGTGGTGCCGGGCAGGTCGCTGACCTCGCCGTTGAACTCCTTGGTGCCGCCGCTCTGGCCGCTGATGCTCACGGTCTGGCCGGCGTCGTCGCGGATGTCGGCCGCGAGCGTGAAGTTCACCGTCCCGCCGCTGAGCGCGACGGTGGCGCCGGAGGCGTTGCTCACCGTGCCCGCGCCGGCCGTGAACGTGCCCGAGGCGCCGGTCAGGCTGATCGCGTTCGCGCCGCCGTTGGTCGTGAAGGACGACAGCTGCACGTCGAGCGCGTTGCCCGAGCCGCCGATGCTCACGCCGCCGCCGGACGGGTTGGAGAGCCCGCCGGACGTCGCCGTGTTGACCGTCAGCGTCCCGACGTTGGTGCCCGAGAGCGCGAAGCCGCTCGACGCCGTGCCGAAGACCACGCCCTGGAGCGTGTTGTTCGTCGCCGCGACCACGCCGTCGCTGATCGTGGTGTTGCCGCCGCCGGCCGGCACGAGCGTCACGTTGCCCGCGCCGCCGTCGGGGACGATCAGCCCGTGGCGCTGCGTCAGGACCTGCTGGCCGGACTCGAGCGGCAGGCCGCCCGCGTACGAGCCGTCGTACAGGAAGAGCTTGTCGTTGGCGTTGTCCTCGTCACCGCTGCCGCCGGCGCCGTCCAGCTCGGCCAGCGTCTTGAACGGCTGCTCCGACGTGCCGCCGGTCGCGGCGGCCGGCTGGCTCGGGACGTCCGCGTCGACGTACCAGACGCAGTCGGCGCTGTTGAAGGTCAGCGTGCCGGTGTCGGTCCTGTTGCCGAGCGCGTCGTTGTCGTTGACCGTGTACGCGTAGGTGTCGGGCGTCGTGCTGCACCCCTGCGCGGGCTGGTACGTGAAGTCGCCGTCGGCCTCGATGGTGATCTTGCCGCCGCCGGTCGTCGCGGCGTTCGTCACGGGCGTGACGGTCAGCTGGCCGAGGGCGGTGTCCGGGTCGGTGTCGCCGGTGAGCAGGTCGCCGGCGATCTTCTTGTGGACCGTGGTCGGCGCCGTCGCGACGTCGGACGGATCGTCGCTGAAGAGCGTCGTGTTGCCGATCACGCGGTCGGCACCGCTGAACGTCTCGTCGTCGGCGGTCGGCGCGTCGTTCGTGCGGACGACGTCGATCTGCCGCGTGACCTGGTTGCTCAGGTTGTTCGCCGGCTGGCCGTCGTTGACGCGGAACGTGATCGTCCGCTGCGTCGTCTCCGGGTTCTCGGAGGTCGTGCGGTACTTCACCGTGCGCAGCGCGGTCTGGTAGTTGGCCACCGACGCGGCGCCGCTGAGCGTCAGCGTGCCGGTGGGGGCGTCGTACGAGCCGGTGATGCCGTTCTGGGTGGTGAACGTCAGGTCGTCGCCGGTCGCCGGCGTGCCGATCCTGACCGTCGCGCTCGACAGGTTCGCGCTGTCCACGTCCGTGACCGTCAGGTTCGGCGCGATCGCGATCTCGTGGTTCTCCGACGGCGTGTCCTCGGTGTACGTGAGGACCGCCGTGTCGGGCTGCGTCAGCTCCGGCGCGTCGTTGACCGGCGTCACCGTCACGCTCAGCGCGTCGGTGTCGGTCTGCGGGCCGCCGCTGCCGGTGGCGCCGCCGTCGCTGGTCGTGACGGAGATCGACGTCGCGCCGTTGGAGTTCGGCGTCGGCGTGAAGACCAGGCCGTCGAGCGCGGCGTTGATCGCGGCCTTCGTGCCGGAGAACGTCATCGTCGTGTTCGCGGTGCCGTCGCCTGTGGTGAAGGCCAGGCCGGTCGTCCCGCTGAGCGTGAGCGTGCCGCCGGCGGTGGAGAGCGTGACGGTGAGGCTCGCCGCGTCCACGTCGAAGACCGCGATCGCGGCGCCGCCGCTGAGCGTCAGCGTCGTGTCCTCGTCGATCGTCGGGGCGCTCGGCAGCGCGTTGACCGGCGCGTCGTTGACGGCGGTCACGGTGACCGGGACGTCCTCGGCGTCGGTGAGCGTGCCGCCCGCACCGGTGTGGCCGAGGTCGCTGACGTCGAGGTCGAGCGTGTCGGCGCCGGCGTAGTCGGCGCTCGCCTCGTAGGAGAGCGTCGCCAGCGCGGCGTTCAGCTCGCCGACCGTGCCCTCGGCAACGATCTCGGCGTCGTCCGCGCCGTTGCCCGTCGTGAACGAGAGGCCGGTCGTCGTGCCGAGGGTCAGCGTGCCGTTGGTGACCGCGAGGCGCAGGCGGATGTCGTTGCCGCCCGCGTCGGCGTCGGCGAGCGACACGCCGGCGATGGCCTGCGTGCCGTCCTCGGCGGCCGTGATCGACGCCGGCACGGTGAGCACCGGCGCGTCGTTCTGGGCGGTGATCGTCAGCGCCACCGTGTCGGTGTCGGTGAGCGGCCCGGGAGGCCCGGCCGCGCCGAGGTCGTCGGTGACGAGCGTGAGCGTGTCGTCGCCCGCGTAGTGCAGCGTGGGCGTGTAGGTGAGCCCGTCGAGCGCCGCGTTGAGCGCGTTCGGCGAGCCCTTGACGGAGACCGCCGCGGAGCCGTTGGCGCCGCCGGTGATCGTCAGGCCGGTCGTGCCGTCGAGCGTCAGCGTGCCGTGGTCGACGTCGAGGTCGACCTCCAGCTCGCCGGTCGCGGCGTCGACGTTCGCGTCGGTGACGGCGAGCTTGTCGGCGCCGGCGAACGTCCGCGTCGTGTCCTCGTCGAGGGTCTGCGCGCCGGGCACGGTGTTGACCGGGGCGGTGTTCGTCTCGAGCACGGTGATCGCGACGTCCTTGCTCGCGGTCCCGGGGGCGCCGGCGCCGGTGTTGCCCTGGTCGTCGACGTCGACGTCCAGCGTGTCCGGGCCGTGGTAGCCGGCGGTCGGCTCGTACACGAGGCCGTCGAGCGCGTCGTTGACGTTCGCCAGCGTGCCGGTGAAGCGCACCGCCGCGTCCTCGTCGCCGTCGCCGGTGCCGAACGTCAGGCCGGTCGTCTGGGCGAGCGTGAGCGTGCCGTGCGCGACGCCCAGCTCCACCTCGATCTCGCCCGTGCCGGCGTCGACGTCGGCGATCGAGATCTCGGTCGCGGTGCCGGCGGTGAACGTGCGCGAGGCGCTCTGGTTCGCCGTCGTGGTGGCCGGCGCGGTCAGGACCGGCGCGTCGTTGACGGCCGTGACGGTGATCGCCGTCGTGTCGCTCGCGGTCTTGGCGCCGCCGCTGCCGGTGTTGCCGTTGTCGGCGACGTCCAGCGTCAGCGAGGCCGCGCCCGCGTAGTCCGCGGCGGGCTCGTACACCGTGCCCTCGAGCGCGGCGTTCACCGCGAAGGTCTCGCCGCTCAGCGTGACGTGCGCGGTCCCGTCGCCGCCGACCACGACGCCGGCGGTGCTGCCGAGCGTGACGGTGCCGTGTGTGACGGTCACGTCGACGGTGACGCCCGCGGCGCCCGCGTCGACGTCCGCGACGGTGAGCGCGTTGGCGCCGGCGGCGGCGAACGTCAGCTCGCCCTCCTCGGCCACGCTTTCGGCGGCCGGGGCGGAGGCCGTCGGCCCGTCGTTGACCGCGCTCACGGTGATGCCGAGCGTGTCGCTGTCGGTCTCGTTGCCGCCGACGCCGGTGTTGCCCCGGTCCTCGGTCGCCATGGAGAGCTGCGCGCTGCCGCTCCAGTCGGGCGCGGGCGTGTACTTCGCGCCCGCGAGCGCGGCGTTGATGTCGGCGAGCGTGCCCTCGACGTGGACGAACGAGGTGCCGTTCGCGCCGGTGGTGAGGAACGTCAGCCCGGTGGTCTGCGACAGCGTCAGCGTGCCGTTCGTGACGCCGATCGCGGTCTCGATGATCCCGCTGCCCGCGTCGACGTCGGCGATGGAGATCGGGTTGCCGTTGCCCGAGGAGAAGACGAGATCGGTGTCCTCGTCGACGGTCTGCGGGGACGGGAGCTGGTTGACGGGCGCGCGGTTGAGCGCGTTGACGGTGATCGCGACCGTGTCCGTGTCGGTCTCCGCCGGGCCGCCAGTGTGGCCCTCGTCGTCGGTCGTGATCTGCAGCTGGCGGCTGCCGGACGTGCCGGGCGTCGGGGTGTAGACGAGGCCGTCGAGCGCGGCGTTCAGGTTCGCCTGCGTGCCGGTGAACGTCGCGGTGGCGTCGTCGTCGCCGTCGCCGACGGCGAAGGTCAGGCCGGTGGTGCCGCTGAGGTCGAAGGTCCCGCCGCTGACGGTCACCGTCACCTCGAGCGCGTCGCCCGCGGCCGCGTCGACGTCGGCGACCGAGATCTGGCGGGCGCCGTCGAAGGTCAGCGACGTGTCCTCGGTCATCGACTGCGCGCCGGGGACGGTGTTGACCGGCGCGTCGTTGACGTCGTCGACCGTGACCGTCCGCGTGTCGGCCGCGCTGGTCGCGTCGCCGTCGGTGACGGTGAACGAGACCGTGCGGGTCGCCGGGCTCGGCGCGTCGCCGTCGGTGCGGAACGCGACGCTGCGCAGCGCCGTCTCGTAGTCGGCCTTCGAGGCGGTGCCGTGAAGGACGAGCGTGCCCGTGGCCGGCGTCCACGAGGAGACGCCGATGCCGTTCTGCGCGATGAAGGTGAGGTGGTCGGCCGCGTCGTGGTTGGCCGTGATGACGACGGTGGCGCCCTCGAGGCTCGCGTCGTCGACGTCGGCGAGCGTCAGGCCCGGGTCGATGTCGACGGCCGGGCCGTTCTCGGTGTAGGCGGCCGAGCCGGGCGAGGTGTCGAGCGTCGGCGCGTCGTTGACCGGGGCGATCGTGACCGTGCGGGTCGCGGGCGCGCTGTCGAGGGCGCCGTCGTTCACCGTGAGCTCGATCGTGCGGCTCGCGGTCGGGTCCTGCTCGCTCGTGGAGAAGGCGATCGTCCGCAGCGCGGCCTGGTACTGGGCCGTCGTCGCGGTGCCGGTGAGCGTCAGCACGCCGGTGGCGCTGTCGTACGAGCCGGCGATCTCGGGGGTGTCGGCGAAGTCCAGGTCGTCGCCGTCCTGGCGGCCGGCGGCGATCGCGATGCGCGCGGACTCGATCTCCGAGTCGTCGACGTCGGCGACCGTCAGGTCGCCGGCGACGGTCGCGGAGGCGCCGCCCTCGGCGAAGGCGACGTCGCCGGTCGGCGGAGCGAGGACCGGCGCGTCGTTCACCTGCGTCACGGTCAGGCCGACGGTCGCGTCGTCGGTCAGCGCGCCGCCGGTGCCGGTGTTGCCGAGGTCGTCGACCTCGACGCCGATCTCGATCGTGCCGTTGAAGTTCGGGACCGGCGTGTAGACGAGCCCGGCGAGCGCGTCGTTCACCTCGGCGAGCGTGCCGGTCAGCGTGAGGTCGGGCGTGTCCTCGCCCGCGACCACGAGGCCGGGGAGGACGACGCCGGCGGAGAGCCGGCCGAGCGGCAGCATGCCGCCGGACAGGCGCGCGGTGACCGTGACCTGGACGTCGCCGCTGCCCGCGTCGACGTCGGCGACCGCCAGGGCGCCGGGGGCGAACGTGTAGGCCGTGTCCTCGGCGGTCGTCACGGAGACGGGCGCGGTGAGGACCGGCGCGTCGTTGACGCCCGTGACCGTCACGGAGACCGTGTCGGTGTCGGTCTTGGCTGGGGCGGGAGTGTTGCCCTCGTCGTCGGTGGTGAGCGTGATCGTGTCCGCGCCGAAGTAGTCGCCGTGGGGCGTGTAGGTGACGGTCGCCAGCGCCGCGTTGACCTGGGTGAGCGTGCCTTCGACCTCGGTCGACCCGCTGGCGGAGGTCACCGCGGCGCCGGAGCCGCCGGTGACGGCGAAGTCGCCGTGGACCGACGTGAGCGTCGCGGTGATCGTCCCGCTCCCGGCGTCGACGTCGGCGACCGCGAAGCCGGTGATGGCCTTCGCCGTGCCCTCGGCGGTGGTCTGCGGCCCGGGCACGGTGTTGACCGGCGCGTCGTTGCCCGCGGCCAGCGTGACGGTGAAGCCGTCGGTGTCGGACTTCGGCCCACCCGTGCCGTTGCGGCCCAGGTCGGACGTGAGGACGGTGAGCGTGTCGGTCGCCGTGGCGTCCGTGGCGGGCGTGTAGGTCAGGCCGTCGAGCGCGGCGTTGATCTGGGCCTGCGGGCCGGTGAGCTTCAGCGTCGCGCTGTTGTCGCCCGTGACGGTGAGCCCGGCGGCGGTCGCGGGATGGAGCTTGCCGTTCTGCGCCGAGCTGACCGTGACCTCGATCGCGTCGGTGCGCGCATCGACGTCGGCGACCGCGATCTTGTTCGCGCCGCTCAGCGTCAGGACGGTGTCCTCGACGCCGCTCTGCGTCGCGGGCACGGTGTTCACCGGCGCGTCGTTGACCGGGATGACGGTCACGTCGCGGGTGGCCGGGACGCCGAGCTCGTCGCCGTCGTCGACGCTGAAGCGGATCGTGCGGGCGGTGCCCGGGTCCTCGCTCGTGCTGCCGAACGTGACCGAGCGCAGCGCGGACTGGTAGCTCGCGCGGCTCGCGTTGCCGGTGAGCGTCAGGACGCCGCTCAGCGCGTCGTAGCTCGCGGTGATGCCGGCCGGCGGGGTCGCGGCGAGCACGTCGCCCGCGGCGCGGCCGGCGACGATCTGGACCTTCGCGCCGACGAGCTGCGACGAGTCGGCGTCGGTGACCGTGAGCGCGTTGTCGACGACGACGGCGCTGCCGTTCTCGGTGAACTGCGCGGGCGTGCCGCTCGGGCCGGAGACGACCGCGGGCGCGTCGTTGTCGGAGAGGACGGTGATGACGACCGTCTGGTCGCTCACGCCGCCGCGGCCGTCGGACACGCGGTAGGTGAAGCTGTCGAAGCCGTGGAAGTCGCGGTCCGGCGTGTAGGTCAGGAAGGGCGCGGTGCCTGAGAAGGTGCCGTGCGTCGGCGGGACCGTGACCTGGAAGGCGAGGGGATCGAGATCGGGGTCGATCGCGATCAGCGTGACCGGCTCGGTGACGTCCTCGCGCGTGAGCTGCGGCGGCGTCAGCGTGAGCGGCGCGTGGTTGATCGGCGGGCGCACGCGCGAGGCGGCGCTCGACGTCACCGGCACGCGCTGGCCGGTCGTCCCGAGGAGCTTCTCGGTGAAGGGGGAGGGCGCGAGGTCGAGCGCGCGGGCGAGCATCCACGCCAGCACGGAGTCCGAGCGGCCCGCGGCGCGCTCGGCGATCGCGTGGTCGATCTCCTCCGGCGTGGCGGCGAAGCGCTCCAGCCCGACGATCAGCTCGTTGGTGAACTCGAGCAGCCCGGTCGGGTTCGTCGTGTTGGAGACGACGCCTTGGCCGCCGAGGATGTGCGGCAGGTACGTGAAGCTCGGGTCGTCGACGCCGCCCGGGGTGAGCAGGACGCTGACGTTCTTCTCGTCCTTGAGCTGCTCGGCGACGCGGCCGGCGTACGGCGCGTCGAGCACGAGCTTGAAGGTCACCTCGCGGTTGCTCTGGACGAGCGTCTCGAGCTCCTTGCCCGAGATGGTGTGCCACTGGATGCCCGTGCCGCCCGCGGCGCGCAGGCCGACGACGATGCCGGCCGAGCCGCTCTTCGCGCCGCTGCCGGCGACGTACAGGAGCAGGTCGGCGCACCCGCGCGAGATGAGCCGCTGCGCGGCCTCGATCGGCGTGCGGCCGGTGCGGGGCACGTAGCGCTCGGTGGCGAAGCCGCCGTTGAGCTTGGCCAGGCGCGTGAAGACGCGGCCGAGCGCGGCGCGGCTCTTGTCGACGCGCGCGAAGTCGTAGAAGTCGCCCAGCGTGTCGGACACGCGCAGCGCGCACGAGCGCTCGTTGGCCAGCGCGTCGGCGAGCCGCTTCTGCGCATCGCTCGTCGCCGGCGGCGCCTGGGCCGCGCGGGCGGTCGGCGGCTTGGCCGGCTCGGCGGTGCGCTGCTTCCACGGGCGGTCGAAGACGCGGTAGGTCTTGCCGTCGTGGTCGGCCGCGGTGCGGAAGAAGACCGGCAGGCGCCCGTCGAAGAGCGGGACCCAGCGGAGCTTCTCGCTGACGGTCACCTTGCCCGACGCGGCGCCGACGACCACGACGCGGCCCGGATGCTCGTAGGCCTGGCTCGGGCCTTCGTCGGCGTACAGCAGCCAGGAGCGCTCCATCGTCCGCACGACCTGGTCGGCCCCGAACGCCTTCACGCCCGCGCGCGCGAGGCGCGCGGAGACCGACGGGACGCCCGCGGTGCGGGCGGCACTCACGACGGTCTCGGGCCCGGCCTGCGTGACCTCGGTGCCGGCGGGCACGGTCGAACGCAGCGCGAAGACGGTCAGCGCGTCGTCGCCCTTCTCGGCCTCGAGCGCGGACAGGGCCTTCTTGATGGCCTGAGAACGCTCGACGGGAGCGGCAGCCTGCGCACTCGGAGCGGCGAAAGCCGCACCCAGTGACGCGAGGATCAGCGCCGCTCCCCAACGGGGAGACACCGGGGCGACCTTCATGATGCGTGAACGTAGTTGCTTCCCTGCGCCGAACGCAAGCGTGTTTCCAGGAGTGGACGGATGTTCGGCGTACATTCTGGAGTGACGCATCGGCGCGGCGTGATCCAGACTTGAACCCGTCGCGTAATCTCCGACGGAACGCCCCCCCGCCGTCCCTGAGGAGAGACCGTGAAGAAGCTCGTTGCCGGCTGTGCCGTGGCCGCACTCGCCGCTGCCGCCGCCGTGCCGGCGTTCGCCGCGACGAAGTCGATCAAGGTCGACGACAACGTCTTCTCGCCCAAGTCGGCGTCGGCGAAGGTCGGCGACACGCTGAGCTTCCGCTGGGTCGGCGAGGCGCCGCACAACGTCAAGACCTCCAAGGGGCCGCAGTCGTTCGGCTCCAAGGTCCAGCGCTCGGGCACCTACAAGGTCAAGCTCAAGCGCGCCGGCTCCTACACCATCGTCTGCACGATCCACCCGGGCATGCAGATGTCGCTGCGCGTCAAGAAGTAGCTCGCGCCACAACCGGCGGCGCGGCGGCTGTGCTGCCGTGACACCGCTTCATGTGACGTTCTCGTAGACTCCCGCGCGCTCGCCACGCGAACGTGGTGGCGGGCAAGCGACCATGCCTGCTGTCCCTTCCGGCAAGAAGATCCGCGTCGTCGTCGCCAAGCCTGGCTTGGACGGCCACGACCGTGGGGCCAAGATCATCGCGCGCGCGCTGCGTGACGCGGGGATGGAGGTCATCTACACCGGCCTGCACCAGACGCCGGAGCAGATCGTCGAGACGGTGCTGCAGGAGGACGCCGACGCCGTCGGCCTCTCCATCCTCAGCGGGGCGCACATGACGCTGGTGCCGAAGGTCGTCGAGCTGCTGCGCGAGCAGGAGGCCGGCGACGTGCTCGTGACCGTCGGCGGGACGATCCCCGCCGACGACATCCCCGAGCTCAAGGAGCTGGGCGTGGCAGAGGTCTTCACGCCCGGTGCGCCGACGCAGGACATCGTCGACTTCATCCGCAGTTCCGTATCCGACTCGTAGCTTTCCACCTTGGTTGACTGACGAGTCAGTCGGCTTGGGTACGATCACGAACGTCCGTTTGCCCAGAGGAGGCCTGAAGTGAAGATCTGCGTCCTGGTGAAGGAGGTGCCGGACGCCGCCGTCGACAAGCGGATCAACCCGTCGACGGGGCGCCTGGAGCGCGGGGGGGAGAAGAACCTCAACCCCTACGACACCCACGCCATCGAGGCAGCGATGCAGCTCAAGGAGGGCGGCGCGGTGCAGGTCGACGAGATCGTCGCCGTGACGATGGGCCCGGAGAGCGCCACGCGCGCGCTCCACAAGGCCGTCTCGCTCGGCGCCGACCGCTCGATCCAGCTCACCGACGACGCGCTGGCCGGCTCGGACGTCCAGGCGACGGGCTACGCCCTCGCCGAGACGCTCCGCAAGGAGAGCCCCGACCTGGTCCTCCTGGGCCAGCAGTCGGACGACGGCGAGTGCTACACGATCGGCGCGATCGTGGCCGACAACCTGCAGATGCCGTCGCTGACGCAGGTCATCAAGATGGACGTCGCCGACGGCGGCCTGCGCTGCGAGCGCCAGGCCGAGTACGGCTACGACACCGTCCAGGTCGAGCTCCCGGCCGTCATCTCGGTCGGCGACGCGATCAACGAGCCGCGCTACCCGTCGCTGAAGGCGATCATGGGCGCGAAGAAGAAGCCGCTCGAGAAGGTCGGCGCGGGCGACGTCGGCATCGACACCGGTCGTGTCGGCGCCGAGGGCTCGCAGGTCCAGTGCGGCGACTTCAAGGCTCCGCCGCAGAAGGCCGCGGGCACCATCATCGAGGACGAGGACACGAACGAGACGGTCGAGAAGATCGTCGCGTGGCTGGACGAGAGGAAGCTGATCTGATGGCCGGGATCCTGGTCTACGCCCTCCACTACGAGGGCGCGTTCAACAAGAACTCGCTCGGGGCGGTCTCCGAGGCGGCCCGTCTGGCGTCCGAGCTCGGCACCGAGGCGCACGCGCTGGTGCTCGGCGGCGACGACCTGACCGACGACCTGGTCGGCCAGCTCGGCAACTACGGCGCGTCGAAGGTCTACCGCGTCAAGGGCGAGGAGGGCCTGGCCCAGCCGGTCGTCGACGCCATGGCGAAGGTCATGACCTCGGGCGGCCACGACTACGCCATCTTCGGCGGCGGCCTCCTCGGCTTCGAGATCGGCGCCGGCCTCGCCGCCCGCCTCAACGCGGGCGTGACCATGGAGGTCACCGCGGTCAACGTCGAGGGCGGCAAGCTCGTCGCCGAGCGTCCGATCCTGGGCGACTCGTCGATCTCGACGTCCCGCTACAAGGGCAAGGGCATCATCATCGGCCGCCTCAACGCGTTCGAGGCGACCCAGTCGGGCGGCTCGGCGTCGATCGAGGACGTCACCGTCGAGTTCTCGGCCTGGTCGAACAAGGCCAAGATGATCCAGCGCGGCGAGCAGCGCGGCGCCGACGTGGACATCGAGGGCGCCGACATCCTCGTCGCCGGTGGCCGCGGCCTCGGCAAGGCCGAGGGCTTCGAGCAGCTCGAGGAGCTCGCGTCCGCGTTCGGCGGCAACTCGGCCGTCGCCGCGACCCGCGCGGTCGTCGACGCCGGCTGGTTCCCGTACGCGGGCCAGATCGGCCAGACCGGCAAGACGGTCGCGCCGAAGCTCTACCTGGCCGCCGGCATCTCCGGCGCGATCCAGCACAAGGTCGGCATGCAGGCCTCGGAGAACGTCGTCGCGATCAACAAGGACGCGAACGCCCCGATCTTCGAGTTCTCCGACCTGGGCATCGTCGGCGATCTCAACAAGATCGTGCCGAAGCTGATCGAGGCCGTGAAGGCCAAGAAGGGCTGATCCAGATGGCTGGAGCGAACGGTCGAGGCCCGGTGGCCCCGTCGGCGTACCCGCCGCCGGTGGACAGCCAGAAGGAGTTCATCAAGCGCGGCCTCGATCCCGAGGACGAGCTGATCGAGGTCGGGGTCGCGATCGTCGGCGGTGGCACGGCGGGGTTGGCGTGTGCCAACCGCCTGCTCCAGCTGCTGGCCGATGACCCCGAGCTCATGGAGCAGCTGGGCGAGGTCCCGGTGGCGGTCATCGAGAAGGCGAAGGTCTGCGGCGGCCACACGCTGTCGGGCGCGGTCATGCGCCCGGGGCCGCTGCAGGAGCTCTTCCCGGACCTCACGCGTGAGGACTGGCGCAAGGAGGGCTTCGCCTTCGGCGAGGTCAAGAAGGAGGCGGTCTACATGACGCCGACCTCCAAGATGGCGATCAAGATCCCGCCGCCGCCGCCCTTCAAGAACCACGGCAACGAGGTCATCTCGGTCTCGGCCCTCGCTCGGTACCAGCAGCAGCAGGCCGAGGAGGGCGGCGCGTACGTCCTCACCGAGACCTCCGCGACGCAGCTCATCGTCGAGGACGGCCGCGTCGTCGGCGTCCGCTCCGGCGACAAGGGCCGCGGCAAGGAGGGCGAGGAGCTCGGCAACTTCGAGCCGGGCACCGACATCAAGGCCAAGGCGACCGTCCTGGCCGAGGGCTGCTGGGGCCACCTCACCGGCGCCGCGATCCGCGAGTTCGACCTCGCCAAGGACCGCGAGACGCAGACGTGGGAGCTGGGCGTCAAGGAGATCTGGAAGGTCCCCAAGCCGCTCGACCGCCTGATCCACACGATCGGGCCGTGGCCGCTGTCGATCTCCGCCAAGTACGGGCAGATCGGCGGCACCTGGCTCTACCCGATGAAGAACGAGAAGACCGGCGAGGACCTGGTCTCGATCGGCTTCGTCGTCGACCTCGAGTACGCGGACGCCACCACGTCCGCCCACGACCTGCTGCAGACGTTCAAGCAGCACCCGCTGGTCAAGAAGATCCTCGAGGGCGGCGAGCGGGTCGGCTGGGGCGCGAAGGCGCTCCCGGGCGGCGGCTACTGGTCGATGCCGAAGGTCGCGATGCCGGGCGCCGTGCTGGTCGGCGACGCCGCGGGCATGGTCGACACGGTGGCGCTCAAGGGCGTCCACCACTGCATCAAGTCGGGCATCCTGGCCGCCGAGGCGATCTACGCCGGGCTGAAGAAGAACCAGACGACGTTCGACTCGTACGCCGAGGCCGTCGAGGAGTCGTCGATCGGCAAGGAGCTCTGGCAGGTCCGCAACACCCGCCAGCCGTTCCAGAAGGGCTTCCTCGCCGGTGGCCCGATCGTCAACCTGGCGATCGCCACCAAGGGCAAGCTCCCGCCCGGCCGTCTGTCCTGGCACCGGCAGGACAAGAAGCCGATGTTCATCGGCAAGACCAAGGACAAGTACCCCAAGCCGGACGGCAAGTACACGTTCGACAAGCTGTCCTCGGTCTACATCACCGGCAACCAGACCCGCGACGACGCGCCGAACCACATCCGCGTGCAGAAGCGCGTCCCGCGCGAGGTCGCCGAGACCTGGGTGTGGATGTGCCCGGCGGGCGTGTACGAGATCCCGGAGGACGCGCCCGAGACGGGCAAGGTCGACGTGATCGTCAACTACACCAACTGCGTGCAGTGCGGGGCGATCACCGCCAAGGGCGGCCGCCTCACCACGCCGGAAGGCGGCGACGGCCCGCTCTATCAGCTGACGTAGGCGCCAAGCGCGGGTCACCGCGCTGACAAACCGCGCAACAAAGGGGGCGCGGCGCTGTTTCGGACCACCGAGCATGCGTCGCGCCCCCTTCGTCGTCCTCCTGTCCCTCCTGTTCGTCCCGACCGCCGCCGCGCAGGGCCCCGCAGACCCGGTCACCTCGCCGCCGCCGCTGAAGGCGTCGCTCGCCGCCTGCGTGAGCGGCGCGACGCCGGACGAGCGGTTCGCCCTCTTCACCGGCTCGATGCCGGCCGCCGTCGGGACGACCCGGATGGCCATGAGGTTCGACCTCTACGTGAGGTCGAGCCCTGGGCGCGCGTGGGCGCAGGTGCGCCACAAGGGCTTCGGGCGGTGGGAGCGCTCGCTCGCCGGCAAGAGCGGGTTCGTCTACACCAAGCGCGTCGAGCGGCTCAAGCCCGCGGCCGAGTACCGCGCCGCCGTGCAGTTCCGCTGGTACGACGCCGACGGCCTGCAGAAGCAGACGACGCGGCGCACGCCGGTGTGCGAGCAGCCGGACCAGCGGCCGAACCTGACGATCGAGCTGCTCGATGCCGTCACCGCCGCGGACGGCGCGACGACCTACACGCTGCGGGTCGGCAACGACGGGCCGACGGCGGCGCCGCTCTTCACCGTCGAGCTGCTCGGCGAGACCGAGCCGGTGCGGCGCACGCTGCCCGGGCTGCCGGCGGGCGAGACGGCGACGGTCGAGCTCGTCGGGCGGCGCCCGTGCACGCCCGCGGCGCCGATCCAGTTCCGCGTCGACGCGGACGACGAGGTCGAGGAGTCCAACGAGCGCGACAACCGCTCCAGGCGGCTGTGCTGACGGCCGATAGACTCACTTGTCATGAAGACCGGAATCCACCCCGACTACGTCGAGTCCCGCGTCACCTGCACGTGCGGCAACACCTTCGTGACCCGGTCGACCGAGCCTGAGATCCACGTCGAGATCTGCTCCAACTGCCACCCGTTCTACACGGGCCGCCAGAAGCTCGTCGACACCGGTGGCCGCGTCGAGCGGTTCAAGCGCCGCGCGGCGAAGAGCACGCAGAAGTAAGACGTGCGATGACCGAGCGGGCCGCCGCCCAGCCGGGCGACCGCCCGCTCGTCGCGCAGCAGGACGCACCCATCGGGGGCCAGGCGGTCCTCGAGGGCGTGATGATGCGCGGCGTCTCCACGTGGGCCGTCGCCGTCCGCAGGCCCGACGAGTCGATCGACGTCCAGTCGTTCCCGCTCGTCAGCGTCCTCAAGAAGCACCGGCTGCTGCGGCTGCCGGTCGTCCGCGGCAGCGTCGCGCTGGTCGAGTCGCTCGCGATCGGCATGCGGGCGCTCGGCATCTCCGCCAACGCGCAGGTGGGCGAGGGCGAGAAGGAGCTGTCCGGCAAGGGCTGGGCGGCGACGATCGCGTTCGCGCTCTCGCTCAGCGTCGGGCTCTTCTTCCTGCTGCCCGCGACGCTCGCGTCCGTCTCGGGCGCCGGCGACGACAACGGCCTCGTCTTCGTGGTCGTCGAGAAGGCGATCCGCATCGCGATCTTCCTCGGCTACCTGTACCTCGTCTCGCGGATGCGGGACCTGCAGCGCGTCTTCGAGTACCACGGCGCCGAGCACAAGACGATCTCGTGCTACGAGGCCGGGCTGCCGCTGACGCCGGCGAACGCCCAGCGCTTCTCGCGCCTGCACCCGCGCTGCGGCACGAGCTTCCTGCTGATCGTCATGATCGTGGCGATCTTCGTCTTCGCCCCGTTCGGCAAGCTCGAGCTGCACTGGCTGCTGCTCTCGCGCGTGATCGGCATCCCGATCGTCGCGGGCCTGGCGTTCGAGGCGATCAAGTGGTTCGGCCGCAACCGGGCCAAGCGGTGGGCGCGCGTGCTGATGTGGCCGGGCATGCAGCTCCAGCGCCTGACGACGCGCGAGCCCGACCTCGCGCAGCTGGCCGTCGCGATCGCGGCGCTCGAGGCGGTGCTCGCCGTCGAGTCGCCCGAGGCGGTCGACGAGGCCGACCGGCTCGGCATCGAAGTCGCCGCGTAGCGGCGCACGCGGGCGCCGAGCCGCTCAACCGGGACACGCGCGTGCCGAAGGAGGGTGCGCAGGCGCCCTCATCGCCTCCTGCTCGCCGAGACGGCCGCTCGCCATGCGGCCGGTCTGCGGCGGGCGAAACGGGGCAGCGATGACCCTCTCCGCGCACAACCTCCCTGCAAGGGCGCCATAAACCTGCGGCGCTGACCGCCGATCACAGGGAGGTGCGCGCACCGCGGCTCCTCCTGCTCGCGAACTGGCTGCTCGTCGCGGGGTTCGCGACGTGGACGCTCGTGCGCGCGGGCGCCGAGGCCGGGCCGCTCCATCCGGCGACGCTGGCCTACCAGGCCGCGCACCTGCTGGCGTTCGCCGCGGTCGTGCGACGCGCGCGGACGTGCCCGCGCGAGCGCGCGGCGTGGACGGTCGTCGCCGCCGGCATCGCGCTCTACCTCGCCGGCGACGTCTACTGGTCGATCGCGCTCACCCACCTCGACGACCCGCCCTTCCCGTCGCCCGCCGACGCGCTCTACCTCGGCTTCGCGCCCTGCGTCTACCTCGGCGTGGTCTTCCTCCTCCGTGCCCGCTTCGTCGGCCTCCAGGGCCGCCTGCTGCTCGACGGCGTCATCGCGACCGTCGCCACCGCCGCGGCCGGCTCGGCGATCGTCTTCCCCTACGTCATGTCCGAGACCGGTGGCGACACGCTCACGGTCGCGACGAACCTCGCGTACCCGCTGCTCGACATCGTGCTCCTGGCGGTCGTGGCCGGCGTGTTCGTGCTCGCCGGGCGGCGCGTCGGCGCGACGTGGCTGCTGCTCGGAGCGGGCCTCGTCGTCTTCGCGGTCAGCGACCTGATCTTCCTCGCGCAGAGCGCGCGCGGCACGTACGTGGAGAACACGTTCCTCGACGTGGGCTGGATCGCCGGCACCGGCCTGCTCGCCCTCGCCGCGTGGCAGCCGTCGCTGCCGGGCTCGGCCGAGCGGCTCGGCCGGTGGACGCTCGCGACCGTCCCGGGCGTCGCCGCGGTGATCGTGCTCGGCATCCTCACGCTCGACCACTACCACCGGCTCGACGAGGCGCCGATCCTCCTGTCGGTCGCATGCGGGGCGCTGCTGCTCGTCCGGTACGTCCTCGCGCTGGTCGACGGCACGCGGATGATCGCCACGTCCCGCGAGGAGGCTGCGACGGATGCGCTGACCGGGTTGCCGAACCGGCGCGCGCTGACGCGCGACCTCGAGCACGCGCTGGCCTGGCGGCAGTCGGGCCAGGAGCTCGTGTTCGCGATCTTCGACCTCGACGGCTTCAAGGCGTACAACGACCGCTTCGGCCACCCGGCAGGCGACGCGCTGCTCGCGCGGCTGGCCGAGCGCCTGCACGCGGCGGTCGCGGCCGACGGCCAGGCCTACCGGCTGGGCGGCGACGAGCTGTGCGTGCTCCTCCGCGGCCGCGGGCCGCGGGCGCTGGCCGCGGCGCGGGCGGCGCTGGTCGAGGAGCACGCCGGCGTCCGGATCGCGGCGTCCGGTGGCGCGGTGCGGCTCCCCGTCGAGGCGGGCGACGTCGCGCAGGCGATGCGGATCGCGGACGCGCGGCTCTACCAGGACAAGGCCTCGCGGGCGGCTGCCGGCCTGCGCAACACGACCCGCGACGAGGAGAGCTCGCGGATCGTGCAGATGGTCTACGAGGCGCTGCTCACCGACCGGCCGTTCCGGCGCGCGCTGGAACCGGCGGCGGCGCTGGCCGAGCTGGAGCGCAACGCGGGCACGCTGTTCGACCCGGACGCCGTCGCGCGCTTCACGGCGACGTTCCGCCGCGACGCCGCGTAGGCGCGCTCAGACGGCGAGCAGGACCGTGCCGACCACGGCCGCCGCGACGCCGATCTGCTGCGGGCGCGCGAGCCGCTCACCGAGGATCGCGAACGCCAGCGCGACGGTCACGACGGTGGCCAGCGACGAGAGCACCGCGACGATGCTGATCTGACCGCGCGCGGTCGCCTCGGTGTAGGCGATCGTGCCGAGCAGGAGCAGCGCGCCGGGAATGGCGAGCAGCGGCGCGCTCTGCGGGCGGAACGTCGCGGGCGTGCGCAGGACCATGATCCCGCCGACCAGCAGCACGACGACCGCCAGGCGCGCGTCGAGCAGCGCCCACTCCGAGCCGTCCTGCGCGGCCTCGGGGAGCGCGATGAGGAAGCCGCCGAAGCCGGCCGCCCCGAGCAGCGACCAGCCGAGGAACGCGGGCGACGGCGCGGGGCCGTCCGCCGGCTTCTGCGCGGCGAGCACGGCGCCGGCGACCGCGAGCAGCACGCCGCCGACCTGGTGCGTGGCGAGCGACTCGCCGTTCCCCAGGCCGTACAGGACCGGGAACGTCGTCCCGAGCGCGCCGATGGCCGCCGCGATCGACACCGGCCCGAGCTGCGCGGCGCGGTAGAAGCACGCCAGGCCGAGGATGTTCCCGACCCCCGCGACGATGCCGATCGCGACCGCGTGGCCGGGCGGCGGCGACTCGCCGGAGGCGACCACGAGGGCGAGCGCGCCGACCAGCGCGGCGAGCTGTCCGATGAGGAGGACGGCGGCGACGTGGTGGCGGCGTCCGAGGAGCGGTCCGAGGAAGTTCGACGTCCCGTACGCCACAGAGGTCCCGAGCGCGAGGACGATGGCGAGCACCCCGCCTAGACTGGCAGGCGCATGATCGAGCAGCTCGTTCAGCAGATCGAGGTGCGCTTCGCCGAGGCCGAGCGCGAGATGAGCGATCCCGAGGTGATCGCGGACCGCGAGCGCTACGCCGCGGTCGGTCGCACGTACCGCCAGCTGGAGCCCGCCGCGAAGCTCGCGGCCGAGTGGCGCCGGGCGGTCAGCGACGTCGAGGGCGCGCAGGAGATGCTTGCCGAGATGGAGGACCCCGAGCTGCGCGAGGAGCTCGGCGCGGCGCGCGAGCGGGTGACCGAGCTCGAGGACGAGATCCGCCTCGCGATGGTCGAGCGCGACCCCAACGACGACAAGAACGTCATCGTCGAGATCCAGGGCGGCGCGGGCGGCGAGGAGGCCGGGCTGTGGGCCGGCGACCTCTTCCGGATGCTCTCCAAGTACGCCGAGCGCCGCGGCTTCACCGCCGAGGCGATGGAGGTCGGCGACGGCAAGTACACGCTGGAGATCCGCGGCGACGGCGCGTTCAGCGTCTTCAAGTACGAGGGCGGCACGCACCGCGTCCAGCGCGTCCCGGCGACCGAGTCCCAGGGCCGCATCCACACGTCCACCGCGACGGTGGCCGTGCTGCCCGAGGCGGAGGAGGTCGACGTCCACATCGACCCGAACGACCTCCAGATCGACGTCTACCGCTCGTCCGGCCCCGGCGGCCAGTCGGTCAACACGACCGACTCGGCGGTGCGCATCACGCACAAGCCGTCGGGCGTCGTCGTGTCGATGCAGGACGAGAAGTCGCAGCTGCAGAACCGCGAGCGCGCGATGAAGGTGCTGCGCGCGCGGCTGTACGAGGCGGCGCTGGCCGAGCAGCAGGCCGCGGTGTCGGCGGACCGGCGCTCGCAGGTCGGCTCCGGCGAGCGCGCCGAGAAGATCCGCACGTACAACTACGGCGAGCGGCGGGTGACCGACCACCGCATCAAGCTCACGCAGCACAACCTCGAGCAGGTGCTCGAGGGGGAGCTGGAGGGCTTCACCAACGCGCTCCAGAACGACGAGAAGCGCCGCAAGCTCGAGCAGCAGGCCGGCGCCGACGCGGCGACCGCCTGAGGCACACGTGACGCCGTTCTCCGGCACGCCCGTGCGCGAGGCGCTGGACTCGGCGCTCGTGGCGCTGAACGCCGCGCAGGTCGACACGCCGCGGCTCGACGCGGAGGTGCTGCTCGCGCACGCGATGGGCGTCTCGCGGACGAAGCTCTACACCGAGCCGGACGCCGAGGTGGCGGGCCCGGCGGCGTCGGCCTTCCGCGACCTCGTGCGGCGGCGGACCGTCGGGCGCGAGCCCGTCGCGTACCTGGTGGGCACGAAGGGCTTCCGGCGCATCGAGCTGGAGGTCGACCCGCGCGTGCTCGTGCCGCGGCCCGAGACGGAGCTGCTGGTGGAGGCGGGGCTGGAGCTGCCGCAGGGCTCGACGGTCGTGGACGTGGGGACGGGCAGCGGGGCGATCGCGCTGGCGCTGAAGGAGGAGCGGCCGTCGCTCCAGGTGACCGGCACGGACGTGAGCGCGGATGCGCTGGAGGTCGCGCGCGCGAACGCGGCGCGGCTCGGTCTGGACGTCGCGTTCGTTCAGGATGACCTGTTCACGGGCAGCTACGACGCCGTGATCTCCAACCCGCCCTACGTCGCGCGCGGCGAGCGGCTCCCCGCCGAGGTGCGCCACGAGCCGTCCGGCGCCCTGTTCGGGGGTGACGACGGGCTCGACGTCGTGCGGCGGCTGGTGGCGCGGTGCGGCGAGGCGAGCGGCGTGCGGTTCGTGGCGCTGGAGATCGGCGAGGGGCAGGCGCAGGAGGTCGCGGCGCTGATGGCGGGCGCGGCGTTCGGCGACGTGGAGATCCGGCGCGACCTCGCGCGGATCGAGCGGGTGGTGATCGGGCGGCGATGACGGTCTCGGTGTCGGTCGAGGACGCGGCGACGTTCGCGCGGTGCATCGCGGTGGGCGGCGTGGCGGTCTTCCCCGCGGACACGGTCTACGGGCTGGCCTGCGAGCCGGACCTCGACGACGCGGTCGCGCGGCTGTACGAGCTGAAGGGACGGCGGCCGGAGAAGCCGTCGGCGGTGATGTTCTTCCGCGTCGAGCTGGCGCTGGCCGCGCTGCCGGAGCTGGGGGACCGCACGCGTGCGGCGGTCGAGGCGCTCGTGCCCGGCGGCGTGACGCTGCTCCTGCCCAACCCGGCGCACCGCTTCCCGCTCGCGGCGGGGCCCGATCCGGACACGATCGGCCTGCGCGTGCCGGCGCTCCCGCCGTCGTGCGCGGCGCTGGAGTCGGTGCGCTGGCCAGTGCTGCAGTCGAGCGCCAACCACGCCGGCGGCGCCGACGCGCGGCGCCTGGAGGACGTGCCGGAGGACATCCGGCGCGAGGCGGACATGGTGCTCGACGGCGGCGAGCTGCCCGGCACGCCGTCGACCGTGGTGGATCTGCGGCAGTTCGAGACGACGCGCGACTGGCAGGTCCTGCGCGAGGGCGCGCTGGCGCGCGACGAGCTGCGCGCGCGGCTCTCCGGCTTGTAGCTGTTGGAACTTGACTGCGGCGAAGGAGTAGGGTCGCCCGCATGGCTCCGCTCGAGGTCACCGAGCACGAGCCCCGGCCTGGCACGATCCGCGTCACCCTGTCCGGGGAGCTCGATCTCGCCACCGCGTACGCGTTCGACCGCCGGATGCTGTCGATCGAGCTGCAGCGCCCCGAGCTCATCCTCGTCGACCTCCGCGGCCTGACGATGCTCGACTCCACCGGCCTCGCGCGCATCGTCTCCGCCCAGCGCCGCGCCCGCCGCGGCGGCTGGAAGCTCGTGCTCGTCCGCGGCGGCCGGGTCGTGCAGCGCGTCCTCCAGACCACCCGCCTCGAGGAGCTCCTCGAGGTCACCTCCGACCCCGACCGCTACCTCACCTGATCCGGCCCGCCCGGCCGGCCGGACGCGGTAGCCTTGGGGGTGCTCCGCCGCGACTGGCGCCACGGGTGGAACCGACCACCGGGAAGCGGCAGGGGCAAGCTCGCCGCGCGCCTGGGCACCCCGCCGCACACCTTCGGAGGATCGCCGTGACCGACCTGCCCCAGGACTTCTTCAACCGCCCCGTCGCCGACGTGGACCCCGAGATCGCCGAGGTGCTCGACCTCGAGCTCGGCCGTCAGCAGCGGACGCTCGAGATGATCGCGTCCGAGAACTTCGTGCCGCAGGCCGTGCTGGACGCGCAGGGCTCGGTGCTCACGAACAAGTACGCCGAGGGCTACCCGGGCCGCCGGTACTACGGCGGCTGCGAGCACGTGGACGTCGCCGAGATGCTGGCGATCACCCGCGCGAAGGAGCTGTTCGGCGCCGACCACGCGAACGTGCAGCCGCACGCCGGCGCGCAGGCGAACGCGGCGGTCTACCACGCGCTGCTGCAGCCGGGCGACACGATCATGGGCCTCGCGCTCCCGCACGGTGGTCACCTCAGCCACGGCATGAAGATCAACGTGTCGGGGCGCCTCTACGACATCGCGCCGTACCACGTGCGCGAGTCCGACTCGCTCATCGACATGGACGAGGTCGAGCGGATCGCGAAGGAGCGCCGGCCGAAGCTCCTGCTCGCCGGCTGGTCTGCGTACCCGCGCATCCTCGACTTCGAGCGCTTCCGCGCGATCGCCGACGAGGTCGGCGCGCTCCTCATGGTCGACATGGCGCACTTCGCCGGCCTGGTCGCCGCGGGCATCCACCCGAACCCGGTGCCGTACGCCGACGTTGTCACCACGACGATCCACAAGACGCTCGGCGGCGCGCGCGGCGGCATGATCCTGTGCCGCGAGGAGCACCAGAAGAAGATCGACTCGGCCGTCTTCCCGGGCCAGCAGGGCGGCCCGCTGATGCACGTCATCGCCGGCAAGGCGATCGCGCTCAAGATCGCCGCGACCGAGGCGTTCCGCGAGCGGCAGGAGCGCACCGTCGCGGGCGCGCAGGCCGTCGCTGAGAAGCTCGTCGGCGCCGGCAACGGCGTCAACGTCCTCACCGGCGGGACCGACGTGCACCTCGTGCTCGTCGACCTGCGCGAGTCCCCGATCGACGGCCAGCAGTCCGAGGACCGGCTGCACGAGATCGGCATCACCGTCAACCGCAACGCGGTGCCGTTCGACCCGCGTCCGCCGGCGGTCTCGTCGGGCCTGCGCGTCGGCGCCTCGGCGCTGGCAACCCGCGGCGTCCAGGCCGACGACTTCGCCGAGATCGGCGAGATCATCGCGGCCGCGCTGCAGGACGACTTCGAGGCCCGCAAGGGGGAGCTCGGCGACCGCGTCGCCGCGATCGCCGAGCGCTACCCCCTGTACGAGCACCTGGGCAAGGCCGCCGCGACGGCCTAGCCGCTACTTCGTGAGGGTCACCGTCGTCCGGCGCTTGCCCGCGACGACGGTGAGCTTCACCGTGTGCTTCTTCGCCAGCCGCTTCTTCGCGGCCTTGGTGAAGCGGATCGTCACCTTGCCGCCGCGCTTCGCGCGGCCGCTGCCGACGGTCCTGCGGCCCTCCAGCGCGCGCACCATCGTGCCGCGCTTGACGCCCGTGAGGGTGAGCTTGAGGCCGCTGCGCAGCGCCGGGGCGAGCTTGAGCTGCTTGCCGTTCGCCCCGTCCTTCTTCGTCGTGCCCTTCTTCGGGTCCGTCGCGACGGGCTTGGGGCCGGCGGCGGCCGCGCGGTCGACCTGCTCGCAGTCGGGCGCGATGGTGTCCGCGGCGTCCGCGATCACCTTGTCGGTGCCGGTGCCGCACGTGACCGAGTCCGCCTCGCCGTCGCGGACGTTGACGGTGTCGTTGCCGAACGGGTGCTTGCACCACAGGTAGCTGCACTCGCTGGTGGCCTGGTCGGCGGTGATCGTGTCGCGGCCGGGCCCACCGGTGATGTTGTCGTCGCCGAAGCCGCCGTCGAGGCGGTCGTTGCCGGCGCCGCCGTCGACGGTGTCCTCGCCGTCGCCGCCGCGCAGCTCGTCGTCGCCGCCGTTGCCGATCAGCGCGCCGGGCTCGCCGACCTGGTGGAGCTTCATGAACTCCGGCGCGTCGGTGCCGACGATGCGGCCGCCCGGCGCGGTGAGCGTGAGGCGCTCGACGCCCTGGATGTCGTCGTTCTCGCCCGGCCGGCCGTCGTCCGCGCCTCCGCCGAGGGTGAACGCGCTCTGCGGGTCGCTGTCGGTGAAGCGGGAGCTGTAGTCGGCGTCGATCGTGTCGATGCCCGCGCCGCCGTCGACGACGTCGGTCGACTGCTGCTCGTAGCCGTCGGGCGCGAGGTTGTCGTTGCCGTTGCCGCCGCTCAGCCGGTCGGCGCCCTCGCCGCCCTCCAGCGTGTCGTCGCCGTCGCCGCCGTCGAGGACGTCGGCGTTGGTCCAGCCGCGCAGCTTGTCGTTGCCCGGGCCCCCGATCAGGGTCTCCTTGGCGCCGAAGCCGCCGAGGTCGTCGGCGCCGTCGCCGCCCTCCACGACGATCGTCGCGTCGGCCCAGAAGTCGGAGCTGGTGGCGAACGAGTCGTCGAGGTCGCCGAGGACGTACTTGATCGCGCCGGCCGGCCGCGGGCACTCGACGAAGTTGCCGTTGTCGCGGTAGTCGTCGCACTGGGCGGGGAACGCGGTGAGCGTGTTCCCGTAGCCGGGGCCGATCGCGGCCTTCGTGCTGTCGAAGCTGCCGCGGTAGAGGTTGACGTCGTTGTCCTCGCCGTTCGCGGCGCGGAAGACGAGGTCGTCGCCCTCGTACGCGAGGGTCGCGGCGCCGGCCGTGGAGGCGGCGCCGCCGAGGGCCGCGGTCGCGGCCAAGGCAGTCAGCAGGAGGCGGGTCGATGGCATGCCCGGGACCTTCGCCGCCGGGGACCCCGGCACGCGTCGGGGGGATGACGGGTACGCACCCCCGATGACGGCCGGGGCCGCCGCCTCCGGACCCCGGCGAGGTAGCGTGGGGGCGGATGGAGACCACCAGCCGCCGCGGCATCGTCAACCCGCGCGAGGGGTTCCGCCACTTCCGGCTCACGCGCGAGGAGCCGCACCCGGACCTCGCGCCCTGGGTCGAGCGGCACTGGATGGTCGAGTGGGATCTGCGCGGGCGGCCGCCGTTCACCCAGCAGGTCATCCCTCACCCCTCGGTGAACGTCGCGTCGGAGCCGGGCGGCACGTGGGTGCACGGCATCGGCACGGCGCGGTTCGCGCGCGAGCTGACCGGGCGCGGCGCGGCGTTCGGGACGAAGTTCCGTCCCGGGGCGTTCGCGCCCTTCCACGGCGCGCCGGCGTGGGAGCTGACCGACGCGGTGCTGCCGGTCGGCGCGGTCTTCGGGGCTGACGGCGATGCGCTGGCGGAGCGCATCGCGGCGCGCGGCGCCGGCTTCGACGCGCACGTGGAGGAGGTCGAGGCGTTCCTGCTCGCGCGGCGGCCGGCGCCGGACTCGAACGTCGCGACGATCCACCGGATGATCGTCGCGATGCTGGAGGAGCCCGCGAACCTGCGCGCCGCTGACGTCGCCGAGCGGTACGGGATGTCGCAGCGCACGCTGCAGCGGCTCTTCCGCCGGTACGTCGGCGTGGGGCCGAAGTGGGTCCTGCAGCGCTACCGCATCCACCAGGCGGCGGAGCTGCTCGCGGACGGCGAGCACGACGACTGGGCGGCGATGGCGCTGGATCTCGGCTACTTCGACCAGGCGCACTTCGTCAACGACTTCCGCGCGGTGGTCGGGATGCCGCCGGCGCAGTACGTCGCCGTGTGCGCGGCGGCGCGCGAGGAGCTGGCGGCGGCCTAGCGGCGGCGGCTCGCGGCAGCCGCGCGCAGCACGGCCTCCATCCGCTCGACCTGGCGGGAGAGCGCGTGCGGCTCGGCCGCGGCGCGCGCGGCGGGGTTCGGGGTGCCGAGCGCGGCCGCGCGCTCCAGCCCGGCGCGGATGCTGTCGACGTCGAGCGGGTCGACGAGCGCACCCGCCTCGGGCGTGACGAACTCGGGTGGCCCGCCGACCGTCGTCGCGACGACCGACCGCTGCGACGCCATCGCCTCCAGGACGACCTGGCCGAGCGGCTCCTCCAGCGACGGCAGGACGAGCGCGTCCGCGGCGGCCATGTAGCGGGGGATCTCGGCGTGGGGGACCCGGCCGCGCAGGACGATGCCCTCACGGCCCTCCAGCTCGCCGCGCAGCTCGCCGTCACCGACGCAGACGAGCGTCCCGCGCCCGAAGGCGGCGAACGCGTCGCGCAGCCGCACGACGTTCTTGCGCTCGATCAGCGAGCCCGCGAAGAGGAACACCGGGCCGGGCGCATCGGCGAGGCCGAGCTCCGCGCGTGCGGCGGCCGGGTCGGCGGGCGCGAACGCGTCGAGGTCCACGCCGCAGTCGATCACGATGCTGCGGCGCGCCTTGAGCGGCAGCGTGTCGCGCAGGAAGGCGGAGTTGAAGATCGTCGTGTGCGCGCGCCGCAGGACGAACGCGGTCGCGCGCTGGACGAGCGAGCCGTGGAGCGCGTTGCGCACGTCCTGCCCGTGCGCCATCACGACCAGCGGCGGCCAGCGGCCGACCGTTACGAGCGCGGCGGCCAGCCCGGCGGGCACGAGGAAGTGGGCGAACACGACGTCGGGGCGGCGCGTCCGGGCCAGACGGAGCGTGTCGAGCAGGAGCTTGGCGTCGCCCGCGCGCCCCGCGCCGCGCCGGTCGACCACCGCGCGGTCGACGGTGTGGCCGCGCCGCTCCAGCTCCTCCACGACCTGCCGGACGAACACGCCGAGGTCGGGGTCGTCCGGACCCGGCCAGAACTGCGAGACGAGCAGGATCCGCAGCGGGCCGGTGCCGGGGACCTCGCCGCCCGGGGCGTCCGGCGTGGGGAACGGGCCCGCGGTGGTCACGGCCGCTGGGCGGCGCCCGGCGCGGGCGCCATCGCCTCCAGCCACAGCGCGCGCCGCGCGTCCACGTCGCCGGCCGCCTCGACCTCGTCGACCAGCGCCGCGGCCAGCGCGAGGTCGGCCACGCCGTCGATCGTCGCCACGCCCTGGCGCAGCTCGCCGCCCAGCTCCTCACCCGGTCCCACGAGCACCTCGCTCATGGTCTCCCCGGGCCGGACTCCGGCGATGTGCATGTCCGGCTCGCCGCCGACCGCCGCGCGCCAGATGCGCTGCGCCAGCTCCCCGATCGGCATCTCGATCGGGTCGTGCGCCGTCACGAGCCGTGCGCCCTCCTGCGCCGCCAGCGCGCCCTGCGCGACGAGCGACGCGGCGTGCGCCATCGTGATCCAGAAGCGCTCCATCGACGGGTCGGTGAGCGTGAGCGGGACGCCGGCGCGCGACTGGCGCAGCCACAGCTCGGTCGCGCTGCCCGCGCTCCCCAGGACGTTCACCAGCCGCACTGCGGCGCGGCCGCCCCCGGCGCGCTCGGCCGCGTGGGCGGTGAGCGCCTCCATCATCTGCTTCGTGCGGCCGTAGAGGTTCGCGGCGCGCGCGGCCTTGTCGGTGGACGCGACGACGACGCTCGACGCGCCCGCGGCCTCGGCGGCGCGCAGGACGTTCCACGAGCCGTCGAGGTTCGTCGCCGCGAACTCGGCCGGGTAGCGCTCGGCCCAGTCGACGTGCTTGTAGGCAGCGAGGTGGAAGACGAGGTCGGGCCGCGCGCGCGACGTCTCGGCGTCGAGCCGCACGCGATCGCGGATGTCGCACAGCACGTGCTCGAACCCCGCCAGGCGCAGCGCGCCCTTCTGGTGGCGGTCGGCGGTGAGCGCCGCCTCGTGCGTGTCGAGCACCGTGATCAGCTCGGGGCGGAACGCGGCGAGCAGGTTGGTGAGGGAGCGGCCGATCGAGCCCGCGCCGCCGGTGACCAGCACGCGCGCGCCGGCGAGCCGGTCGGCGAGCCCGAGCACGTCCGGCACCGGGTCGCGGCGGCCGATGACCTCCTGCCAGTCGAGCGTGTCCGGCGGCAGGCGCCGCGGCGGCGGGCGCCAGCGCTCGGCAGGGCGGGCGAACGCGCGCTCCAGGTGGCGGTAGCCGTCCTTGATGTGCGGCGAGAAGCGGTGGTCGGGCTCGTTGATCTCGGCGACGACGTACGGGACGAGCTCGCCGATGCGCGCGGCGATCGGGTCGAGGTCGAGCTCCCCCTCGGGCGCGTCGTAGTCGAGCCCCTCGCCGAGGATGCCGCGCGCGTTGGAGACGTGCGCGACCTGCGTGTGCGGCCCGAGCTCCTCCACGTAGCGCTCCAGCTCCAGCCCCTCGTCGCCGGCCAGGCCGAAGAGCGTCGGGTAGGCGGCCGCGAACGCGCGGAAGAGCGCGGCGTGCGAGGTGTCGAGCGTGAAGCCCAGCGCCGGCACCCGCGCGCGCCAGTCGAGCATGTCCTGCCAGTGGCCGCCGACCGGCGTGTAGAACGCGCCGCCGGTCCGCATCCGCAGCACGGGCGGGACGTTCTCGATCAGCGGAGCGACGCCGTGCGCGGCGCACGTGTCGGCGAAGAACGTGAGGAACTCGGTCACCGCCGCCTCGTCCACGCGCGCGCCCGCGCGGAACTGCTCGGGCGTGAGGGGGATGTAGAGGTGGATCGTCAGCACCGGCGAGCCGATCGCGGCGGCGAACCGCGCGCTGCGCTGGATGCCCGTGCGGGCCTCAGCGTCGAGGCGGTCGACGCGCACGTGGTTGCCGCTCGGCCACGAGACCGGGGACTCGGCGAGCAGCGTCAGCTCGCGCGCGCCGACGCCGGTGCGGACGACCTCGATCGCGCGCTCGACGGCCTCGTCGGACGCGACGTGCGGCGGCAGGAGCGCCAGCTCCATCCCCCGCCAGTCGCCGCCCTGGAGGCGGTCGGCGATCTGGTCAGGCTCCGGCGCGGCCTTGAGCAGCGGGATGGGAGCGGAGCCAGTGGACATACGCGGCGACCGCTTCGGGGAGCGGGCGGACCGGTGATGCTAGCCGTGGGACGCCCGGATCCAGGGCGTAGCTGTCGTTCTCGCCGGACGGCAGGTCGCCTCCCGGCCGGTCGATCGGGGTGCCGGAGCCGACTGCGGCGACGGTCAGCTCGGCCGCTTCGAGCAGCGGCGTGGCGACGCCGGAGCCCGCGTAGAGCAGCTCCGGCCACGCGTCGAGCGGCTCGGCGGCGAGCTGCTCGATGCCCGCGACGAGGTCGTCGACGTAGAGGAAGTCGCGGGTGCGGTGAGGGTCGCCGGGGATCGCGATCGGGCGCCCGTCGAGCGCGCGGGCGGCGAACGCGGCGATCGCGCCCGTCGCGCCCTCCCAGGCCACCTGGCCGGGGCCGAAGACGGACGTCATGCGCAGGGAGGTCGCGGGCGCCTCGTGCGCGGCGCACGCCGTCTCGCCGAGGAGCTTGGAGATCGCGTACGGGTCGGGTGCGGACGCCGCGCGCGCGGACGAGGGGTAGACGAGCCCCGCGCCGTGCTGCGCGCACGCCTCCAGCAGGTTGAGCGTCGTGCCGGCGTTCTCGCGCACCGCGCGCGCGGGGTCCTCGCGGGCGCGGCGCGGGTCGGGCACGCCGGCGAAGTGCAGGACGGCGTCGCGGCCGGCCACCAGGTCGCGGGCCTCGGGTGCGCCGGCGTCGGCCTCGACGAGGCCGGGGAGATCGCGGGAGGCGGCACGCTGCGCGTGCCCCGGGCGGGCGAGCGGGAGGACGTCGTGGCCGCGCTCGCGCAGGAGGGTCGTCGCGCGCCAGCCGAGGTAGCCGGTCGCGCCGGTGACGAGGAAGCGCGTCACTGCGCGAGGTACCCCGCGACCGAGTGGTCGTACGTGTAGGGCGAGACGACCGTCCACGCGGCGCCGCCGACCGGCGCACGGCCCTCGGCCAGCGCGGCGACGTCGCCGACGGTGATCGTCTCCGCCGCGACGTTGGCGATCTCGTCGTGCGCCTCCAGAGCGATGCGCGCGACGTCGGCCACGTGCACCGCGCCGATCGTGGCGCGGCCGCCGGCGTCGATCGTGAGCGGCTCGCCCGCGGCCGCCAGCCGGCGGAACTTGTCGATCACGGTCTGCGACTCGGGGCGCTCGTGCTCGACCGGGCTCGGGCCGTAGACGATGCCGAGGCGCAGCAGCGCGAGGGGGAACCCGTGGCGGTCGGCCTCCATCCGCAGCAGCAGCTCGGCGTACACCTTGGAGAGGTGCGCGAGGTCGCCCTGTGGCCCGTACGGGCGGTCCGTGTCGACGGTGCCGACCAGGCCGGTGCCGTACACGTGCAGCGAGCTGCCGTAGACGAGCGGCGGGTTGCCGTGCTCGGCGGTCGCCGCCGCGACGTGCCGAGGGCCGACGAGGTTCGTCTGCTCGGTGTAGTCCGGGTCGGCGAACGAGAGCGGCCGGCTCGCCTGGGCGGCGAGGAAGATGACGCGCCCGACGGTGCCGTCCGGGCCAGCCGCAGCCGCGAACGCCGCATCGACGTCCGCGCGCGAGCGGATGTCGCAGTCGACCACCCGCGCGCCCCGCGGCTCGAGCGGGGAGACCTGCGTGCGCTCGGTCGTCGACCAGTTGTCGGCGAGGACGACGTCGGCGCCGGCGTCGAGCGCCCGCTCGGCGACCTTCGCGCCGATGTACCCGGCGCCGAGGATGAGGAGGCTGCCCGCCATGTGCGCGGGCAGCCTAGCCCGCTCAGCCCTGGACCACCGTGATGACGCTGCCGCCCTTGACGGCGCGGCCGTTCTTGCCGACGCGGCAGGTGCGGTAGGCGCGCGTCTCGCGGACGGTCCTGCCCTTCGCGTCCTTCGCGACGACGTGCACCTCGAACGTGTCCTGCTTGAGCTTGCGCAGGTCGACGGTCGCGGTCAGCCGGCCGTTCTTGCTCGTGACCTTCACGCTCTTGCCGGCGACCTTCACCGTCGCCGAGCGCAGCGCCTTCGGCCGCAGCCGGATCGTGAAGTTGCGGCGGCTCACGCAGGAGCGCAGCGTCTTCTGCTGGCTCTGCGCGGTCACGGTCACCGCGGTGCCCGTCGAGCTCGACGCCCGCTGCTGGTCGCCGCCGCCGGGCGTCTCGGAGCCGGTGCCCGACCCGCCCGCGCCGGGGCCGCCGGTGCCGGGGTCGCCGGTGCCCGGGTCGCCCGTGCCGGGGCCGCCGGTGCCCGGGCCGCCCGTGCCGGGGCCGCCGGTGCCCGGGCCGCCCGTGCCGGGGCCGCCGGTGCCCGGGCCGCCGGTGCCGGGGCCGCCGGTGCCGGGGCCGCCGGTGCCCGGACCCGTCTTCGGGCCCAGCTTCGCGAAGAGGCCGGTGAAGGTCCCGGCGGGCGCGCCGTCGAGCGAGCGCTCGGCCGCGCGCCAGCCCGCGAAGGCGAAGATCACGCCGCCGTCGACCGGCGTCGGCGCCGAGCTCTCGAACGACGTCCGCGCGCGGTCGACGATCACGATGCCGTCGCCGTCCGCGGCGCCGGTCGCGCTCTCGTCGAACGTCGCGTCCGGCGTGCCGTCCTCCGTGATCCGCAGCAGCGCGCGTCCGTTGCCCGTGTGCGCCTCGCCGGCCAGGCCGCTCGCGAGGATCTTGCCGTCGTCCTGCACCGCGACGAAGCCCCAATCCGCCCCGGCCGCAGGGCCGAGGTCGGCGTCCTCGACCTTGACCTCGCCGTCGCCGCCGAACGTGTCGTCGAGCGCACCGGTGGTCGCGTCGAAGCGGTAGAAGCGCCAGGGCGCGCCCGACCAGCTGTCGTCGGGCTGCACGACCGGCCGGTCCTTCCCGTCGATCGTCACGACGACGTTCCAGCTGCCGGCCGGGACGCCAGGCGTGACGAAGGCGCCGTCGCGGGCGCCGTCGGCGGCGACGCGGATGACCTGGTGGGTGCCGCGCTCGGGCATCGCCACGAGCACGAACCGGCCCTCGCTGTCGACCGTGCCGGTGCTGGCGAGGAAGTCCTCGACGGTGACCGAGGACGGCTTGCCCGCTCCGTAGGTCGTGATGACGGTCGCGTCGGTCTCCCAGTCGACGGAGAACGTGTGGAGCGTCCCGTCATCCTCCAGGACGCCGTCCTGGAGGTCGGCCCCGTCGAGGTCGAGCGCCGTGTCGCTGAGGACGGTGCCGTCGGCCGCGAGACGCAGCAGCCAGCCGCCCCGCCAGCTCCACAGCGCGATCGTCCCGTCGGCGAGCACGCGGACGGCCGAGACGGAGTCGGCGTGGCCCGCGATGGTCACCGCGCCGCCCGTGCCCCACGTCGTGACAGGGTCGCCCTGAGCATCGAGCTTCGTGATGACGAGGTCCCGCCCGCCCGCGTCCCGGCGCTCCGGCATCTCGGCCTCGACCGGGTTGGCGACCACGAAGCCGCCGTCGGCCGTCTGGTCCGCGGCAGGAGCCTGCATGCGGTTCGCGCCGGCGAACTCCTGGAAGGTGAAGCCGTCGGCGTCGAAGGCGGCGGACGCCGGACTGGGGGCCGCGACGGTCGCGGCAAGGATGAACGGGAGCGCAAGCGCGCTCCGAGCTGCTCTCCGGGGCATGGCGGAGCATGGAACTCGCGCCGGAACCGGCGAACAACCGGACATCTGTCCAGCCGCGGCCCAAGATCCTTGAGCCGCGGCCGGGGCGCCCCTGGGATTACCCCTGGACCGTCCTGGGGGCGCTTCGCGGGCGCGCGCGAGGGGGTCGGCCGGGGCCTGCGCGATACTGGGTCGCATGTCCTTCACGGACACCATCGAGGCGCTCGTCGACGAGGGGGCCGTCGCCTGGGGCCTGCTCAGCGCGCTGGCGCTCGTGGTCGTGCTCACGCCGCTGGTCACGCGGCTCGCGATCCGGCTCGGCGCGTTCGACATGCCGGGGCGTGACCGCCCGCGTGTGCACACGCGGCCGATCCCGCGCATCGGCGGGCTGGCGATCGCGGTCGGCATCCTCGTGCCGGCGTTGCTGTTCCTCGACATCGACGGGTCGCTGGAGGGCATCGTCATCGGCATCCCCGTCGTCGCCGCGATCGGCCTGTACGACGACGTCAAGGGGCTGAGCGCGAGCCGCAAGCTCCTGCTCGTCCTGGGCGCCGCGTGCATCCCGGTGGTCGGCTACGACCTGTGGTTCCGGCAGATCGGCGTGCCGTTCGCGTCGTTCGACGTCGAGGCGTGGATGGGCATCCCGCTCACGCTGCTGTGGATCGCGCTCGTCGCCAACCTCGTGAACCTGATCGACGGGATGGACGCGCTCGCCGCGGGCATCGTCGCCATCGCCAGCGCGTCGTTCGCGATCCTCGCGATGTCGTTCGGGCGCGTGGAGGCGGCCGCGCTGGCCGCGATCGTCTGCGGCGCGACGCTCGGGTTCCTGCGCTCCAACTACCACCCGGCGAAGATCTTCATGGGCGACACCGGCTCACTGACGCTCGGCTTCGTGCTCGGCGCGCTGGCGGTGGAGGGCGTGCTGAAGACCCCGGCGACGATCGCGCTCGCCGCGCCGCTGCTGATCATGGCCGTGCCGATCCTCGACACGTCGTTCGTCGTCGCCAAGCGGCTCAAGTACAAGCGCCGCCCGTGGGCGCCCGACCAGAACCACTTCTACCACCGGTTCATGCGCATCGGGCTGTCGCAGCGCAAGACCGCGGCGTACCTGCACGTGTGGGCCGCGGTGCTGGCCTCGTACGCGATGCTGCTGCGCTTCGTCCCGCCCCGCCCGCTCGGCATCTGGGACACCGGCAACGCGGTCGTCTGCGGCGTCGCGGGCTTGTTCGTCCTCGCCGGCTCGGTCTGGATGGTCTACGAGCTGGAGATCCTCAAGGCGCGCCACTTCCAGGTGCTCGGCCTCAAGCGGCTCTCGCCCGCGGAGGAGGAGCCCGAGGAGGCGATGGAGGAGCTCATCCACGCGGGCGACGGCCGCGGGCCGTCGCGCGACTAGCGCGCGAGGAGCGCCTCAAGGCGTGCCGACGCCGCCTCGACGCCGGTGACGGCCTGCTGGACCGCGTCGTCGTCCAGCGCGGCGAAGGCGGTGCGGAGCGTGCGGAGCGCGGCGACGTACGCGCGCGCCGCCTCGCCGACGTCGCCGGCGAGCGGCGCGACGCGGGCGTCCGCCTCGTCGAGCGCCCAGTCCCACGTGCCCTCGCCGTGGGCGAGGAGCGCGGCGACCCGCGGGGACGCGTCCCGAGACGCCTCCGCCGCCGCGCGCGCCTCCCGGAGTGCCGCCGCCGCCCGTGCTGCCGGGGTCGCGTCGGCGTCGGCGTCCGCCGCCTCGCGCCGCAGCAGGGCCTCGACCAGCGCCTTCGCGTCCGGCGCCTCGGTCGCGATCGCCCGTGCGACCTCGACCCGCCGCTTGCGCGCCGCGACGAACGCGGCCTCGATGCCCACGAGCGCTTCGTGGACGGCGTCGGTGCTCATCCGAGGGGAACCGACGGGAGCGCGAGCCGCAGCAGCTCGGCGGGATCGCGGGTCGTCTCCGGCACGCCCGCCGACGCGCGCTTGCGCACGACCACGTCGTCAACGTCGCGCAGCACCTGCAGCCGCCCCTCGGCGATGAGCTGCTCGTCCACGCCGCCCATGCGCCCCTCGAACATCGTCCACACCGGCGTCCCGAGCGCCGCGGCCTCGCGGTTCATCGACCCGCCCGCGCTCACCAGCGCGTCGGCGTAGGCCACGAGCGACCGGGCGTCGACCGCGCGCGGCGGCACGATCACGTTCGCCAGGCCGAGCCCGAGCACGTCCGCCGCCTGCTCCGCGTTGCGCGTCAGGACGACCGTCTGCACCCCGTCGGCGTCGAGCTTGCCGAGCAGCCGCGGCAGCAGCGGCGTCTCGCTCCCGCCCAGGTACAGCGCGTACGACGGCGCGGTGCGCACCACGGCCAGCGGCCGCGACCGGTCGACGCCCAGCCCGTCCACCACGCTCGCGTCGGGCGTGAAGCCGTGCAGGACGTACTCCTCCTTCAGCCCCGGGTACTGGACGAGCTTGGCGCCGCGCGCGCCGTAGCGGGCCAGGCGCTCGCGCGGGATCGCCTCCGGCACCAGCACGCGGTTGGCCAGGCGGCAGTTGAGCGAGTGCTGCGCGACCGCCCACTCGTAGTCGAACATCGTCGTATTGGGCACGCGCAGGAGGCGGCAGGCGACCGGCAGATCGGTCGAGCCGTGCGCCAGCGCCGCGTCGAACGGCCCGTGCGCGCGGCCGAACGCCACCATCCGGCGCGCCCGCGACGCGGCCTTGCGGGCCTTCCCCAGCCGGCCCGCTCCGCCGTGCTCGCCGAACGCCACGAAGGGGTGGCCCCAGTCCTCGAGCAGCTCGACCGTGGCCGACAACGGCCGCACGGTCAGCACGACCTCGTGGCCGGCGGCCTCCAGCAGCTCGACCAGCGGCTTCAGCACGACCACGTGGGCCGTGTTGGTCAGATCGACCCAGACCCTCAAGCTGAAGTAGAGCCGTAGACCGTGCGCGCGAAGATGGTCGTGAGCGCGTCCACGACCTGGTCGGTGTCGACCGGCGTGCCTTGGACGCGGTGCTCGTAGAACGTCCGCTCCACCATCCAGACGAGCGAGAACGCCATCGCGTCGGCCGGGCCTTCGAGGCCGCGCCCCGCCTCCTGCTCGGCGACGATCCGGTCCCGCGTCGCGTCCACGAACCGCCCGACGAGCGAGCGCCAGTACGTCGCGACCTCCTCGTCGTAGGTCGAGACCTCGACGACGACCCGCAGCAGCGCGCCGTGCGCCCCGTAGATGCCGGCGATGCGCTGGAGCGCGTCGCGCATCTCCGTCTCGCCGGTCCACCAGCCGTCGGCCGCGGCCATCAGCTCGTCGTTGACGTCGCTGGTCAGCCGCATCAGCAGCTCCCGCTTGTCGCGGAAGTAGAAGTAGAACGCGGTGCGCGAGATGCCCGCGCGCGTCGCGATCTTCTCGATGTTCAGCTCGGCGAACGAGGCGCCCGAGGAGAGCAGCTCCTCGGTCGCGCGCAGCACGTCGCGCTCGATGGCCGCGCGCTTCTCGCTCTGTCGTCCCAGTGACGCCACCGACCGATCATAGCCTTGACACGCTGTCAAACAGCGTGTTCACTAGCCCGATGGCCACCCTGCTCCAGCTCACGTCCCAGGGCGACGTGGGCACGATCACGGACGAGTCCAAGCTCAGCCAGGTCAGGCTGATGAACCCGCAGCAGCTGTACGAGCTGTGGGAGCGCCAGCCCTGGAGCGCCCACGCGATCGACCTCGAGCAGGACGCTCGCGAGTGGGACGAGCGCGTCACGCAGGCCGAGAAGGACCAGCTCGCGTACAACCTCTCGGCGTTCTTCATCGGCGAGGAGCGCGTCGCCACGCAGTTCAGCGGCCTGGTGATGTCGTACGCCGACCAGGGCGAGGAGGCGTTCCTCACCACCCAGCAGGTCGACGAGGCGCGCCACGCGCAGTTCTTCAACCGCTTCTACGCGCAGGTCCTGCAGCGCGACGGCACGTTCGAGAGCCGGCTCGAGCAGGCGCGCGACGACGTCAACGACGCGTTCGTCGAGCTGTTCGACGGGCACCTCGTGCGCTCGCAGCAGCGGCTGATCGAGAACCCGCGCGACCTGGAGGCCAAGGTCGACTTCGTCGTGCTCTACCACATGGTCATCGAGGGGACGCTCGCGCTGACCGGCCAGCACTTCATGCAGTCCTACCTCGAGCGCCAGGGCTTCCTCGCCGGGCTGCTGGAGGGCTACCAGCGGATCTCGCAGGACGAGCACCGGCACGTCGCGTACGGGACGTGGTTCCTGAAGGAGCAGTGCCAGGACCCGGGCATCCGGCGCCGCGTGCAGGCCCGCCTGCAGGAGCTGATCCCGATCGCCACCGGCGTGCTCGTCCCGCCCGGCGTGACCGATCCGTTCGACTACGAGCTGCTCGGCTACCACAGCTCCGAGACGCACGAGTTCGCGTTCAAGGCGCTGTCGCGACGGCTGAAGGTGATCGGCGTGCCGCTCGGCGCGCCGGAGGAGGAAGCGGCCGCCACCGCGTAGGCCGCTCGCTACGTTGGGCGGCGTGCTCATCGGCCGACTCGATGAGGCGTCGCCCTTCATCACGAAGGACGGCTCGGAGATCCGTGAGGTCGCCGGGCCCCAGACGCTTCCCAGCCAGAACCAGTCGCTCGCGGAGGCCACGGTGCCGGTCGGCGGGCAGACCACCGCGCACTTCCACCGCATCTCCGAGGAGATCTACGCGTTCACACAGGGCGTGGGACGCATCAAGGTCGGAGACGAGGAGCGCGAGATCCGCGCGGGCGACACCGTCGTCCTCCCTCCCGGGACCGAGCACAAGCTCTGGAACACCGGGGACGTGCCGCTCGTGCTGCTCTGCTGCTGCGCGCCGGCCTACTCCCACGACGACACGATCCTCACCGAGCCCGAGCCTGCGTGATCCGGCGCCTGGCCATCGTCCTCGCGCTGACGCTCGCCGCTCTCGGGGCCGCCGCCGCGCCCTCGCAGGCGCTCGTCGTCGGCATCGCGGACCAGAAGCCGGACATGTTCACCGACGCGCGGTTCGACATGCTCGGCGTCAAGCACGCGCGGCTGAACGTCTCGTGGGACGCGATGACGCGGGCGTGGGAGGTCGCCGAGATCGATCGCTGGATGGGCCTGGCGCGCGCGAACGGCGTGCAGCCGCTGGTCTCGTTCGGCCGCTCGCGCGTCGACCGGCGCAAGCTCCCGACGGCCACGGGCTTCCGGAACGAGTTCCTGAAGTTCAAGCGCCGCTACCCGTGGGTGCGCACGTACGCGACGTGGAACGAGGCCAACCACTGCGGCCAGCCGACCTGCCACAAGGAGAAGCTCGTCGCGGCGTACTACCGCGAGCTGCGGATCGCCTGCCGGGGCTGCACGGTCCTCGCCGCCGAGCTGCTCGACATGCCGAACATGCTGTCGTGGGTCAAGCGGTTCCGGAGGTACTCGAAGGTCGAGCCGAAGTACTGGGGCCTGCACAACTACGTCGAGGCCAACCGCTTCAAGGACGTCGCGCTGAAGAAGCTGCTGCGGCGCGTGAAGGGCCAGGTGTGGCTGACGGAGGTCGGCGGGCTGGTCAAGCGCCGCAACAAGAAGCGGTACACGGTGCGGCGCATCCCGGAGTCGGTCTCGCACGCCCGCCGCGTCACGACGTACCTGTTCGACGAGCTGCTGCCGGTGAGCCCGCGGATCACGCGCGTCTACGTCTACCACTGGAACACGGCGACGCCGACCGACCTGTGGGACTCGGCGCTGATCGGGCCCAACGACCGCGTGCGTCCCGCGTTCTGGGTGCTCTACCGCGCGATGCGCACGCTGCGCGACGAGGGGTCAGCGGCCTTCCGTCGGTGAGGGTCGCGCTCCTCTCCGACACCCACCTGCCCCGCGGGCGGCGGCGGCTCCCGGACCGCTGCGTCGCCGAGCTGCGCGCGGCGGACCTGATCCTCCACGCCGGCGACATCGCCACGGTCCCGGTGCTGGAGGAGCTCGAGGCGCTCGGCCCGCCCGTGCGCGCGGTGCTGGGGAACGTCGACGAGCCGGCGCTGGCCGCGCGCGGGGTGCCGTCGGAGCTCGTCGTGGAGGTCGAGGACGCGCGCATCGCGGTGGTGCACGACGCGGGGCCGGCGCGCGGCCGGCTCGCCCGGCTGCGGGCGCGGTTCCCGGACGTGGACCTGGTCGTGTTCGGCCACTCGCACATCCCGCTCCACGAGGCGGCCGAGGGGTTCCAGATCTTCAACCCGGGCAGCCCGACCGACCGCCGCCGCCAGCCCCGGCACACGATGGGGATCGCCGACGTTCGCGGTTCGCAGGTGAACGTCGTTCATCTCGTCGTCGACCCGAAGCCTTAGAGTCGGCGCGATGCCGGCAGAGACCGACGCCTACGCGCTGCTGGACGCGCTCTTCGCGAACGCGCCAGTCGGCCTCGCCTTCTGGGACACCGAGCTGCGCTACCAGCGGGTCAACGCGGCGCTCGCCGCGATCAACGGCATCGCGCCCGACGAGCACCTCGGCCGCCGGGCCACCGAGCTGCTCGGGGAGATGGGTGAGCGAGCCGAGCGCATCCTGTGCGACGTCCTCGCCGACCGCGTCCCGCGCGTGGAGGTGCCGTTCGAGGGCGAGACGCCCGCGATGCCCGGTGACACCCGGCAGTTCCACGCGAGCTTCTACCCGGTGGTCGACGGCGACGGGGAGCTGCTGGGGTGCGCGGCGGTCGTGCTCGAGGTGACCGCCGAGCGCGCCGCCGTGAAGCTGCAGGAGGCGACGAGCGCGCTGCTGGACGCGGTCTTCGAGGCGGCGCCCGTCGGGATCGCGTTCTGGGACGCCGACCTGCGATACCGGCGCGTCAACGACGCGCTGGCGAAGATCGACGGCGTGCCGGCCGCCGAGCACCTGGGCCGGACGCCGGCGGAGGTGCTGGGCGACGAGCTCGGGAGCCAGGTCGAGGCGCTGCTGCGCTCGGTCGCGGCGCGGCGGGAGGCGAGCGTCGACCATCAGTTCCAGCGCGTGCTCCCCGGCGGGCGGCGCCAGTGGCGCAACACGACGATCTTCCCGGTGATCAACCCGCAGGGCGAGCTGGCCGGCCTGGCCGGCGTGGTGCGCGACGTCAGCGCGCAGCACGACGCCGAGCAGGAGCGGACGCGGCTGCTGCGCGAGGCGCTCGCGGCGCGGGCGGCCGCGGAGGAGGCGCGGCAGCGGGCCGACGTGCTCGCGCGCGCGGGCGAGCGGCTGGCGCTCGTCACGCGCGACTACGAGGCGACGCTCCAGGAGGTCGCGAGCTTCGCGGTCCCGGCGTTGGCCGACCGGTGCACGTTCACGCTGGTGGACGCGCGCGGCGTCGCACGGAAGGTGGCGGTCGCGCCGGAGGGGGAGGCCGGCCCGCGCACGGTGCCCCCGGCGGTGCTCGAGGTCCTCGAGTCCCAGGAGGCGCTGCTCAGCGACGCGACGATGGTCGTGCCGCTGCTCACGCGCGGCCGCACCATCGGGGCGCTGCGGATGGAGCGGACGACGACCCCGCGGCCGTTCACCGAGGACGACCTGCGGACGGCGGAGCTGTTCGCGGTGCGGGCGGCGCTGAGCGTCGAGAACGCGCGCCTGTACACGGAGCGCTCGCACATCGCGCAGACCCTCCAGCGCTCGCTGCTCCCGCCCGCGCTCCCCGACGTGCCGGGGCTGGAGCTGGCGGCGCGCTACCGCGCGGCGGGCGAGCAGAACGAGGTCGGCGGCGACTTCTACGACGCGTTCCGCAGCGGCGACGGCGTGTGGACGGTGATCATCGGCGACGTGTCCGGCAAGGGCGCGGAGGCAGCGGCGCTGACGTCCCTGACGCGGCACACGCTGCGGGCGGCGTCGCTGCGGACGCTCGACCCGATCGAGAACCTGCGGCTGCTCGACGATGCGCTGCGCGCGCAGAACGACCCCGCCGGCCGGTTCACGACGGTGCTCTACGCGCAGGTCCAGCCCGACGCGCGCGGGGCGGAGGTGACGCTCGCGACCGGCGGCCACCTGCCCCCGATGATCCTCCGCGCGGGCGGGCGCGTCGAGCGCATCCAGCTGCGCGGCGCGATCGTCGGCGCGCTGCGCGAGCCGACCTTCGGCGAGCGCCGCGTGCGCCTCGACCACGACGACACGCTCGTCCTCTTCACCGACGGCGTCGTCGAGCTGCGGCGCAGCCCGCGCGGCGGCGTCCGCTCGGGCGAGGAGGCGCTGGAGGAGGTCCTCGCCGCGAACCGCGGCGCGTCCGCGGCGGACCTCGTCGCGGCCGTCGAGCGCCGCGCGGTCGAGCTCCAGGCGGGCGACCCGCGCGACGACATCGCGCTGGTCGCCATCCGCCCGCACGCCTGACGGCCGACCTCCCGCCGCTCAGGGGTACGTGGTGCCGGCCTTGCTCTCCGCCGGCGGCTCGATGCCGGTCGCGACGCGCTGGGTCATGCGGATGTGGTTGCCCGAGTCGTCGCGGAAGCCCGCGTCGATGCCGTAGAAGCGCTCGGTCGGCGGGTCGACGAACTCGACGCCCTTCGCGACCAGCTCCTCGTACTTCGCGCGGCAGTCGTCCACCTCGAAGAAGAGCGAGCCGCCGGCCATCCCCTTCGCGACGAGCGTGTCGAGCTGGGCGGCGCTCTCGGCGTCGATGAACGGCGGGCCCGGGCGCTCGAGCAGGATGTTCAGCTCGGGCTGGTTCGGCGGGGCGACCGTCAGCCACCGCATCGGCCCGAGGTCCATGTCCTCGGTGAGCGTGAAGCCGAGGGTGTTGGTGTAGAAGTCGAGCGCGCGGTCCTGGTCGAGCACCCGGAGCGCGGTGATGATGAGCTTCATGGCCGCGACGCTATGCGCGGCGCGGGCTCACCGCTTCTCCATTCCTGCTGTCTCCGTTCCCGCCCGCCGCCCCGACCGGCCGCGTCCACTGCGCCGCCCAGCAGCCGGGGATCTGCGGCGCGTACCCCTTCCACGTGGCGCGGTAGGCGGTCGGCGTCATGCCGACCACGCGCTGGAACGCCTTCCCGAACGACCCGAGCGACTGGAACCCGACCTCCAGGCAGACGTCCGAGACGGACGTCTCGGTGTTGCGCAGCAGCTCCTGCGCCCGCTCGATCCGGCGGGTCAGGACGTACTGGTGCGGCGTCTCCCCGAACGCCGCCTTGAACCGTCGGCTGAAGTGCGCGGGCGACACGTGCGCGTGACGCGCGAGGGCGGCGACGTCGAGCGGCTCCGCGTACGCGCGGTCCACGAGGTCCTTCGCGCGGCGCAGGTGCAGGGCCTCCTCTGGCGTCACGGGCTCGATCCTACGCCAGCGCGGATGGGGTCTCGCGGAGGTGATGCGCCTTTTCGACCGTATGAGTCGAGAAGGCGCATCACCTTCGCGCGTCCGCGCTTCAGGGGTGGAAGTGGGGGAGCCGCTCGATCTCGAGCAGCCCCTGGTCGGTGTGCTCGTGGTCGACCTGGAGGGTCGTGTGCTGGATGTCGAACTCCTGCGCGAGCCGCGCCTGGAGCACGCGGCGGAGGCCGTGGCAGTCCTCGCCGGGCGCGACGACGACGTGGGCGGCGATGGCGGGGAAGCCCGTGGTGACCTCCCACACGTGGAGGTCGTGGACCTCGATCACGCCCGGCTCGGCGGCCAGCGCGCGGCCGACGACGTCCGGATCGACGCCCGACGGCGCCGCCTCGAGCAGCACCCGCGACGCGTCGCGCAGGAGGCGCCAGCCGGAGGTCACCATCAGCGCCGCGACCACGAGCGCGGCGATGCCGTCCATCTCGCGGAAGCCGGTCGCCCAGATCACGACGCCGCTCACGACGGCGGCGAGCGAGCCGTAGAGGTCGGTGAGCACGTGCGCCATCGCGCCCTCGACGTTGAGCGACTGCCGCTCGGCCCGCGAGAGCGCCCACGCGGAGCCGACGTTCGCCAGCGCGCCCGCCGCGCCGACGGCGATCACCACCACGCCCTCGACGTCGGGCGGCTCGACGATCCGCTGCCCGGCCTCCCACGCGATCACCGCGGCCAGACCCAGCAGGACCGCGCCGTTGATCTGCGCCGACAGGATCTCCGCGCGCCCGAGCCCGAACGTGAACGGCCCGCGCGGCGGCCGTGCCGCCAACCGGGCCGCGACGAGCGCCAGCGCGATGGCTCCCGCGTCGGTGAGCATGTGCGCGGCGTCCGAAAGCAACGCCAGCGAGTCGGCCAGGACGCCCGCCACGACCTCGACGGCCATGAAGCCGACGACGATCGCCAGCGCGATCGACAGCCAGCGCCGGTCGGCGTCCGGGGACACCGCATGGCTGTGCCCGTGGCCGTGATCGTGGGAATGCCCGTCGTGATGGTGCGTTTCAGGTGTCACAAACGTGTTACAAAGTCGTCAGGGCCGCTATATTCCCAGCCCCGCTCCCGGGTTGGCATCGACGGAGCGGCTCGTCCCTCTCTTCATGCCCTTCCTGCGGAACATCGATCTTGTCCTGCTCGCGCTCGCGCTGCCGCTGTTCCTGGTGGCCGGCATCGACGTGCTGGGCTGGGTCGCGGGCGCCGCGGTCTGGGCCATGTGGCGCGGGATCGGTGAGTGGGCGGAGCGCCGCGCGGCGGCTGCCACCACCCCGAAGGAGACCGCCGGCGTCGTCGCCGGATCGATGGTAGGGCGCGGATGGCTCCTGGGGCTTATGCTCCTGGCCGCCGGCCTCGCCGCAGGCAAGGACGTCGGCCTCGCAGCCGCGGTCCTGTCCTTCGCGCTCTTCACCGTCCACCTGACCTCCAAGCTCGTCCTGCGCTCTACCGAGCCGCAGCGACCCACCACCACATGACCTCACGACGGAACCTCGTCCTCCTTGTCCTGCTGGTCTGGCTCGTGCCGGCCGTGCTGCTCGGGATCATCTTCGGGTCGGACGGGCGCAACGACGCCTTCCAGCCGACCGAGGAGTTCCGGCTGGACGACTGGATCGACCTCGGCCTCCTCAGCATCAACAAGGCCGTCCTGTACCTCCTCATCGCGTGCATCCTCACCGCGGTGTCGGTGCTCTACATCGCGAACAAGATGGAGCAGCGGCCCAACCGCGTGCAGACCGCGGTCGAGACGCTCTACGTCTTCATGCGCGACAACCTCGCGCGGGGGAACATGGACGAGGCGATGGCGCGGAAGTGGTTCCCGTTCTGCGGGACGCTCTTCCTCTTCATCTGGTTCTCGAACCTGATCGGCTACATCCCCCTGCCGACCAACACGCACGAGAAGGTCGACGTGTTCGGCCTGGAGATCCCGTCGTTCGCGCTCTACGCCGCGACGGCCAACATCTCGGTGCCGCTCGTCCTCACCCTCATGGTCTGGTTCGCCTACCACTTCGAGGGCATCCGGGTGCAGGGTCCGGTCAAGTACCTCAAGAGCTGGGTCCCCGCGGGCGTCACCGGCCCGGCGGTCGGCCCGATCTTCCTGATCGAGGTCATCTCGCACTTCGTCCGGATCATCTCGCTCAGCGTCCGACTCTTCGCGAACATCCTCGCGGGACACCTCCTGATCCTCTTCATGGCCGGCGGTCTCGGCGTGATCCTCGGCCTCTCGGCCCTCGGTTGGATCACCCTCCCGATCGCGATCGCGTTCTTCCTGTTCGAGGTGGGCCTGGTCGCGACGCTGCAGGCCTTCATCTTCGCCACCTTGACCGCCATCTACCTCGGGGGCGCGACCTCCGAGCACCACTAGGAGTCACGAAGTCACATGGACCTTCTCGCGCTGTTCCTCCCGCTCGCCCAGGCGGCCGACCCGACCGACGGGCTCAAGGCCATCGCGCTGGGTGTCGGCGCGGGCCTCGGCACGATCGGCCCGGGCATCGGCGTCGGCTACATCTTCGGCAAGGTCATCGAGTCCGTGACCCGTCAGCCCGAGATGCGTGACGAGATCACCTCGATCCAGTGGCTGGGCTTCGCACTGACCGAGGCGATCGTCTTCTACGCGTTCATCTTCGGCCTGATCGCCTTCTTCCTCTAGGCCGAACGCACTTCACGACCACGTGAACACGCTGCTCAACACCATCATCCTCGCCACCGCTGAAGGCGGCGGCGAGGAGGAGGGCGGCTCCTTCCTCGTCGAGCCGGGCCTGGGCCTGATGATCTGGACGCTGATCGCGTTCGGCATCACGCTCTACGTCCTGGCGAAGCTCGCGTTCCCGCGCATCGGTGAGGCCCTCGACAAGCGCCAGAAGGCGATCGAGGAGTCCATCGACGTGGCGGATCGCACCAAGGCCGAGGCCGAGGAGCTCCTGGCGGAGTACCGCCAGCGCCTCCACGACGCCCGCCAGCAGGCGGAGGAGATCGTCGCGCGCTCGCGCAAGGCGGCCGAGACGAACGAGCGCGACTCGCTCGAGCAGGCTCGCAAGCAGCGCGAGGAGCTCATGGCGCAGACGCGCCGCGACATCGAGGCCGAGACCCGTCGCGCGATCCAGGAGATCCGCAACGAGGTCGCCGACCTCACCGTCCTCGCGACGGAGAAGGTCACGCGCAAGGCGCTCACCGAGGAAGATCAGCGCCGCCTCGTCGAGGAGGCCCTGGCCGACCTCGACTTCGACGCGCTGGCCGGCGACGGGAAGGCGCGGTAGATGGAGGAGATCGCCGAGGTCTACGCCCGGTCGCTGTTCGAGGTCGCCAAGGACGACGGCAAGCTCGACACCGTCCGCGAGCAGCTCGGCCAGGTGGCCGACGCCCTCGCGGAGAACCGTGAGCTGCAGGTCTTCTTCTTCTCGCCGTACTTCTCGTCGGACGAGAAGGTCGAAGGCCTGTCCAAGGCGATCTCCGACGCCGACGAGACGGTGGCGAACTTCCTCGCCCTCCTCGTCGAGAAGCACCGCATGCCTGCGCTCTTCCGGATCCGCCAGCGCTTCGAGGCGCTCTGGCAGGAGGAGAACAAGATCCTGCCGGTGCAGATCACGTCGGCCATCGAGCTCGACGAGCAGACCGTCTCGAACATCGGCGCCCGCATCGGGGAGCGCACCGGCCGCAAGGTCGAGCTCCGCAGCGACGTCGATCCCAACATCCTCGGGGGCATCGTCCTCCAGGTCGGCAACAACGTCCTGGACGCCTCCATCCGCAATCGCCTCGAGAACCTTCGAAAGCACGTCGCAAGGGGCACCGCCTGACCATGCAGATCAAGCCCGACGAGATCACCTCGATCCTCAAGTCCCGCATCCAGGGGCTCGACGACCAGTCCGCCGAGCTGACCGAGGTGGGCACCGTCCTCTCCGTCGCCGACGGCATCGCCCGCGTCCACGGCCTCGAGAACGCCCAGTCGTTCGAGATGCTGTCGTTCCCGCACGACGTCACCGGCCTGGCGCTGAACCTCGAGTCCGACAACGTCGGCGTCGTGCTGTTCGGCGAGTGGGACAAGATCGTCGAGGGCGACACGGTCAAGCGGACCGGCAAGCTCCTCGAGATCCCGGTGGGCGACGCCCTCCTGGGCCGCATCGTCGACCCGCTGGGCAACCCGCTCGACGGCAAGGGCGACATCGAGACGACCGAGTTCCGGCCGGCCGAGTTCAAGGCCCCGGGCGTCGTCCAGCGCCAGCCGGTCACCGAGCCGCTCCAGACCGGCCTGAAGGCCGTCGACTCGATGATCCCGATCGGCCGCGGCCAGCGCGAGCTGATCATCGGCGACCGCCAGACCGGCAAGACGGCGATCGCGATCGACACGATCATCAACAACAAGGACTCGGGCCTCATCTCGGTCTACGTCGCGATCGGCCAGCGCATGGCCACCGTCGTGGCGCTCGCCGAGACGCTGGCCGAGGCCGGCGCGCTCGACAACACGATCATCGTGGCGGCGGGTGCCGACGAGGCCGCGCCGATCAAGTTCATGGCCCCGTACGCGGGTGCCGCGATGGCCGAGTACTTCCTGTACAAGGGCGGCCACGCCCTGTGCGTGTACGACGACCTCACCAAGCACGCGTACGCGTACCGCCAGATGTCGCTCCTGCTCCGCCGCCCGCCGGGCCGCGAGGCGTACCCGGGCGACGTCTTCTACCTGCACAGCCGCCTGCTCGAGCGTTCGGTCAAGCTGAACGACGACCTCGGCGGCGGCTCGATGACGGCGCTGCCGATCATCGAGACGCAGGCGGGCGACGTGTCGGCGTACATCCCGACGAACGTCATCTCGATCACCGACGGCCAGATCTTCCTCGAGCCGAAGCTCTTCTTCTCCGGCGTGCGCCCGGCCATCAACGTGGGCATCTCGGTGTCCCGCGTCGGCGGCAACGCGCAGATCAAGCCGATGAAGAAGGTCGCCGGCCGCCTGAAGCTCGACCTCTCGCAGTACCGCGAGCTGGAGGCCTTCGCGCAGTTCGGGTCCGACCTCGACCCCGACACCCAGGCCACGCTGGCCCGCGGTGAGCGCCTCGTGAAGACGCTCAACCAGGGCGAGCGCCAGCCGGTGCCGGTCGGCGAGCAGGTCGCGGTCATCTACGCCGCCACCAACGGCTACCTGGACCGCGTGAACGTGGACCGCGTCGAGGAGTTCAACGTCGCGCTCCAGCAGCGTCTGCGCTCCGAGTCCGCGGACCTGATCGCGAAGATCGCCGACGGCAACTGGGACGACTCCACGGTCGAGGCCCTCGAGGGCAAGATCAAGGAGTTCGCCGAGGACTTCGGCTACGACCTCGACGAGGACGGCCAGCCGATCACCGACGCCACCGACGACGCGCCGCGCCGCAGCGAGGAGCGGGAGGCTCAGCCCGCGTGAGCTCCCAGCGGGACGTCCAGAATCGCATCGGCTCGATCAAGAACATCGAGAAGATCACCCGTGCGATGGAGATGGTCGCGGCGGCGCGCCTGCGCCGGGCCGAGCAGCGGATCGCCGCGCTCCGCCCGTACGCGGGCGCGATCCGGCGGATGACGCGGCAGGCGGCCGAGGCCGCCGGCAGCGAGATCTCCAGCCTGCCCGTCCTGCAGCAGCACGACAGCGAGGAGACCGTCGCGCTGCTGCTGGTCACGGGTGACCGCGGCCTCGCCGGCGCGTTCAACTCGCAGATCCTCCGCGCGGGTCTCCGCGCGGCCGCCCAGCACGAGGAGGAGGGCCGCAAGGTCGTCTTCTACGCGTCGGGCCGCCGCGGCGTGTCGACCCTGACGTTCCGCAAGCGCGAGCCGGCCGGGGCCTACACGGGCTTCACCGACCGGCCCGCGTACGCGAACGCGCGGGAGATCGCCGACGACCTCACGGCCGCCTTCGTGGACGGCGAGGTCGATCGCGTCGAGATCTTCTACAACGGCTACGTGTCCCCGCTGACGCAGGAGGTGCGTCGCGAGACGCTGCTCCCGCTCCAGCAGGCCACGATCCTCGACGAGAACGAGGAGAACGGCGGGGGCGACGGGAACGGCTCCGAGGAGGGCAAGAAGCACGCCCTCGTCGAGTACGAGCCCGACCCCGCGGAGATCCTCGGGCGGCTCGTGCCCCAGTACGTGGAGATCTCGATCTTCCGCGCGCTGCTCGAGTCGACCGCGTCCGAGCACGGCGCGCGCATGACCGCGATGCGCAACGCGTCGGAGAACGCCGGAACGCTGATCGACGACCTCACGCTCGAGATGAACCGCGCCCGCCAGGCCGAGATCACGCAGGAGATCATGGAAGTGGTCTCCGGAGCCAACGCCCTTTCGTAACGGAGAACCTGACTGACCATGGCTGCAACTGCCGAGCCGCAGACCGCGAAGAACGTCGGCCGGATCGAGGAGATCCAGGGCGTCGTCATCGAGGCGGTCTTCCCCGAGAAGCTCCCTGAGATCAACAACGCGATCACGGTCGCGACGAAGGATCAGGAGGGCAACGACTTCGAGCTCGTCTGCGAGGTGCAGCAGCACCTGGGCGACGAGCGCGTCCGCGCGGTCGCGATGGACTCCACGGACGGCCTCGCCCGTGGCATGGAGGTCGTCGACCGCGGCGCCCCGATCGAGGTGCCGGTCGGCCGCGCGACCCTCGGCCGCATCTTCAACCTGCTCGGCGAGCCGATCGACCTCGGCGACCCGGTCCAGGCGGACGAGAAGTGGGCGATCCACCGCGACGCCCCGACCGTCGAGAACCTGACCCCGACCACCGAGATGTTCGAGACGGGCATCAAGGTCGTCGACCTCCTCGCGCCGTACGCGAAGGGCGGCAAGGTCGGCCTGTTCGGCGGCGCCGGCGTCGGCAAGACGGTCCTCATCCAGGAGCTCATCAACAACCTCGCGCAGGAGCACGGCGGTCTGTCCGCGTTCTGCGGCGTGGGTGAGCGCTCGCGCGAGGGCAACGACCTCTGGCTCGAGATGAAGGAGTCGGGCGTCATCGACAAGACCATGCTCGTCTTCGGCCAGATGAACGAGCCCCCCGGGGCGCGCATGCGCGTGGCGCTGTCCGGCCTGACGATGGCGGAGTACTTCCGCGACGTCGAGGGCCAGGACGTGCTCCTCTTCATCGACAACATCTTCCGGTTCGTGCAGGCCGGCTCCGAGGTCTCCGCGCTTCTGGGCCGCATGCCGTCGCAGGTCGGCTACCAGCCGACGCTCGAGACCGAGATGGGCCAGCTGCAGGAGCGCATCACCTCGACGCGCAAGGGCTCGGTCACGTCGGTGCAGGCGATCTACGTCCCGGCGGACGACCTCACCGACCCGGCTCCGGCGTCGGTGTTCGCCCACCTCAACGCGACGACCGTGCTCTCGCGCTCGATCTCCGAGAAGGGCATCTACCCGGCCGTCGACCCGCTCGACTCGACCTCGACGATCCTCAAGGCCGACATCCTCGGCGAGGAGCACTTCACGGTCGCGAACCGGGTCAAGGAGATCCTGCAGCGCTACAAGGAGCTCCAGGACATCATCGCCATCCTCGGCATCGACGAGCTCTCCGACGAGGACAAGCTGATCGTCGGTCGCGCCCGCCGCATCGAGCGCTTCCTGTCGCAGCCGTTCCACGTCGCCGAGCAGTTCACCGGCACCCCCGGTGCGTACGTGCCGATCGGCGAGACGATCCGCGGCTTCAAGGAGATCCTCGACGGCCAGCACGACGACATCCCCGAGTCGGCGTTCCTGCTCAAGGGCACGATCGACGACGTCGTCAACTCGGTCAAGAAGTAGCTGACGGCTGATGGCCTCGCACGAGACGTTCAAGGTCGAGGTCCTCACCCCCGAGGGTGAGGTCTTCAACGACGAGGTCCAGCAGGTGTCCACCCGCACGGGCGTGGGCTCGGTCGGCATCCTCGCGCGGCACCAGCCGCTGCTGGGCATGCTCGAGCCCACCGAGCTGCGCCTCTACAAGAGCGAGTCGGACGTCGTCCGGTTCGCCCAGGGCGAGGGCTACGTGCAGGTGTCGCCCGAGGGCGTCCTGCTGCTGGTCGAGGAGGCCGTCGACCCGGACTCGCTCGACCAGGCCGAGCTCGAGGAGAAGCTCCGCGCCGCCGAGGACGAGCTGTCCTCCGCCGAGGAGGACTCCGAGGCCGCGCGCCGCGCCGCCCGCGACAAGAAGCGGTGGGAGGCCTTCCTCCGCGTCGCGCGCGGCGAGGAGAGCGTGGCCGGCGCCCGCTAGCGCCTCGCACGCCACCTAGCCGTACCGAGGGCCGCGCAGCTGCGCGGCCCTCGCTCGTTCGTGGGACGCTAGCGGCGCCGGATGGTGACGCGGAGCGTCGTCGTGATCGGCGCGACGGTCGCGCCCGTCAGCTCGACGGTGACGCGCCGCGCATGGCCGGTGCGCAGGAGCGTGCGGTGGCGGCGGGCGATCGCCACCGTGATGGTCTTGGCGGTGCCGGCGGCGAGGCGGAACGTGCGAGCGCCGAGGCGGCGCTTGGTCGAGCGGTCGCGCAGGGCGACGGTGCCGGCGCAGGCCGGGCCGCCGCTCGCGCAGGTGACGCGCAACGTCGCGCGGGTGCGCGTGAGCTTCACCGCGGCACGGTCGACGGTCGCCTTGCCGGCGAGGCGCCGTGGCCCGCTCGCCCCCGGCTTCGGCCCGGCGCCCGGCGTCGGCGCGCCTGGCGCCGTGCCGCCGGGGACGGGGCCGGCGGTCCCGCCGCCCGGCGTCCCGCCGCCTGCCGGGGGCGCGGGCGTGTCGTCGCCGATCTGCAGCAGCCGCCCGAACGCCTCCTGCTTGCCCTGCATGAGGCCGCCCGTACCCGGCGCGCCCAGCCACAGCGCCGCGAGCGTGTCCGCACCTGTAGGGACGAGCACCGGCCAGCTGCCGTCCGACGCGTCGTCGCCGTCAGGCCCGGTCACCGCGAGCCGAGCGCCCTGCGCGGGGAGGAGCGGCGCGAGCGCTGGATCCGCCAGCTGCGCGTAGACCTCCATCTCGTCGCCGCCGAACGGGGCGCCGGGGTACGCCGCGCCGGCGATCACGTTCCATCCCGCCAGCGGCGCCACCGCCGGGGTGTAGGTGCCGACGCTCGCGTCGCCGTCGACGCCGGTGCGGGTGACGCGCCGGTCGGCCGTCGCGCCGAGCTCGTCGAGGTCGGCGTCGAGGCGCTGCGCGTACAGCTCGGTCTCCGTCGGCGCCATTCCGCCGGTGCCGGGTGCGGTGCTCCAGGCGACGACGATCTCGCCGGTCCCCGGCGCGACGGCGAGCGCCTGGTGGCCGATGTTCGTGCGGGTCGCGGGATCCGCGGTCTGCGAGACCGTCAGCGGCGAGCTCACCGAGCCGTTGGGGTGGACGTGGCGGGCGAAGACCTCGGACTTCTCGGGCGCCCACCCGGGCCCGCCGGGCTTCTCGACCGTGGTCAGCACGTAGCGGTCGGTCCCCGGGTGGTGGACCACGGCCGGCCTCGCGGCGCCGGTCTTCAGGTCGTTCTCCGCGCCGCGCGCGGCGAGCGGCAGCTGCGCGCCGGAGCCGATGTTGCCGAGCGTGCCGTCGACGACCCGGCCGCGCACGTACTCCTTGTAGCCGCCCGGCGGGGGCAGCAGGACGTCGACCGTCCACGCCACGAGCGCCTCGCCGCTGGCCTCGTCGACGGCCACGTCGGGCGCGGACGCGAGCTGGTCGACCGCGCCGACGCCGCTCTCGGACAGCCGCACGTCCTCTGGCGCGTGCAGGCGTGCTCCGGCTGCCGAGATCCGGTTGGCGAAGATCTCGACGTCCGCGACGTTCAGCGGCGCGGCGTTGGACTGCCAGACGACGATCCACTCGTCCCGCTGCGGGTTGAAGGCGACCTTCGGGCGTGTCGCGTCGCGCGTGTCGTCCCCGGCGCCTTGAGAGACGGGGAACGCGGCGCCGAGCGGCCGGAGGTCTGGGCCGAGCAGCCGGCCCATGATCGTCTGCTTGGACTTCCCGGGCCCGGCGGGCGTGCGCGCCGTGAAGACGAGCAGGATGCGCCCGGTCTCAGGATCGCGCGCCGCGTCCGGGTCCGCGACCTGCTCCCCGGCCACGGCGTCGCTGCCGGTGTTCGTGAGGCGCTGGAGGTCGCTTGCGGGGAGGAGCGCGGGGTCCGCCGCCGCGGCGGCGGGGACGAGGCCGGCGGCGAGGACGGCGGCGAGCGGGGGGAGGAGGCGCGTCGGGCGTGGCATGCGCCCACCCTCCTCACCCCGCCTTACCGAAACCTTCCCGCCGTGCGGGCGCGGGCCGCGCGGCAGCCGGATGGGGCTAGCGGCGCACCACCTTCAGGCGCAGGTTCGTCGTCGCGCGCGCCACCTCCTTGCCCGAGCGCGTCGCGATCTCGACGGCGATCCGGCGCGTCTTGCCGACGCGCAGCAGCCGCCGGCGATCGGAGCGGATGGTCACCTGCACCGTGCGGCTCCTGCCGACGGGGATCGTGAACCCGCGCGAGCCCAGCTGGCGCTTCGTCGACCGGTCCCGCACCACGACGTCGCCCACGCACACCGGCCCGCGCGCGCCGCACGTCAGCTTCAGCGTCACGGCGGTGCGCGTCAGCTTGACGGCCTTGCGGTCGACCGCGACCTTGCCGGGCGCGATGACGGGGAGCTTCGGCAGCGCGGGCGCGGGCCCGGCGGGCGGCGCCGGCGTGGGCGTGCCCGGCGGCGCGGGCGGCGGCGGGTCGGGCTGGAGCGTGAGGAGCTGCGCGAACACATCGCGCTTGCGCGGCACGGCGCCGGGCGTCGCGGGCGGGCCGCTCCAGAGGGCGAGCACGCGGTCCTCCGCGAGCGGCAGCAGCTCCGCGCCGGAGATCCGCGTCTCCGTGACGCCGTCCGGCCCGACCGCGGAGGCCCGCACGCCGACGCCCGGCAGCCGCGGCGTGAGGTCCTCGCCGACGTGCTGTACGAACGCCTCGAGCTCGTCGTTGGCGAGCGGCTCGGGATCGGCCGACGCGAGCACCGCCGCGCCGCCGCGCAGCGGCGCGATGGCCGGCTCGATCGCCGAGCGCTGCGCGGTCCCTGCCGGGGCGGTGGACGTGAGCTGCCGGTCGGTCGCGCCACCGAGCTCCGTGAGGTCGCTGCCACGCACGCGTTGGCCGAAGACCTCGTACTTGTCGGTCGGCAGGGCGCCGGCGCCCGGCGCGGTGGACCAGGTGACGAGCAGCTCCCCCGCCCCATCGACCGCGAGAGCCGGCCGGCCGACGCCCGTCCGGGAGCCGTCGAGCGCGGTCTGCGACCAGCGCGTCGCCGACGGGCCCACCGCCCCGTCAGCGCTGACCGGGATGCCGAACACCTCGCTCTTGTACTCCGCGAACGCGTACGTGCCGGTGACGCCCACGCGCGCGGCGTACGCGACGACGTAGCGGCCGGTCCGCGGGTGGAACACGACTTCGGGCTGCTCGACTCCGGTCGCGTCGTCGCTCGCCGCGCCGACGGCCCCGAGCGTGAGCGGCGCCCCGAGCGGCGCCAGGTTGCCGTCGATGCGCTGGCCCACGGCGCTGCGCTTGAGGCCGAACGCCGGCCCCTCGTTCCCGGCCTCCCACACGACGAGCGCCTCGCCGCGCGTAGGGTGCACCGCCAGCCGCGGCGCGTAGGGCCTCGGGTCGCCGTCCCCGTCGGCGCCGACGTGCGAGAGCCGCACCTCCGGCCCCGCCGCGAGCACGCCGGTCGCGGTCAGGCGGTGCGCGAAGATCTCCTCCTCCTCGGTGCCGGCCGACACGTACCCGCGCCAGGCGACGAGCCACTCACCGCGCGCCGGGTTGAACGCCACGTCCGGCGACAACGCGTCGTGGTCGTGCCCGCCGGGCGTCGTCGAGATCTTCTGCTCCGGCCCGAGCGGCGCGAGATCCGGCCCGAAGAAGCGGCCGTGGATCTCGTACTTGATCTGGCTGTCCCCCGGGCCCCACGCTTCGCCCCGCGCGTAGACGACGAGGATGCGGCCGGTCGCCGGATCGCGGGCGGCCGCCGGCAGGAGCCCGTGGCTGCGCAGCGAGTCGTCCGGGCCGGCCTGCGTGAGGCGGATCGCGTCGCCGCTCCTGCCGAGGATCTCCGCGTGGGCCGCGGCGGGCACCGCCGCGCAGCTCAGCAGCGCAGCGGTCAGCAGCAGGGTCAGCCGTGCTCCGGGACGGGACATGTGCCGACCCTCTCCGATCCGCACCCGCCAGGTCAACCGCGGGCGGGAGGCCCGCGCGCCGGCCGGCGGGCCACCTCACCGAGGGCCCGCCGGCACGCCGCGGAGGGCGGCGTCAGTCGCCGGTCATGGCGCCCATGACCGAGCGCGTGAAGCGGGCGGCCATCCCGCCGCCGGAGCCGGGCGAGGCCGGTCCGGTCGCCTCGACGCCCGCGTGGACCTCGGGCGGCGCGGGCTGCAGCTCGGGCTGCGGCGCCGCGAACCTCTGCGGGTCGACGACGCCGCGGAACTCGCTCTTGCCGTCGAGCGTCGCGCCCTGCAGCCAGCGCGCGCCCGGGTCGACCTCGCCATCCGGCGCGTGGTGGACGAACGAGTACGCGGCCTCGTCGTACTCCTTGCCGTTGTCGAAGTCGCCCGGCGCGTTCGCGGCCATCTCCGGGCCGAGCTCCTCGAGCACCGCGAGCCACTGCTGCTGGTGCATCGTGTCGCGCGCGATCAGGTAGCGCAGCAGGTCCTTCATGCCCGGGTCGTCGGTCAGCTCGAGCAGGCGCAGCGCGAGCGTGCGCCCGACCGCCTCCGCCGCGACGTTCGCGCGCATGTTGGCGATGAGGTTGCCGGCGGTGTCGACGGATGCCGCGTTGAACGGCACGCCGTTGGCGTCGGAGGGCATGGCGCTCAGGCCGCCGGAGAGGTAGTGGCGCGGCTCCAGCGCGCCCATCCGCGCGGCCACCGCCGGGTTGGTGACCACCTCGTCGACCATCTCGGACTTCGCGCCCTCGAGGTTCATCGCCACGGCGGTCGCGAGCAGCTCGACGTGCCCCATCTCCTCCGTTCCGGTCGAGATGAGCAGGTCGCGGTACTTCGCCGGCCCGCGGTAGCCCCAGCCCTGGAAGAGGTACTGCGTCATCACACGCAGCTCGCCCTCCGGCCCGCCGATCGCCTGCTGCAGCATCCGCGCGAACACGGGGTTCGGCTTGTCGACGCGGACCGTGTAGGCGAGATCCTTGTGGTGGAAGAACATGTCGCCGGTCGGACCCGCGAGACGCGCCGCCGAAACGGCCTACGCGCCAGCGGCTGTCGCTTTGCAACCGCCGTCCGTAAGGTTCGTCGGGGTGCTCGGGAGGGCAGGAGGGAGCAGGTGATCGACGAGCTGTTCGGGTCCGCGCCGGTCGGGCTCGGTGCGTTCGACGCCGAGCTGCGCTACGCGGCGGTCAACGACGCGCTCGCCGAGCTGTCGGGGACGACCGCCGACCGGCTGATCGGGCGGCGGCCGTCGGAGGTGATCGGGCCGGTCGGCGAGCGCGCCGAGGAGGCGCTGCGGCGGGTCAGGGAGTCCGGGCAGGTCGAGCGGCTGATCGGCTCGGGGACGCTGCCGGGCGCCAGTGAGGAGCGCTGGTGGCAGGTCGTGCTCTTCCCGCTCGCCGGCAGCGACGCGATCGGCATCGCCGCGGTCGACGTCACCGAGCGGATCCGCAGCGAGCGTGAGCTGGCCGACGCGCATCGCCGCGACGCGCTGCTCGCCCGCGCCGGCCACCTGCTCTCCACCGCGCTCAGCGTCGAGGAGACCGCGGAGGCGATCGTCAAGCTCGTCGTCCCGGAGGTCGCCGACTGGTGCTTCGTCGAGCTGGCGCGCGACGGGCGGGTCGACCGGGTCGCCTACGGCCACCGCGACCCCGCGAAGTCCGCGGCGCTGCGCGAGTTCGAGCAGCGCTACCCGATCGACCCGGAGGCGCCGGCCGGAAGCGCGGCGGTCGTCCGCACCGGCGAGCCCGAGCTGGTCCCGGAGATCCCCGACGCGATGCTCCAGGCCGTCGCTCAGGACGCCGAGCACCTGCGCATCCTGCGCGACATCGGGTTCCGCTCGTCGTGCGTCGTGCCGCTCGTCGCGCGCGGGCGCATCCTCGGCGACCTCGCGCTGGCCACCGACGGGACCCGCGAGGACGCCCGCACGTTCGGGCCCGAGACGCTGAGCCTCGCGCGGGCGATCGCCGACCGCGCGGCGCTCGCGCTCGACAACGCGACGCTCTACGCGCAGCGCGACCGCGTCGCGGTGTCGCTGCAGGAGGAGCTGCTGCCGCCGCGGCTCCCCGCGATCCCGTGGCTCGACGTCGCCGCGCGGTACAGCGCGGCGGGGGAGGGGAACGAGGTCGGCGGCGACTTCTACGACCTGTTCGCGTCCGGCAGCGGCTGGCAGGTCGTGATCGGCGACGTCGTCGGCAAGGGGCCGGCCGCTGCCGCGATCACCGGCCTCGCGCGCCACACGATGCGCGCGGTCGCCGCCTACGAGAGCGCTCCGAGCCGTCTGCTGCGCGTGCTCAACGGCGCGCTGCTGGCCGAGCGCGAGGGCCACCGCATCGCGTCCGTCGCGTGCGTGCGGCTCGACCGCGAGGGCGACGGGCTGCGCATCACGGTGAGCATCGCCGGCCACCCACGCCCGTTCGTCGTCCGGCGCGACGGGTCGGTGCGCGAGGTCGGCGAGTTCGGCCACCTGCTCGGGCTCGAGCCGGAGGTGCTCGTGTTCGACGTCGAGGAGCGCCTCGACCCGGGCGACGTCCTCGTGCTCTACACCGACGGCGTGGTCGACGCGGGCGGGCCGAACGGCATGTTCACCGAGCAGCACCTGCCCGCGCTGCTCGCGGACCTCGCGGGCCAGGCGCCCTCCCGCATCCTCCAGCGCGTGCAGGGCGCGGTGCTCGCGGCGTCCGGCGGCCGCCCGCGCGACGACGTGGCGATGATCGCGCTGACGGTCCGCCGGCCCACCGACCCGGTCTGACGCCTCAGCGCCGCACGGTGAGCGTGGCCGTCGCCGCCGCGCGCCAGCCGTCCCCGGCAACGCCCTCGGCCCGCACCGCGAAGGCGACGGAGCGCCGCTTGGCCAAGCGCCGCGCGACCGCCTTGCTCAGCCGCAGCCGCAGCGTCGTCTTCCGGTTCGCCTTCGCCGCCGACCGCACGGTCCCGACCGTCACGCGCTTCGCGCCCTTCGCGACCTTGAGCCCGAGCGCGCGCGCCGTCGCGGCGTCGACCGTCACGCGCACGGTGCACCGGCCGGCGATCGGCAGGGTGCAGGTGAGCGCGAGCGAGCGCCGCTCGGCGACCGTCGCCAGCCGTTGGGCGGGGGCCGCGAGCTGGACGCGCAGGCGCGGCGGGACGGGTGGGGTCGGGGTGGTCGTCGTCGCGCCGCCGGGCGTCGCGCCGCCGCCACCGCCACCACCGCCGGCCGGGCCCGGATCGCCGCCGCCCGGACCCGGATCGCCGGTCAGCGGCGACACGCTCACCGTCGCGCTCGCGGTCGCGGGCGCGCCGAACCCGTCGGTCGCGCGCACCGTGACGGTGTACGACCCCGCCGCCGCGAAGGCGTGCGTCGCGCTCGTGCCGGTGGCGGTCGTGCCGTCGCCGAAGTCCCAGGTGACCCCCGTCGCGCCGCTCGCCTGCACCGAGAAGCTCAGCTGGGTCCCCGCGATGCCGGTCACGGGAGCCACGAGGTCGCTCAGCGACGGCGTCGCGGCGTCGAAGTCGACCGTCGACAGGAGCGTCCTGCCGAGCGAGAGGGCGGTGACGGTCGCGTTGCCGCCGGGCGCCGCCGCCACCGCCGGGACGCCGTACTCGTCCAGCTCCGTCGCGAGGTCCCGGGCGGGCTCCCAGTCGCGGTCGGGCGCAGGGGTGCGCCGCGCCGCCTGCAGCGTGCCCACGCCGCCTGCGTACGCCATCCACGTCGCCGTCGCGGTGCCCTGCTCGTCCAGCACCAGCGCGAGGTTGCGGGTGTCGAGTCCCGCCGCGGACAGGTCGTCCGGCGACTGCCACGACCCACTGCCTGCCGGGTGGCGGGCCGCCTGCGCCACCACGTCCGTCCCGTTGTCGCGCGACCACGCCGCGAGGGCGTCGCCGCCGGGCTCCATCACCAGGTCGACGAACTCCGCGTTGCCGCCCGCGGCCGACACCTGCTCGGACGCCGACCAGGTCGACGCGCCCGCCGCCCGGCGGCTGGCGCGGACGACGCGGTGGGTGCCGTTCGACTCGGTGAAGGCCACGGTGCCGTCGCCGTCCGCGTCGACCGCGATCGCCGGTGTGCCGGCGCTCGTCCCGGGCGACGGCACGTCGGCGGGCGCGCCCCACGCCCCGCCCGTGCTGCGCGTCCGGGTCCGGACGACCGTCGTGCCGCCGGCGGCGTGGGTCCACGCGACGAGCGCGGCGCCGTCGGGCGCGAACGCGAGGCGGGCGGCACTGGCGCGCTCCCCCGCGCCCGCCGCGAGGACGTCGGGCGCGTCCCAGTCCGACGCGCCGGGCGCGAGGCGCGCGGCGTGCAGCTCGGTGGTCGTGCCGTTCACCGGAACGGTCCACGCGGCGAGCGCCTCGCCGTCGTCGGTGAGCGCCAGGTCGGAGACGTTGAGCGTGGTCTGGACGACGCCTGAGACGTCGCGCGTCGGACCCCACGTGCCGCCGGCCGGCCGCAGCCGCGCGCGGATGCGGGCGTTCCACGCGCCAGCGGAGCCGTTGACGTCGCGCTCCGCCCAGACGACGACCGCGTCGCCGCGGGCGTTGACCGCCAGCTCGACGCCGCCCTCGGCCATCCGGCCGCGGTCGCCCGCCCCGTTCGTGCCCGCCGGCCGCGTGTCGAGGCTGAGCTTCACGGGCTCCTGCCATCCCTCGCCGGCGGGGCGGTCGGCCGTCATGATCCGCGGCGCCTGCGCCGGCACGCCCTGCAGCCATGCCGCCGTGCCGTTCCCGGCGCCGTCGTACGCCAGACGCGGGACCCACGCGAGGTCCACGACGTCCGACAGCGGCGCCGGCTCCGTCCACTCCGCCGCCGCGCCCGGCGCCAGCGCGCCGCAGCAGGCAGCCACGATCATCGTCACGAGCGCAGCGCGCACGTCCTACCTCCGGGTCGTCGGTCCCTGAACCGGGGCGCGACGGTACCAGTGGTCGCCGCGTCGCCCAAGCGGCGTGGACGCTCAGGCGACGGGGAGCGCGGGGTGGATGCCAGGCCCGCGGCGGTGCTCGTAGATGAGGGAGGTCTCCGCGTGCGCGACCGCCGGGTGCGTGGCGAGGTGGTCGACGACGAACTCGCGCAGGTCCTGCGCGTCCGCCGCTCCGACCCACACGAGGTAGTCGACCGGGCCGGTCATGTGGAAGATGCTGAGCACGCCCGCGAGCCCGCGCACGTGGCGGGTGAAGTCCTCGATCTGCCCGCGCGCGTGGACCGCGAGGCGGACCGCGATCATCGCCTGCAGCGGCCGGCCGAGCGCCGCCAGCTCGACCTCGGCGTGGAAGCCGGTGATGACCCCGTTGGCGCGCAGCGCGCGCACGCGAGCAAGGGCCGTCGACGGCGCCACGCCGACCCGCTCGGCGAGCTGGTTGTTGGGGATGCGCGCGTCGTCGGCCAGGATTTCGAGAATGGCGCGGTCGGTCGCGTCGAGCGGTGGGAAGTTCGCCATATCGCGGAAGTTTCGCAGGATCTTCGGAGGTCCTGGACATAGCCCGAATCGTTCTTACACTCGGAGACATGTCTGCGCTCCCTGAGACCCGCACCGGCGCGATCAAGGACTCGATCCTCGACGCGATCGGCGACACGCCGCTGGTCCGGCTCGCGCGGCTGGGCGCCGGCCTGACGCCCCAGCTCGTCGCGAAGGTCGAATCGCTCAACCCCGGTGGCTCCATCAAGGACCGCGTCGCGGTCGCGCTCATCGAGGCCGCCGAACGCGACGGCAAGCTCCGTCCTGGCGGCACGATCGTCGAGCCGACCTCCGGCAACACCGGCACCGGCCTCGCCATCGCCGCGCGCCTGAAGGGCTACCGCGTCGTCGCGGTCATGCCCGACAAGATGTCGTCCGAGAAGATCGACCTCCTGCGCGCCTACGGCGCCGAGGTCGTCGTCGCGCCGACCGACGTCCCGCCGGACTCGCCGCAGTCCTACTACCGCGTCGCCGACCGCCTCGCCGCCGAGATCCCCGGCGCGTTCCAGCCCAACCAGTACTTCAACCCGGCCAACCCGGCCGCGCACTACGCGTCGACCGGCCCCGAGATCTGGGAGCAGACCGAGGGCAAGATCACCCACCTCGTCGTCGGCGTCGGCACGGGCGGCACGGTCTCCGGCACCGGCAAGTACCTCAAGGAGCAGAACCCCGACATCGTCATCGTCGGCGCCGACCCGGTCGGCTCGATCTACTCCAACGACGAGGTCAAGCCGTACCTCGTCGAGGGCGTGGGCGAGGACTTCTGGCCCGAGACGTTCGACCGCGACATCGTCGACCAGTGGGAGACGGTCTCCGACAAGGACTCGTTCCTCATGACGCGCAAGCTCGCGGCGGTCGAGGGCATCCTCACGGGCGGCAGCGGCGGCATGGCCGTCGAGGCGGCACTGCGCACGGCGGCGAAGATCACCGACCCGAACGCACTCGTCGTCGTGATCCTCCCCGACGGCGGCCGCTCCTACCTGAGCAAGATCTACTCCGACGCGTGGATGACCCAGTACGGGTTCCTCGAGCGCGGCGGCGCCCAGACCGTCGGCGAGGTGCTTCGCCGCAAGACCGAGGAGGGCATGGTCCCCGGCCTCGTCTCCGTCCGCACCCACGACAAGGTCCGCGACGCGGTGGCGCTGCTGCACGAGCACGGCGTCTCGCAGCTGCCGGTGGTGTCCGCGCACGACCCGCAGGCGGTGGTGGGATCGGTCTCCGAGTCCGGCCTGCTCCGGCACGCGGTGTCCGACGCGCAGATGCTCGGCGAGGAGGTCGTGCGGGTGATGGAGGCGCCGTTCCCGGCGGTCGCCGCCGAGGACCCGGCCACCGAGGCCGTCGCGCTCCTGCAGGGCGACCGCCAGGCGCTGCTCGTGACGATCGACGGGCGCGCGGCGGGCATCGTGACGCGCGCGGACCTGCTGGAGGCGCTCGCCCGGTGAGCGCCTCCGACACCGCCCGCGACACCCGCGACTTCGCCACCCGCGCCGTCCACGCCGGCCTGGAGCCCGACCCGCATTTCGGGTCGGTCATCCCTGCCATCCACCAGACGTCGACCTACCGCCAGCCGCGGCCCGGCGAGTTCGTCGAGGAGTTCGACTACTCGCGCAGCGCGAACCCGACCCGGGCGGCGCTGGAGAAGGCGCTCGGCGAGCTGGAGGGCGGGCTCGGGAGCGCGTTCAGCTCCGGCATGGCCGCCACCCACGCGCTGCTCACCGCGGCGGCCGGCGCGGGGAAGCACGTCGTGCTCCCCAACGACCTGTACGGCGGGACGTACCGCCTGGTCGACAAGGTGCTGACGCGGTTCGGGCTGGACTACACGCTGGTCGACCAGACGACGCCGGAGAACGTCGTCGCCGCGCTCCGGCCCGAGACCGCCGTCGTGTGGATCGAGACCCCGACGAACCCGCTCCTCAACGTCGTCGACGTCGCGCGCGTGGTGGAGCTCGTGCGCGCCGCGCCGGGCGGCGGGGAGATCGTCATCGCGGTCGACAACACGTTCGCGACGCCGGTCGTGCAGCGCCCGCTGGAGCTCGGCGCGGACGCCGTCGTGCACTCGACCACGAAGTACCTGGGCGGCCACTCCGACGTCGTCGGCGGCGCGGTGATCGTGCGCTCGCCGGAGCTGTACGAGCAGGTCCGCTTCGTCCAGAACGCCGTCGGCGCGGTGTCCGGCCCGTTCGACTCGTTCCTGGTCCACCGCGGCCTGCGGACCCTGCACCTGCGCGTCGCGGCCCACACCGCCAACGCCCGCGAGGTCGTCGCGTTCCTCGAGACGGCGCCCGGCGTCACGAACGTCCGCTGGCCCGGCTTCGGCGGCATGGTCTCCTTCCAGCACCCCGACGCGCTCGGCATCGTCTCCCGCACGAGGCTCTTCACGCTCGCCGAGTCCCTCGGCGGCGTCGAGTCCCTCATCGAGGTCCCGCAGGCGATGACCCACCAGTCCGTCGAGGGCTCCGACGCGGCCGTGCCGGCCGACCTCGTCCGCCTCTCCGTCGGCGTCGAGTCCGCTGTAGACCTCGTCGCGGACCTCCGTCAGGCCTTGGCGGCCTGACCCTCGCGTACGACGGTCGTCCACCAATTTTGAGGTGCAGCGCAGACGCGGCCTAGCGTCCGCGCCATGAGGAGAACGCAGCTGTGCCGGTTCCTGGCAGGGGCCGTCATCACCGCCGCGGCGTGCGCGCCCACGGCGTCCGCCCACGACGGCATCGACCACGAGCTCGACGTCGAACAGGAGCGGGTGGGCGCTGTCGTCGTCACCACCCATGGCGATCGGGGGCACAAGCGAACCGTGCTCAAGGACGAGCGGCTCGAGCGCTCTGCGACAGCGGTCTCCCCGCAGAGCGAACCCGGCAAGCAGTACATCGACTACGTTCCGCAGATCCAGCCCAACTGCGCTGGTGACGGAACGAAGCGGTACCGCGTGCTGTACGGGCACTTCGCGGACCAGCCGAACCGGCTGAACTCCTTCGTCGAGGAGATCGGGTTCAGCCTCCGCGCGAACAACGGCCTCCTCGCGCAGAACTCCCGCCAGGCGCGCAACGGGGTGTACAAGGAGGCGCGTCTCCGCCTGAACTGCGATCAGGGCGGCAACATCACGATCGAGCCGCTGGTGGTCAACCACGGTGCTCCGACCTTCTTCGGCAACATCGTCGACGCGGTCGAAGCGCAGTACGGCGACAACGACGGCGAGTACGAGTACAAGGGCGACGAGCGGTTCCTCGTGTACATGGACGCCTCGTCGGGGTCGACCGAGTGCGGCCGCGGCCAGATGATCACCAAGGACTCGACCGGCGACACCACGCCGGCGACTGTCGGCTCCTGGACCAACTTCAGCAACACCTTCGGAGGTCACGTCGCCGCCGTGTACCGGTCGCCGACCCGGTCGGGCCACACGTGCTGGGTCACCGATACGGCGCTTCACGAGGTCCTGCACACGATGGGCGCGGTGCAGCCCAGCGCGCCACACGCGTCGCTCCACCTCCACTGCACCGACGGGCACGACGTCATGTGCTACGACGACAGCGATCCGGACGATCCTCCCGGCTCTCCGGTGTACACGACGACGTCATGCAGCTGGAACGCGATCGACTGCGGCAGCGACGACTACCTCAGCGTGTGGTGGCCGACCGGCAGCACGTGGCTCAACACCCACTGGAACATCGGCGATCCGACCATGAACGGCTGGATCCACATCCACACCAGCTAGCGCAACCCGACGTGTAGCGGGCTCGCCCGACAGGTAGGTCTGCCGGGTGAGCACGTTCACCGACGCGAGCGGCCGGCTGGAGGCCGCGATCGAGCACGCCGGCGTGTCGCGGGACACGATCGAGCGGCTGAAGCTCCCCAAGTCCGTCTTCAAGGTGTCGATCCCGGTCCGGATGGACGACGGGCGGCTGGAGGTGTTCGCCGGCTACCGGGTCCGGTACGACGACACGCGGGGGCCGACGAAGGGCGGCGTGCGGTTCCATCCGGACGTCGACGCGGACGAGGTGCAGTCGCTCGCGTTCTGGATGACGTTCAAGTGCGCGGCGCTCGGGCTGCCGTTCGGCGGCGGGAAGGGCGGCGTCGCGGTCGACCCCAAGCGGCTCTCGACATCCGAGCTGGAGCGCCTGAGCCGCGGCTACGTCTCCGCCGTCGCCGACGTCATCGGGCCGGACGTCGACATCCCCGCACCGGACGTCGCGACGAACGCGATGGTCATGGGCTGGATGATGGATCAGTACGCGATCATCAAGCGGCGCATCGAGCCCGGCGTGGTCACCGGCAAGCCCGTCTCGATGGGCGGTTCGGTCGGCCGCGACACCGCCACCGGCGACGGTGCGTGGCACGTGATCCGCACGCTCCTCCCCGACCTCCTCGACGGCGACGCCGAGAGCGTCACCGTCGCCATCCAGGGCTTCGGCAACGCCGGCCAGGTCCTCGCCCAGCAGCTCCACAACGCCGGCCACAGGGTCGTCGCGATCAGCGACTCGAAGATCGCGCTCCACAACCCCGACGGCATCGACGTCCCGGCCGCGCGCCAGGCGAAGGCCGGCGGCGGGCTGAAGGCCAACGGCGCCAAGGAGATCGACCCGCGGGACCTCCTGGCGCTCGACGTCGACCTGCTGTGCCCTGCCGCGCTGGAGAACGCGATCACCGAGGACAACGCGCGCGACGTCCGCGCGAAGGTGATCTTCGAGGTCGCCAACGGCCCGGTCAGCGCGGCGGCTGACGACATCCTCGCCGAGCGCGACGTCACGATCGTCCCCGACATCCTCGTCAACGCGGGCGGCGTCACCGTCAGCTGGTTCGAGTGGGTGCAGAACCGCACCGGCCTGCCGTGGGACGAGGAGAAGGTCGCCCGCGAGCTGGAGGACCGCATGGTCCGCGAGACCTGCAACATCCGCGACCTCGCGCGCGAGAAGGGCCTCACCCTGCGGACGGCGGCGTACGTCCATGCGCTCCGCCGGATCGGGGAAGCGGTGGACGCGCGGGGCGCGCACGACGACTACGCGTGACGAGCCGCCGCGCCAGCTCGGCCCCGACGACCGCGGTGAGGATCAGCACCCCGACGGCCGCGAAGGCCAGCGGCGAGTCGGGGTCGTCGAGCGACGCGCCGATCGACGTGTAGGAGAACGCGCGCGGGGCCGCGCCGATCGCGGTCCCCAGCGCGATCTGCCACACGCGCAGGCCGAGCGCGCCGAACACGTACGACGCGGGCGCGTCGGGGACGCCGGGGATCAGCCGCTGCACGATCACCGCGACCGTCCCGTGCTCGCGCGCCAGCTCACCCAGCGACTCCAGCCGCGGGCCGGACAGCGCCTCGACCGCGTCGCCCGCGGTGCGCCGCGCGGCCAGCAGCGCGATGACGGCGGTGAGCACCGACGCCGCGATCGTCGCGACCGTCCCGACCGCCGCCCCGAACAGCAGCCCGCTCGTTCCCGCCAGCACCGGCCCCGGCACGAGCGCCGCGCCGAGCAGCCCGCCGACCACGACGTAGGCGACCGGGGCGAACGCGCCGAACGGGTCGACGACCGACCGCACGTCGTCGGAGTCGAGGACGTCGAGCAGCCAGAACGCGGCGAACGCGGACGCCAGCGTGAGGGCGACCGCGGTGAGGCGGAAGGCGGCGGCGCGCCGGCTCAGCGGCGGGGCGGGTCCCCAGGCCCGATCGCCGTCCACGGCTCGCCGCCGGTGCGCAGCAGTCCCCGCGCCATCGCGGGCGTCGTGAACGGGAGGCAGACGTTGCCCTGCGGGTCGACCCCGACGATGCCGCCGGTGCCGGGCACGCGGCTGCGCAGCACGAGCGAGCAGACCTCCTCGATGCCCAGCTCGCTGAAGCGCAGCGTCGCGGCGACCTCGTGCGCGACGGCCGCCGTGATGAACGCCTCGCCGTCGCCCGTGGCCGAGACCGCGCAGACGCCGTCCTGCGCCCAGGTCCCGCTGCCCGGCAGCGGCGCGTCGCCGACCCGACCGGGGAGCTGACCCTTCATGCCGCCGGTCGACGTGGCCGCGGCGAGGTGGCCGGCCGCGTCGAGCGCCACCGCGCCGACGGTCTCCGCCTCGTCGAACGGCGTCTCGGACGCCGCGCGCTTGCGGGCCGACGCGGCCTCGCCGAGCGGGATCGCCTCCGGGCCGCTCAGCTCGGCGGCGCGCGTGAAGTACTCCGGCGGGACGCGTTCGAGCCCGACCTCGTCGGCGAGCGCCTCGGCGCCGCGGCCGACCATCAGCACGTGCGGCGTCCCGTCGAGCACCGTGCGCGCGAGGGCGACCGGGTGCTTGACGCCGGTGACCGCCGCCACGGCGCCGGCCCGCGGCCCGATGCCGTCCATGATCGCGGCGTCGAGCTCGACCGTTCCGTCGGCGGTCGCGACCGCGCCGTGGCCCGAGTTGAAGCGGGGCGAGTCCTCCAGCACCTCGACCGCGGCCTGGACGGCGTCGACGGCCTTGCCGCGCCGCTTGAGGATCTCGCCGCCGGCGAGCAGCGCTTCGCGCAGGGCCTCGTGGACGAGCTCCTCGCCCTCCTTCTTCCAGGCTCCCGCGCCTCCGTGGATGACGATGACGGACACGACGGAGGAGCGTACGGAAGACGGCGCATCGCGGCTGAGCAGGGTGGTGCTTCGCGCACGGTGGTCGTTACCGAACAGGCCGGAACCGACCGGCACCACCAATAACGTGCACCACGTGCGTCTCTTGTCATGCGGAATGTGGGGCTACCGTCGCTTCCGAGACGTTGCTCCCAACATGGACGTTGCGTCGGCCGTCGTCGCGATCATCGGTCCGAACGAAGCGGGGAAGTCCTCGTTCCTTCGAGGGCTTCTGCAGTTGAACGGAACCGGGGAGTTCGCACCCGGCGACGCCACGCGCGGCAGCGACGGCCGCGTTTGCGTCCGAGCGACTTTCGCGCTGGAAGAGCGAGACCGACAGCTCTTGCTGGACATTCCCGAGGCAGCCGAGATCCGGACGATCGATGTCTGGAAGCGAGAGAGCGGACGACTTCACGCCGACGTAGCGCCTGAGATCGTCCGGTCGATTGAGCCGCGGCTTGCGGCTGCGAAGGCGCTTGAGGTAGTCACTGCACAGAAGCGATTTCGAGACGACGCGGAACTCCAGGCCGACATCGGGAGCTCGTTGACCGTGCTCCGGAAGCAGGAGGAGTCGCTGGCTGAGAGCGACGTCGCGACGTTGACATCATTGGCGGGGAAGCTTGCCGGTTGGGAGCCCTCGACCGCAGCACAGCGAAACGCTCTCACGAAGCTCGGGAGTGCGATCGAGAACGAGGCTCGGCCCGCACCGGGGGCGCTCGCGGCCCAACGCCTGCTCGACGAGCGACCCGAGTTCCTCATGTTCGACGAACCACATCGGGCGCTCCCGGCCACGCACACGCTCGGCGAGAAGGTTCCGCTCGCACTTCGGAATCTCACCGAGCTTTCGGCGCTCGACGTGGCTGATCTCGTGGCTGCGGTGGATGCTGGCGATGAGGCGACCGTCGAGGAGCTGCTCTTCTCGGCGAACCGTGCGCTTGAGCGGATCTTCGCGAAGTGCTGGACGCAAGCGAACGTCGCGGTCCGGTTCCGTGTCACGGATCGCACACTTCATGTACTCGTGACGAGTGCCCCAGGCCGATTCATCTCTCTCGCGGAGCGGAGCGACGGCTTCAGGCAGTTCGTCGCGCTGATGAGCTACGTCGAGCGCTTTAGCGCGCGACAGGACGTCGTCCTGCTCATCGATGAGGCGGAGACGCATCTGCACTACAACGCACAAGCGGACTTCGTGCGGGTGCTGACCTATCAGGAGCTAGCCGGCAAGGTCATCTACACCACTCATTCGGCGGGTTGCCTTCCCGAGGACATCGGCGTCGGGGTGCGCCTCATCGAACCCACCGGGCCGACGGACGTCCCCGCGGGAGAGTGGCAGCACAGCAGAGTCGAGAACCGAGTTTGGGGCCGGCCGGACCTTCAGGGCGCCTATTCGCCGCTGCTCATCGCGATGGGCGCGGGAGCGCTGGCGTTCTCGGCCGCTCGGTATGCCGTCGTTGCTGAGGGCCTTACGGATGCGATGCTACTGCCGACACTCTTGCGAGAGGTCACAGGAAGGCCCGCTCTCGGCTATCAGGTCGCGCCTGGCATCTCTGAGGCAAGCGCCGAGACATTAGGTGCGCTGGATCTCTCGGCGGCTCGCGTCGCGTACGTCACTGACGGTGACTCGGACGGCGCGCGTCTTCGGCAACGACTTCTCGATGCGGGTGTTCCGGCTGAGCGCATCTTGAAGCTCGGAGACAGCAGCCGTCCTCTGTCTCTGGAAGATCTGCTCGATCCTGCCGTGTACCTCACGGCGCTGAACGCAGAACTAAGGGACCGTCATGGAGTCGCGATGCCTGCGTCGTCTTTGGCACCGTTCGGTCGAGCGACCGCGGCGCGCGAGTGGTTGCGCTGCGAGCTTGGAGATCGATCTGTCGACATCTCCAAGCGGGCAGTCGTGCAGCGCGTGCTAGACCACGACACCGCGCCCTTGGTCGCGGCAAACCGTCGACGTCGACTAGCCGCATTGCACAAAGAGATCACCCGAATTCTCGGAATCCCGTTGGAAGCCTGACCGTCAGCGTAGGTTCGCCGGTCCGGGTTACGGATGAATGAGGCCGCGATCGATCCCTAGACTCGCTCGGATGGACGAACGCGTGCTGTGCGAACGCCTCATCAGCGCCGACACGAGCACGCTCGACGGCCTCCGGAGCGCCGCCGGGTTCGTCAAGGGCTGGATGGAGGCCCGCGACATCGCGGTGCAGGAGCACGACTTCAACGGCCTTCCCGTGTTGGTCGCTGCTGTGGGCCCGCCGCCCGAGACCAACCCGCCGACCGTCGTCTTCCACGGCCACCTCGACGTCGTCCCGGCGCACCCGGAGCAGTTCACGCCCCGGATCGAGGGCGACCGGCTGATCGGCCGCGGCGCCTACGACATGAAGGGCGGCCTGAGCGCGATGATGTGCGCGCTGCGCGACGTCGCCGACCAGGATCGCGTGCGGGTCGTCTTCACGTGCGTGCCCGACGAGGAGTCCGAGGACGTCGAGCGCCACTCGATCGACTGGCTCGTCCGCGAGCACGGCATCCAGGGCGACTTCGCCATCACCGGCGAGCCCACCGACCTGCACATCGGCATCCAGGCCAAGGGCGTGCTCGCGCTGCGCGCCGCGGTCTCCGGCACCGCCGCCCACGGCTCCACGCCCTGGCTCGGCGACAACGCGATCTTGAAGGCCCATGACGCGTTCCGGCGAATCGAGACCTTGCCGTTCTCGCGCGAGTCGTCCGACCTCTTCGACCGCCCGTCCATCAACCTCGCGCGGATCAACGGCGGCGACGCCTTCAACAAGGTCCCCGATCGCTGCGAGATGGACGTCGACATCCGCTATCTCCCCAACCAGGACCCCGGCGCGATCCTGGCCCAGATCCGCGAGATCGCCGATCTGGAGATCGTCCGCTGCTTCACGTGGCCGCCCGCGGTCGTCTCGCGCACGAACCCGTACGTCGTCGCGCTGCGCGCCGCCGTGCGCCGCTACACGGCCGGGGAGGAGTCGCTGAGCGTCGGCCGCGACGGCGCGTCGGACGTCATCACGTTCCTCGAGGCGGGCATCCCCGGCGTCGAGTTCGGCCCCACCGGCGCCGGCCACCACGGCCCGGAGGAGTGGGTGTCGATCGCGTCGCTCGCGCGGTACCGCCAGACGCTGACCGACTTCATCACGATGCTCCCGGAGCGCCTGGCCGAGGAGGATGCCTCCGCCCCGGCCGACCTGCGCGCGATCGACGGCGGCCTCGCCTGATGGACACGCCGCGCGCGGATCGCAGCATGCTCCTGCGTGCGTTCCTCGCTGCGGTGCTCATCATCGTGCTCACCGCGGGCGCCAGCGCGACCGCGGCGCTCCTGAAGATCGACGAGATCCTCCCCGACATCGAGCCGCCGCAGATCCTCGCGCCCGACATCAACAAGGAGATCGAGAAGCCGGAGCCCGGCGAGCCCCAGACGCTCCTGCTGATCGGCTCCGACGGCCGCTGGCAGAAGGACGACGAGGAGCCCGCGCGGTCGGACACGATGATGCTCGTCCGGATGGACGACGAGCAGAAGGCAACGACCGTCCTGTCGATCCCGCGCGACCTGCGCGTGCAGATCCCCGGCCACGGCCTGGCGAAGATCAACGACGCGTACGCGCTCGGCGGCCCGAAGCTCACGCTCCAGACGATCAAGTCGATCACGGGCCTGAAGATCCACGGCGTCGCGAACGTCAACTTCAAGGGCTTCCGCAGGGCCGTCAACTACTTCGACTGCTTCTACGTCGACGTCGACCGGCGCTACTACCACTCCAACGTCGGCGTCCCGATCGGCCAGCGCTACGACGCGATCGACATCCCGCCCGGCTACCAGAAGCTGTGCGGCATCAAGGCGCTCGACTACGCGCGGTTCCGCCACCTCGACACCGACCTCGTGCGCGCCGCCCGCCAGCAGGACCTGCTCCGCGCGGCCAAGGACCAGATCGTCGACCAGATCTCCAACGGGTCGGTCGAGGAGCAGATCAAGGACCTCGGCCAGATCGTGGCCGACTCGATGCAGACCAACGGCCGGCTGCGCGAGAAGGCCGGCTTCCTGTCGATCGCCAAGCTGGCGCTGGCCTCGCGCGACCACCCGGTGCGGCAGGTCGAGTTCCCCGCGACGTTCGTCGACGAGGGCGGCGAGGACGGTCAGAAGATCTCGTACGTCGAGTCGACGCCCGACCAGATCGCCGGCGCGGTCTTCCAGTTCCTCCACGGCGGCCAGACGCAGGCCGAGATCGACGGCACCGCGCCCAAGAAGAAGGCGGTGTCGAAGAAGAAGCGCGGCACGGTCGCGCAGGCGCAACTGCGCGACGCGCGGGAGGAGGGCGCCAAGCTCGTCCGCGACACCGGCAGGCGCGCCGACCGGCTCGGCTTCCCGATCAAGTACCCCACGCACCTCACGCAGCGCGGCAAGTACGACGACAAGCTGCGGCTCTACCAGCTGCGCGACCGCGAGGGCCACCTGCGGCAGGCGTTCCGCTTCACCGTGGCGGAGGACGAGAACGCCGGGCAGTTCTATGGTGTCCAGGGCACGACCTGGAAGGATCCGCCGCTGCTCAAGAACCCGAGCCGGACGCGGCGGATCAAGGGACGGAAGCTCGAGCTGTTCCGCGCGGGCTCCAAGCTGCGCTTCGTCGCGTGGCGCACGGACGCCGGCACGTACTGGATCTCGAACACCCTGAACATGAAGCTGAGCGACGACGAGATGCTGGCCATCGCGGCCTCGCTGAAGACCGCCAAGTGAGCGCCCTGCCCCCATCAGATCACCCGCCGCGCCTGGCGTGGGGGATGTGGAAGCGCTTCCTCGCGGCCATGGTCGCGATCGCGTTCTTCACCGCCGCCGCGAGCGCGACCGCCGTGCTGCTCGAGGTCGACTCGTCCCTCGAGGCGTTCACCCGGTACAACAAGCCGCTCGAAGGCGTCGACGAGGTCCTCGAGGACGTCGACTCGGGCGAGCCGCAGACGATCATGCTGATCGGCTCGGACCGCCGCTGGGGCGACACGAAGGCCGGCATCAAGCCGCGCTCGGACACGATCATCCTCGTGCGCCTCGATCCGGACGAGGACGCCACCGCGATCCTCTCCATCCCGCGCGACCTGAAGGTCACGTACCAGAGCAAGGACGGCGGGACGTACAACGACAAGATCAACGCCGCGTACTCGATGGGCGGGCCCAAGGCGACCGTCCAGAAGGTCAAGCAGCTGATGGGCGGCGACTTCCCGATCCACCACGTCGTCAACGTGAACTTCGGGGCCTTCACGCGCGCGGTCAAGCGGCTCGGCTGCTTCTACATCGACGTCGACCGCCGCTACTTCAACGACAACAACCCGCCGGTCGCGAGCGACTCGAACTACGCGACGATCGACCTCAAGCCCGGCTACCAGAAGCTGTGCGGCCAGGACTCGCTCGACTTCGTCCGCTTCCGCCACCTCGACACCGACATCGTGCGCGGCGCCCGCCAGCAGCACTACCTGTCGGAGGCCAAGGACCAGCTGGGCATCGAGCGGCTGTTCCAGGACCGCGAGGAGCTGCTGGAGCTGTTCGGGCGCTACACGGACACCGACATCCGTTCGAGCGCCGCGGTGCTGCGGCTCCTCAAGCTCACCTACGAGGCGTCCCGCTCGCCGCTGCGGCGCGTCAACTTCCGCGCCGACCTCGGCCAGGAGTTCGTGACGATCACGCCCGAGAACCTGGCGCGCGTGCGCAACGAGTTCCTCGAGGTGAAGGCGTCCAAGACGACCCAGTCGACGAAGGCGCGCTCCAGCGGCACGTCCTCCTCGTCCGGCAAGTCGTCCAAGCGCAAGAAGAGCAGCGGCGCGTCGAGCGTCCCCGGCCTGTCGCCGACCGGCACGCCGGTCGAGGACTCGGCGATCCTCGCGCAGCCGAAGGTCCCGTTCCCGCTCTACTACCCGACGCTGATCCGCACCGGCGGACGCATGTGGGACGGCTTCGAGTCCGACAAGCCGCGCACCTACGACCTCTTCGACCCGGACCGCAAGCGCTACCGCGCCTACCGGTTCACCGTCGAGGCTCCCGGCCTGGGCGAGTACTACGGCATCCAGGGCACGAACTGGAAGAACCCGCCGCTGCTCAACAGCCCGTCCGGCTACCAGACCTCGCGCGGCCGCAAGCTGATGCTCTTCCGCGACGGCTCGCGCCTGCGGATGGTCGCGTGGAAGACCGACAAGGGCGCGTACTGGGTGTCCAACACGCTCCTGCGCTCGCTGACCAACCGGCAGATGATCGCCATCGCCTCGTCGCTCAAGCGCGTCGGCGGCTAGGCGGCCCTGCGGTCCTCCCCTACGGCTAGATTGTCCGACTCCCTTATGAGCAGCCAGCGTGAACCCATCGGCGTCATCGGCACCGGCTACGTCGGCCTCGTCACCGCGGCCGGCTTCGCAGAGCTCGGCAACGAGGTCTGGTGCATCGACATCGACGCCGACAAGATCGCCCGCCTCAAGCGGGGCGAGATCCCGATCTACGAGCCGGGGCTGGCGGAGCTGGTCGAGCGCCACAAGGGGCGCCTCCACTTCTCGACGGACATCGCGGACGCGCTGCAGCACGCGCGCCTGCTCTTCGTCGCCGTGGGCACCCCGCCGTCGTACTCCGGCGACGCCGACCTGAGCGCCGTGTACTCCGTCGTCGAGGCGATGCCCGCCTCCGAGGAGCACGCCCTGGTGATGAAGTCGACCGTCCCGGTCGGCACCGGCCGCCACATCAAGCGGCACTTCCAGGACACCGGCAAGGCCGGCTTCCGCTACGTCTCGTGCCCCGAGTTCCTCAAGGAGGGCTCGGCCGTCAAGGACTTCCTCCACCCGGACCGCGTCGTCATCGGCGACGACGGCGACTGGGCGGGCCAGGCCGTCGAGGAGCTCTACGCCCCGCTGGGCGCGGAGATCCTGCGGATGGACATCGCCTCGGCGGAGATGGTCAAGCTCGCGTCCAACGCGTTCCTCGCCACGAAGATCTCGTTCATCAACGAGATCGCGAACGTCTCCGAGGAGACGGGCGCCGACGTGCTCGAGGTCGCGAAGGGCATGGGCCTGGACGACCGCATCGGCCAGAAGTTCCTCCAACCGGGCATCGGCTTCGGCGGCTCGTGCTTCCCGAAGGACGTCAGCGCGCTCAAGCAGCTCGCGGGCAACTCCGGCTACCACTTCCAGCTGCTGTCGGCGGTCATCGAGGTCAACGAGCTGCAGAAGCGGCGCGTCATCGGCAAGCTCAAGCGCCACGTCGGCGCGCTGCCGGGCAAGCGCATCGCGCTCCTCGGGCTCGCGTTCAAGCCGGACACCGACGACATGCGCGAGGCCTCCTCGCTCGTGCTCGCGGGGCGGCTGCAGGGCGAGGGCGCGACCGTCGTCGGCTACGACCCGATCGCCGAGGAGGAGGCCCGCAAGCTCATGCGCGGCGTCGAGTTCGCGCCGTCCGCGCTGGACGCGGTCAAGGACGCGGACGCGGTCGTGCTCGTCACCGAGTGGCAGGAGTTCCGCGAGCTCGACTTCGGCGCCGTCGCCTCGGCGATGCGCGGCGACCTCGTCATCGACGGGCGCAACGCGCTCGATCCGGACGCCGTCCGGGCCGCCGGCCTCAAGTACGAGGGCGTCGGGCGCGGCACCGACCGCGAGTTCGCCGCCGAGCCCACCGGCGAGATCACCGTCTGAGCATGCAGGCCGTCATCCTCGTCGGCGGCGAGGGGACGCGGCTGCGGCCGCTGACGTCGACCGTGCCCAAGCCGGTCGTCCCCCTCGTCGACCGGCCGTTCCTCGCCTACATGCTCGAGTGGCTCAAGTCGCACGGCGTCGACGACGTCGTGCTGCTGATGGGCTACCTCTCGACGGCGGTGCGGAACGTGCTGGGTGACGGCTCGCAGTACGGCCTGAAGATCACGTACGTGGAGGAGCCGGATCCCCGCGGCACGGCCGGCGCGCTGAAGTTCGCCGAGTCGCTGCTGGCGGAGCGGTTCTTCATGCTCAACGGCGACGTCCTCACGGACCTCGACCTGACCGCCCAGCTGACGCAGCACGAGCGGACCGGGGCGAAGGGGACGCTGGCGCTGGTGCCGGTCGACGACCCGTCCGCGTACGGCCTCGTGCGCTGCCGCGACGACTGGTCGGTGGGGGGCTTCGTCGAGAAGCCGCCGGCCGACCAGGTCCCGGCCGATCCGCTGATCTCCGCCGGCGCGTACATCCTCGAGCGCGAGGTCGTCGACCTGATCGCGCCGGACAGGAACGTGTCGATCGAGCGCGAGATCTGGCCGCGGCTCGTGGGCGACGGCCTCTACGGCTTCGCGGACCGCCGCGCGTACTGGATGGACATCGGCACGCCCGCGCGGTACCTGCAGGGCACGTTCGACATCATCGAGAAGCAGGTCAAGACGCAGGTGGCCGAGCGTCTCGGCGTCGGCTACCTCGCGATCGACGAGTCGGTGCAGGGCGACGGCCGCGTCGTCCCGCCCGCGGTCGTCGAGCGCGACTGCGTCATCGGCGAGGGCGCGCACGTGGGCTCGCTCGTCGTCCTCGGCCCCGGCGTGACCGTGGGCCCGCGCGCCAACATCGAGCGCGCCGTCGTCATGCAGGGCGCGAAGATCGGCGCCGAGTGTGTGCTCCGCGACTGCGTGGTTGCCGCCGGTGCGGTGGTCGGCGACGGGGTCCACGTGACCGGCGGCGCGGTGCTCGGCGAGGGGGTGACCGTGGGGGCAGACAACGTGATCGCTCAGGGCATGCGAGTCTTCCCGCACGTGGACATCCCCGAGGGTGCAGTCAAGTTCTGATGGCGGGTGGGATGCTCACCCGTGAGGCGATCGGCCAGATCGACCGTTCCGGCCTGCTGGCGGACGTGCTGTCGATCCCCGATCACCTGCGCGATGCGCTGTGGCGGGTCGAGAGCGCGAGCGGCCTCATGGAGGGCTGGGACTCCCCGGGCGGCCTGATCGTCGCCGGCATGGGCGGCTCGGCCATCGGCGGCGGGCTCGCGCGTGCGGCGCTGGGCGACCACGCGTCGCGGCCGATCGCGGTCTCGCGCGGCTACGGCCTGCCGCCGTGGGCGACGCCCGAGACGACGGTGCTCTGCGCCTCGTACTCCGGCAACACCGAGGAGACCCTCGCCTGCTACGACGCCGCGGGCTACGTCGGCGCGCGGCGGGTCGTGGTGACGAGCGGCGGCCGGCTGGCCGAGCAGGCGCGCGCCGACGGCGTGCCGGTGATCCCGATCCCCGGCGGCTTCCAGCCGCGCGCCGCGGTGGCGTACCTGACGGTGGCGACGCTCGAGGTCGCGGCGCTCTGCGGCGTCGCGCCGCGCATGACGTCCGAGGTCGACGTCGCCGCGTCGCACACGCAGGCGCTGGTCGACGAGTGGGGGCCCGAGGGCGCCGACGACTCGCTGTCGAAGACGATGGCCCGCGCGCTCGTGGGCACGGTGCCGATCATCGCCGGCGCCGGCCTGACGTCGCCGATCGCGTACCGCTGGAAGACCCAGCTCAACGAGAACGCGAAGGTGCCGTCGTTCTCGCACGAGCTCCCCGAGCTCGACCACAACGAGATCGTCGGCTGGGAGGGCTCGGACGGCCTCGGCCCGTTCTCGGCCATCTTCCTCGACGACGAGGACCTGCACCCCCGCGTCCGCGCGCGCATCGAGCTGACCTCGTGGATGGTCGAGCCCAACGCGGCGCACACCTTCCGCGTGGAGACGCGCGGCAAGAACGCGGTCGAGCGGGTCTTCTCGCTCGTGCTCCTCGGTGACCTCGTGTCGCTCTACGTCGCCGTCCTGCGGGGGATCGATCCCACGCCGGTCACGGTGATCGAGCGGCTCAAGTCCCAGCTCGCCGAGCGGTAGCTCACACTCCGGTTTGCGGTGCCCTGCCCGACGGGCAGGGCACTGGACATGGATCTCTTCACGCCCGTGCGGGTCGGCGTGTCCGTTGCGACGCACGCCGTGAAGCTCGTCACCGCCGTCCCGAAGTCGATCGCCGAGCACGCCCTGCACCGGGGGCACAACGGCGACGACCGGTACGCGCCCACCACGCCCACCGCGTCGGCGGCGGCCGCGCCGGGCGCCGCGCCCGCCGGGACGCGGCCGTCGGACACGGACCGCGCCGTCGCCACGAGGCCCGCTCCCGCGCCCGAGCCGTCGTCGCCCGCCCGCGGCGGGACCGGCCGGCGCACGCCGTCGCCGCGCACGACCGCCCGGCGGCGCGCGACGACCTCCCGCGGCGTCCAGCGCGCGAAGGCGCCGGCCGAGCCGACGAGCGCCGCGGGCGCCTCCGGCGGTGTGGCGGGAACGGCCGACGCCCCGGGCGACGCCGCCGTCGCCGGCTCGCCCGACCCGACCGCGGCCTCCAGCACGAGCCCGCGCCCGGTCGCGCCCGAGGGCAACCGCCGCCCGACCGACGTCACCCCGGCCCCGATCTCGCAGGTCAAGACCGTGGACGACACGCCGACGGTCGTCGAGACCGAGGGCGGTGCCACGCCGGCCGCGAACCTGCGCGTCGACGAGCCGTGGCCGAACTACACGAAGATGAAGGCGCCCGACATCGTCGACCGCGTCCGCGGCGCCGACGAGGCCACGAAGGCCGTCGTCCGCCTCTACGAGCAGTCGCACAAGAAGCGCAAGTCGATCCTCACCGCGACGCAGTAGGAGGCCGCCGCGCCGAGCCCGGCGCGCGCGCAGAACCTTGACACGCCCGTGGTAAGGTTCGGGGCCAGTGCAGGACGCCCTGACCATCCACGAGGCTGCCGAGACGACCGGCTGGTCGGCCCGCATGCTGCGCTACATCGAGCGTGCGGGCCTCGTCGAGCCCCAGCGCTCGGCGTCCGGCTACCGGCTCTACGGCCCTGCCGAGCTGCAGCGCCTGCGCACCCTGCGCGAGCTGCTCGACCGGCACGACATCAGCCTCGGTGAGGTCGGCTTCGCGCTACGCCTGCGCCGCGACGAGGAGCTCCTCGGCGCGGTGGAGGCGTGGTTCGAGGCCGAGCCTGAGCGTCCCGCGCGTGTTCCCGCAGACGACTGGCTCGAGTGGGAGCGGCAGAAGCACATGAAGCTGCTCTCCACGACGGCCTGACGATCCCGACCCGTTAGGAGCCCCATGGCCACCACCGCCACGGACTACAAGGTCGCCGACATCTCGCTCGCCGAGTTCGGCCGCAAGGAGATCCAGCTCGCCGAGCACGAGATGCCCGGCCTGATGGCCCTCCGCAAGGAGTACGCCGAGCAGCAGCCGCTCAAGGGCGCGCGCATCACCGGCTCGCTCCACATGACGATCCAGACCGCCGTCCTCATCGAGACGCTCACCGCGCTCGGTGCTGAGGTCCGCTGGGCGTCCTGCAACATCTTCTCGACCCAGGACCACGCCGCGGCCGCGATCGCCGCGTCCGGCGTCCCGGTCTACGCCTGGAAGGGCGAGACGCTCGAGGAGTACTGGTGGTGCCTCGAGCAGACGCTCGACTTCGGCGACGGCCTCGGCCCGAACATGATCCTCGACGACGGCGGCGACGTCACGCTGCTCGTCCACAAGGGCACCGAGTTCGAGAAGGCCGGCGCCGTGCCGGACCCGAGCACCGCGGACTCGGAGGAGTACGGGGTCATCCTCAAGCTCCTCACGCGCTCGCTCGCCGAGAACCCGACGCGCTTCACGAAGATCGGCGAGGGCATCCTCGGGGTCACCGAGGAGACGACGACGGGCGTGCATCGCCTGTACGAGATGCAGAAGGAGGGCAAGCTCCTCTTCCCGGCGATCAACGTCAACGACTCGGTCACCAAGTCGAAGTTCGACAACCTCTACGGCTGCCGCCACTCGCTCGTCGACGGCATCAACCGCGCGACGGACGTCATGATCGCCGGCAAGGTCGCGGTCATCTGCGGCTACGGCGACGTCGGCAAGGGCTCGGCCGCCTCGCTGCGCGGCCAGGGCGCGCGCGTCATCGTCACGGAGATCGACCCGATCAACGCCCTGCAGGCGCTGATGGAGGGCTACGAGGTCCGGTCGCTCGACGAGGTCGTCGAGGAAGGCGACATCTTCGTCACGACGACCGGCAACTTCAACATCATCACGGCCGACCACATGCTTCGCATGAAGCACCAGGCCATCGTCGGCAACATCGGCCACTTCGACAACGAGATCGACATGGCCGGCCTCGCGAAGGTCGACGGCATCAAGAAGGTCAACATCAAGCCGCAGGTCGACGAGTGGGTCCGCCCGGACGGCCGCTCGATCATCGTCCTCTCCGAGGGCCGCCTGCTGAACCTCGGCAACGCGACCGGCCACCCGTCGTTCGTGATGTCGAACTCCTTCTCGAACCAGACGATCGCGCAGATCGAGCTCTTCACGAAGCACGACGAGTACAAGACCGAGGTCTACGTGCTGCCGAAGATCCTCGACGAGAAGGTCGCGCGCGTCCACGTCGAGGCCCTCGGCGCGACGCTGACGAAGCTCACGCCCGAGCAGGCCGCGTACATCGGCGTGCCGGTCGAGGGCCCGTACAAGCCCGACCACTACCGCTATTAGGCGCTAAGGCCATCACCGCCACCAGCGGAAATGGCCTCGCCCGGATCGAGTGGGCGGGCGGGCAGATGCCCGTCCTCCGCTCGATCCGGGCTCGTCTGTCTGCGGACCGCCCGCTCGACGGGGTCCGCGTCGGCGCCTGCCTGCACGTCACCGCGGAGACGGCGAACCTCGTGCTCGCCCTCCGCGCCGGCGGCGCCGAGGTGCACCTGTGCGCCGCCAACCCGTACGTCACCCAGCACGACGTCGCCGAGGCGCTGGGGGAGCACGTGCACGTCGGCGACTACCGCGACGGCCTCGCCGCGGTCGCGGCCGCGGAGCCCCACCTCGTCCTCGACGATGGCGCGGAGCTGATCGCGGCGCTCCACCCGTCGCTGCGCGGCGCCACCGAGGAGACGCGCAGCGGCCTCGTCCACCTGCGCGCGCTCGACGTCGCCTGCCCGGTCCTCGCCGTCAACGAGGCGGCCGCCGAGCGCGGCATCAACGACCGCTTCGGCACCGGCCAGTCGGCGCTCGACGGCATCCTGCGCGCGACGAACATGCTGCTCGCCGGCCAGACCCTCGTGGTGCTCGGCTACGGCTGGAGCGGCCGCGGCGTCGCGGTGCGCGCCCGGGGCGCCGGCGCGTCGGTGATCGTCTGCGAGGTCGACCCGCTGCGCGCGCTGGAGGCGCGGATGGAGGGCTTCGAGGTCCTCCCGTCGCTGGAGGCCGCCGCGCGGGGCGACGTGTTCGTGACCGTGACCGGCTCGCGCGACGTCCTGCGCGCCGAGCACTTCCAGCGGATGAAGGACGGCGCGGTGCTCGCCAACGCCGGCCACTTCGACGTCGAGATCGCGCTGGAGGACCTGCGCGCGCTCGCGGGCGACCGCGTCGCGCAGGTGCTGCCGCTCGTCGAGCAGTACGAGGTCGAGGACGGCGTGCGCCTCAACCTCCTGGCGCGCGGCCAGGTCGTCAACCTCGCCGCCGCCCAGGGCCATCCCGCGGCGGTGATGGACGTCTCGTTCGCGCTCCAGGCCCTGAGCGCGGTGCACCTCGCGGCCGCCGGCGACGGCGAGCTCGCGCCCGGCGTCCAGGCCGTCCCGCCCGCGATCGACGACGAGGTCGCGCGGCTGAAGCTCGCGTCGCTCGGCGTCGAGATCGACGTCGAGACGCCCGAGCAGCAGGCCTACCGCGGCCGCTGGGCGTAGCGCCCCGCGCTCACGCGTCCTCCCACGAGTCCACGAGGCGGCGGTGGCGCCGCGCGCGGACGCGGTCGGCCACGAGCACGAGCGTGCCGCCGGCGACGAGCATCGCCGCCAGCGTGACGACGACCGGCGTCGCGCCGCCGTCCTCGCCGCTCGCCGAGCGCGGTGACGGCGCGGCGGCCGGGGGCGGGAGCGGGGCGTCGCGGGAGTCGCTCTGCCCGCTCACCCCGCCCGGCGTCTCATCCTCACCGGTGCCCCCGCCTGAGCCGGCGTCCCTGCCCGCATCTGCGTGATCGTTGCGCGAACCCGTGGCGATGTCGTGACGAACCGCGGTTGCGTCTGCGGCGGTGTCGGGCGCCGTGACCGCCGGGGTGGTCACCAGCAGCGCGGGCGCCGCGCCGCCGCTCACGGTCCCGCCGCACCGGCGCAGCCCGGTCAGCGCGGCCGCGGTGAGCGCGCGGACCCGCCGTGGCGAGACGTCCACGATCCGCGCGACCGTGCGGGCCGACCGCGGCCACGGCCGCCCGAGCCCGGCACGCAGCACGATCACCCGCCGCTGCGCCTGCGGCAGCACGCCCAGGCAGCCGCGCAGGCGGAGCACCTCGCGCCGGACGCGCTCGGCGGCGCGCACCTCGGCGCGGCTCGCCCTGCGCGGCGGCGGCCCCGCGTGGCGGGCGACGGCGGCGAAGAACGCCCGGTCGGCCAGCGGAGCGAACAACGCGCCGCCGCGCGGCACGGCCCCGGGCGCGCCGCCGGCCGGGACGGCGCCGCCTCCCGCCGCGCCCGTCCCACT